>JANXMC010000040.1 GCA_025354825.1 Myxococcales bacterium
GGCGACTACCTCGCGCGGACGTCGAACGGCCTGGCGACCGAGATGGGCATCTTCCAAAGTGGCGAGCCGGTCGCACTGACGCCTCGCGCCCTCGCCAAAGCGTTCCCCACCGCGACGTCGCGCATCGCGCTGCTCGTTCACGGCGTCATGTGCACCGAAGGCGTCTGGGAAATGAAAGACGGCGACGACTACGGAAAAGCGCTCGCGCGCGACTTTGGCGTGACACCCGTTTACGTCCGCTACAACACGGGACTTGCCATTCCCGACAACGGGCTCGCACTGGCCACGATGCTCGATGCTCTCGTGAATGCCTATCCCGTGAAGGTCGACGAGATCGTGCCTATTGCCTACAGCATGGGCGGCCTCGTCGTTCGCAGCGCGTGCCACGTCGCCGCGATGGATTCGCTCGCGTGGCTCGCTCGCGTGCGTCGCTCGTTTTACGTGGCGACGCCGCATCTCGGTGCGCCCCTCGAGCGCGCGGGGCGGGTGGTCGCGAAGATCCTCCACGCGCTTCCCGATCCGTACACGCGGCTCATCGCCGATATCGCGAATCTCCGAAGCGACGGCGTAAAAGATCTCGGCGATGGCGACGTACGCCACGAGGATCGCGCCCGTCGGCGCCACGTTTTCGGGCTTCGCGATCCTGCCCATCCGGTGCCGCTTTTGCCGGAAATCGCGCACTATCTCATCGCGGGCTCGCTCCACGACGACCCGCGGCTCGGCGCAATTTTCGGCGATTCGCTCGTGCCGGTGACGAGCGGCACGTTCGCCGAGAAGGACGTGACGGCCAACGCGGCCTTTCCGCCGGGGCATGTCAAGGTGCTCTCGGGCATTGGCCATTTGGCGATGGCGCACCATCCCGACGTTTACACGCAGCTTCGCGAGTGGTTCAGGGAGAGCGCATGAGCGGCAAGCGCGAACACGAGGGGAGCACCTCGATGAAGCGTTGGCGTGGCCTCAAGGCGATCGTTCAGGACGTCGTTCGCGAAGGGGCGTCCGCCGTCGAGCGCGTGCACCTAGCGACGGCGGACCGCTCGTTCTTCGTGGCCGAGAGAATCCCGCCGATCGCCGACTCTGCCCGTGCGATTCATGCGGTGCACGACGCGTCGGTGGCGGGCGTCTACGCGATGATCCGCCTCGTGAACCAGGTCGTCGGATCGACGGTCGACGTCGTTCTCGACACCGTCGAAGCGGCGACCGCGCAGCCGCCCGGGCGTGAGGACTAAGCGTTGCGGTCCCTCACGTTTCGAGCCTTTTTCGCGCTTCTCACGGCGCTCACCGTTCTCGCGGCGAGCTACCGCGCCGACGCGCCCCACGCCGTGGTGGTGGCGCTCGCGCACGTCGCGCAGACGCCGCAGATTCATACGGGTCCGCGCGCCGAAGCGGACCGCGTGCTTCTTCCGCGTCCGTCCGAAGTCGCCAAAGCGCCGCGCCGTCCCCACGATTCAACCCGCCGCGTCGCCGAGGCTTCGTTCGTTCGAACGGCATCGTCGCGAGGGCGCTCCGTGGACGCGGTTGCGCCGCGCCAGAAGCTGTTCACCACGGCGCCTTCGCGACTCGCGCCGCCCGGGCGCATTCGTGCGCGCCTCATGGTGTTTCTCATCTGACAGCTTCGCCACGCTCACCCGCGAGTGACGGATACGCGAATGCACATGTCAGGCGCCGCACCCCTGAAGGGGCGCCGCAGAGGATTACCCATTATGGCGATTTCGATTGGACGACGTACGGGTCTTGGATACGCATCGACGCTCGCGAGCGTTCTACTCGTCTCGCTCGCAGGTATGGTCGCAGGCGAGGGGACCGAGCTTCGCGGCGTCGCGCAGACGGCCATCGCCACGACCGCAGCGGCCGGGGGCGTGGCGCTCACGATCGCTGGATGGCGCCTCTTGCGCGACGAAACACCGCGTGCGGACAGTGAGAAGCGGGCCCGCGTAACGGGCTGACGGCTACGCCTGGGCGGCGTCGAGGGCCGCGGTGCGGGCGGGGGCAAACCCTGCCCACCGCTTCATCGACGCCGCGCCCACGGCGACGGCGAGCATCTTCCGAATACGCGTAACCACGCTCTCTTGCAGATAAGGCACGTTGTGCTTCTCGCAGAGCGCCTTCACCGCCGGCTGCATTTGCCGATACCGAAGCATGGGCAGGTCGGGCCAAATGTGGTGCTCGATTTGGTAATTGAGCCACAAGTGCGCGTGGTCGATCGTATCGTTGCCGCAGGCGTAGTTGGCGGAGCCGACGATCTGCCGAACCATGCCTTCACCACGGGATTTCGGCTTCGTCGTGAAGCGATAAATGTCGCTCCCCGTATGGTTCGGCCCCACCACGCAGAACGTGTGGAGGTTCGTCAACGCTTCGGCGCCCACGGAATTTGCCAATGCACTCGCCGCGGCCCAGGGGCCCAGGGGCAAGAAGGCCGCCGGCAAAATGCCGAAGTTCAGAAGGGCGTAAGGCAAATAGCACCGCAGCCAGAGCGTGCGGGAATAGTCGGGGTGGAGACGCGGCTCTTCGCCTTCGGGCGCCTTGTCGTGGCGAACGAGCCACGTTTTAAGCGTGTTTGGCGCGTAGTAGAAGAAGCGCCACGTGACGCCGAGGAAGCCCATCGCCGCGTAGCGCGCCGCCATGGGCAGCCCCGACGAGCGGAGCATTTCGGCATTACGCTCGATGAGATCGGGGTCGCGATCTTCCCCGGTGTGGCTGTGGTGAAGCACGTTGTGCTCGTAGATCCACGCCTCGGGGATCATCCAGTCGGCCCAGTCGACGAAGCGGCGGCGGCCTCGCGCGAAGACCTTGCTCGTGTAGCGCGCCGGCACGCCGGGGACTTTGTCGTAGCCGCGGTGGCCGATGTGATGCATCAGCAGCCAGCGCGTCGAGCGGCCGAACGAGAGCGCCGCCATGCTCACCGGGTTCGGCGCAATCCACGCTGTCGCGAGCCCCAACGCCGTGGCGGCGCGGCCGATCCGCTCGACCTTGCGAAGGTGCGCGAGGTCGTCTTCGCCGAGCGTTTCGTCGACGTCGCGGCGCATCGCGCGGAGGCTCTCAAGGAAGCCGTCGAGATCGCGCGGGCGGTCGTGGGGCGAAAACGGGCTTTCGGTCAGGTCGTTGGGCACGGCGCGCGGAGACTAGCACTCGAGCGGTGGAAGGAGCGCCGAGGTCGCCGCGCCGCCTGCGATGAGCCAGAGCGCGTGGCTCGTGCGTGTGACGGCGACGTGAAGGCGGCGGCGCGCGTCGTGGGTGACGGGGTACGCCTCGGCCGTGGCGTCCGGAACGACGACGTAATCGAACTCGAGCCCCTTCGCGCTTTCGACGTCGGTCACGTCGACGCCGGGCGCGAAGGTAAAGTCGCCGTGAAGCACGAGGCGCGCGTCGCTCCGGTCGCGCAGAAGCTCGTGAATGCGGCGCGCCGCGGCGAGATCGCGCGCGAGAACGCCAACGCTTGCGCGGGGCTCGCGATCGAGGAGCGAGCGGAGCGCGCCGCTGAGAAAGATCTGCGACTGCTGCTCCGTCGGGAACGCGAAACGCTGCACCGGCGGGCCGTTTCGGGGTGCACGCGCGGGCGCTTCGGGCGCGAGCGGCCCCAGGATCGCGCGTGCGAGCTCGGTGACGGGAGCCGGGCAACGGTACGAGACCTCGAGGCGGCATTGCGTGGCGTTGGCGACGCCGAGCGCGTGGAGGGAGCGGGCAAAGCCGGCGAAGCTCGACGTCGTCTGCTGCGCCTCGTCGCCTGCGAGCGTGACGCTGCGACCTTCGCCGAGCGCACTGCCAAGTACGGCGAGCTCGAACAGGGAGACGTCTTCGGCTTCGTCGACGACGAGATGGGAGATCGTAGGCAGACCGAGAGGCGCGCCTTGGCTTCGAAGCTGTTGTGAAAACAGGAGGATCGGCAGCTCTTCGAAGTCGAGCGTGCCCGCCACGTCGCCGGGAGTTCCTTGCCCAATCGGGAGTCCGTCGATGGCGACCTTTCTCGCGTCGTCGGTAATCGCGCGTAGCTCTTTGGCGAGAGGCGCCGAGACCTGCATCATCGTGTGGCGAACGGTCTCTTCGATGGCGCTCGCCGAGAGGGCACCGCTCGACCGCGCCACCACGCTCGCGAGAAATGCGCGATCGGTGAAGGCGTCTGCGAGCTGCGCCCGGAGGCGCATGAGCGTCTGCCGAGGGCGCCCGCGTGCATGCGCTCCAAGACGCTCGCAGAGGCCATCGAACAGTGCAGGGCTCCGTTTGAGGCTCGCCACGAGGGGCGGTGTGTCGCCGAACATCGGCGGGAGCGCCTTGCCAAAAGCGCAACGTGCGGCGGCGTGAAACCACGTATCGAGTGTTCGTACTTGGGTTTCGCCGACGCCGAGCGGCATGAGGAGGCGGCGCGAGAGGCGCGCGAGCCCCTCCTCAGGGACGACGACGGCCATAGAAGCTAGGGGGAAACGCCCGGGCTCGGAAGCGGCGATTCGCGCGAGGCGGTGGAGAGCGACGGTGGTCTTGCCGCTCCCCGCGCTGCCGAGAACGACGAGCGGCTGCTCCGCCGGCGCCGAAATGGCTGCAAATTGCTCCGCATCGAGAAGTGCCGTGACGTCGGGCGGCGCGCCGTCACTCGCCTCCAGTGGTGTGAATGCGGGGGCGCCGTGAGCCTCGCGCGCCCAGGTGCCCGCGGCCGAGCGTGTGAGCGCGACGCCGTCACCCAGGATCTTCTGAAGCTCACCGCCGGCGATCACCGTGATGCGCCGCGCGACGACGCTCCCCTCGGCGGTGCGCCCGGGGAACGCTTCTTCGTAATCGTCCCCCTCGCGGTATCGGTAGAACACTTGCGCAATCGGCGCGACGCGCCAATCGACGATACGAACGCCTGCGCCAGTTTCGAGGAACGAGCATTTCCCGAGCAAGTAGTCTTTCGTCGCGCCCCCTTCGTCGACCCGCAAATGGGCCATGTACGGCGCGCGTGCATCCGGCAGCGGCGCGTCGCCGGCACGGGCCAAGAGACTTTGGCGAATGCTCAATTCGAGAAGCAGCGGCGGAAGATCGTCGGCGGAGGCCGCCTTCGCGTCGTCGCGAAGGGCTCGCAGCGCATCGATCGAGAGGAGATCCCGCGATCGCGTGGGGGGCGCATTCGCCGCGGCGCGCGTGAGGGCGGCCTGCGCGCGGCGCAAAAGGGCTTCCTCTTCGGCAATGATCGACAGCTCCAGCACCGACAGCGCGGATTCGAGAGTTTCCATGGCGGTGAGCGGAACGTGAGGAGTTTTGCGCGGTTGGTCAATCCGTTGAAAATGAGTTTATTTTTGCTAGAGTAATTGGCGTCGAGAGGGTGGCGGTTTTTCGGTATCGCGCCCGGGTACGAATGCCGAATACGCGCTAAACCGCGGGCGCTTGGGAGTGCTTGCGATTCAGTACGTCGTGGGCCTTCTCGAGATCGAGCTCCTTCTCCCACTTCGCGACGACGATCGTCGCCACGGCGTTGCCCATTAGGTTCGTGAGGGCGCGCGCTTCGGACATGAAGCGGTCGATTCCGAGCAGCAACGTGAGCCCCGCCACCGGGATGCTCCCCGTCGCCGCGAGGGTCGCCGCGAGCGTGACGAAGCCGCTCCCTGTAACGCCGGCCGCGCCTTTGGAGGTGAGAAGCAGCACCACGAGAAGACTCAGCTCTTCGCCGAGGGTGAGGGGAACGCCGAGCGCCTGGGCGACGAACAGCGCGGCCATCGTGAGGTAAATCGACGTCCCGTCGAGATTGAACGAATAGCCCGTGGGGACGACGAGGCGAACGACCGACGGCGCGCAGCCGAGGGCCTCGAGCTTGTTCATCAGCCTTGGAAGCGCTGACTCGGAGGACGACGTACCGAGCACGATGACGAGCTCTTCGCGCAGATACGAAACGAGGCGGAAGATCGAGAGACCGAGCGTGCGGAGAACCGTGCCGAGCACGACGAAGACGAAGAGCAGCGCCGTCGCGTAGAAGGCGGCCATCAGCTTCGCGAGGCTTCCGAGGGTGCCGACGCCGTATTTGCCAATCGTGAACGCCATCGCGCCGAAAGCGCCAATGGGCGCGACCCGCATGACGATGCCGACGATTCCGAAGACTCCTTGGGAGATCTCTTCGAGCAGCGCGACCAGCCCTTTTGCCTTTGCGCCGAGGCCGGCGAGCGCGACGCCCGTGAGAACCGCGAGCACGAGCACCTGCAAGACGTCGCCCGAGACGAAGGCGCCGACGAAGCTCTCGGGGATCATCGCGAGGAGGTGCTCGACGAGGCCGTGGGGGCGCGTACCGGCGAGCGTCTTGTCGAGGACCGACGTGTCGAGGCTCGCGGCCGTGGCGTGCACCCCCGCGCCGGGCTTGATCACGTGGGCCATGACAAGGCCGATGACGAGGGCGATGGTCGTCATGAGCTCGAACCAGAGGACGGCTTTGCCTCCGACCCGACCTGCCTTCTTCAGATCTTTCATTCCCGCGATGCCGACGACCACGGTCGTGAAGACGATGGGGCCGATAAGCATTTTGATGAGCTTTACGAAGCCGTCGCCCAGGGGGCGCATCGCCACTCCCCATTCGGGGCGTGCCCATCCGAGGACGACGCCGAGGGCGATGGCGACAAGCACCTGGACGTAGAGGCTCGGGAAGCGTTTCACGCGGCGATCGTACCTCGTTTTGCGTCATTTTCGCGCGGGTGCGCTATCGAGCTAGCTCGCGCCTGCGACTCCGCTCGATGATGGCGTGAGCGCCGTCATGCAGTGGTACTCCCTCCCCGTCGCGATCATGGCTGGCATCAGCGGCTATGCCGCGCTGCTGTTCATCGGTTTTCATTTCGTCCTCACGAACGAGGCCCGGCGCCTCGCGCATCGAGAGAACCTCTCGTTCGCCGTTCTGTGCGCGCTGGTCATGACCTATGACATCGCGTGCGCGGGGCTCTACAACTCCCACTCGCTCGAGACGGGGATTCAGTTTCAGCGCGCCCAGCTCGCCAGCGCCGCCCTGACGGGCGCCGCCTATTTGCGCTTCACGTGGGACTTTCGCCGCGGCGCCATGAGCCCCGTCGCGCGCATCTTCTTCTGGACGCTCATCTGCCTTGGCTCCGTCGTCACCTTCTGGGACAGCCCCTACACGCTCACGCTCTCGCAGCCGTCGACGAAGCACGTCGTCATCGGGTCATTCATCGATCTCGTTTATTACGAGGGAGAGCCCGCCGCTTTCCCAAGTGGATGTCGTCGTGACGCAAGCGTCCGACGGATCGACGCGCATCGACGTACGGGATCGTGGGATCGGAATCGCACAAGAGCACCACGACGTGATCTTCGAAAAATTCCGCCAAGTCGAAGGTGGCGCGACGCGCGCCTACGGCGGAACGGGGCTCGGCCTCGCGATCTCGAAGAGCATCGTCGAGCTTCATGGTGGGCACATCTCGGTGGCGAGCCGGGAGGGCGTGGGGAGCGTTTTCTCGGTCGAGCTGCCACCCGGCGATGCGCGCGGCTAAGTCCGTGGGACTGGCCGGCTGGCTCTAGACGCTGCGAATGGTCCGGGTTTACGCTTCGGATTGCCGTGGATAGATCTCCGACTGGATGAAGCGCGTCGCGGTACCCACGCTCTCGGGGAGCAATCGCCCGCCCGCACCCGAGCTCGCGCGGAAGCTCGTCCTCTACGTCGAGGACGATGCCGACAACCGAAACGTCGCCACGTATCGCCTCGAGAAGAAGTACGAGCTCGTCTGCGCATCGAACGATCGCGAGGCTTGCGCGCTGCTCGAAGCGCGTGGAAACGAGCTTGCGCTCATCCTGATGGATATCGAGCTTCGCGGCGCGCGCTTGAACGGCATCGAGCTCACGCGCCTCATTCGAGGCCGTGTGGATCGCGCAAGCGTGCCCGACTACGCGCGCCGGGTGCCCGTGCTCACGACGCCGATCCTTTTCGTGACCGCGTACGGAGACCGCTACCGTTCTCCGGAGCTTCTCGCCGCCGGCGGTGACGAGGTGATTGCCAAGCCGGTCGACTTCGTCGCGCTCCACACGGCGATGGCGCGCCTCTATCTGCAGCGCATCACATAATCACGAAGACGACGAAGACGGCGAAGACGACGCCCGCGCCGGAGCGATCTCCGCGAGGGCCGCTTCGAGCGCCTCGTCGTCGGCTCCTGCCACCGCTTCGATGGCCACACGCAGGCGTGGATCGGCGATGGATTCGGCGGCGACACGAAGCCGCGCGTTCGCGTCGTCGTCCTGCACTGCGCTGAGCGCCACCGCCGCTGCCGCGCGCTCTTCGATGGGCGCGCGCGGGCTTTCGAGGAGCGCCCACAGTCGCGACGGATCGACGGGCGCGGTTCGTAGCGTCGCGTTCGCCCCGGCGCCGATGGCGCGGAGCTCGCGAATCCACGCCGCGAGGCTCATGTCGTTCCGTCCGAGCCCCACCACCACGGCGCCGTCGTCGTAGGCGCCCCCACGATGGGCCTCCATCGCTTCGCGGATCCGTTGAACGACGGCCGACGTGCGATCGTTTTGCCAACGCTGTTGGGTAATCGGAATTGAATAGATCTCCCCCGATTGGAGCGTGAGACGCACGCCCGAGATGCGGCTATTTCCGAAGCCGTCGACGTACCCTTCGACGTACGAAATCTCGCCGCACGCGATGAAGCGGCGGCGACCGAGCCAGGTGACGACGACGCCGTCTGCGCCGACGTCGATACGCGACGGAATAAGCGAGAACGCCGCGAGCAGGAGCGCGAACGGAACGACGTAGGAGACGTTTTGCGCCCAGTTTCCAGGCAAAAAGCGCGCTGCGGCGAGCGCCACTCCCACCAGCGCCGAGAGACCAAGCGTGCCGAGCCACCAATTGGCGAAGATGCGCGACGTGCCGCGGAACGGCGCGACCCGTTGCGACGCGTCGAAGCCGAGGGCGTGGAGCAGGCGACGACCGACGTTCGCGTCGCCCACGTGGATGTCGATGCGCGGCCGCCACGCCTGCTCGATGCGAACGAGGGTCGAGCCGTCGTGCGCGGGGACGAGCACCGCCGAGCGAATG
Source organism: Myxococcales bacterium (assembly GCA_025354825.1). GTDB lineage: Bacteria > Myxococcota_A > Polyangia > Polyangiales > Polyangiaceae > JANXMC01. The sequence goes on from JANXMC010000040.1 coordinate 8,987, forward strand.
GCCGCCGCGGCTAGGTTGCCACCCGCGAGCGTGAGCCCAGAGCCGTCGGCGACGACGCGCACCTGCTTGCGAAGTGGGACTGGATTGCCCACGAAAAGCGCCGTCGTGAGGATGCCCGAGAGCATGACGAGCGCGAGAAGGAACCGCGCCATCGGCACCGCGCCGCCGGGCTCGGGACCGCCCGTGAGAATCGTTTCGAAGGCGGCGACGACCCCCACCAGCGCCGGCGCGAGTCCGAGCGCGACGACGTAACGGTTGCGCGTGCGCACGGAGAGCGACTCGGCGAATCGTTCGCGTTGCACGTAGGCGATCGTATCGGAAATGGGGCGCCCGCGATCTCGCAGGAGATCCAATTAAAATGCATGGATCGCCCACGTGAGGACGCGCGTCCTCGATGTGAGGACCATCGGCTGCAAAGTGCACGCATGGACGTGTCCGTCCGGATCGTGAATACGAATCTAAGCTTCTAACATTGCTCGTCTATTCGAGCACCGTTCGAATCATGGACCCGTTCTTGAAGTACGGCTTGCCATGAAGCGCACAACCTCATGGATCCGTGGGGGGTTCATGGTCCTCGCCGTCGTGGCGGCATCGACCTCGGAGCCCGCTGTCGGTGAAGCCGAAGCCGCGTCGATGCCATCGTCGGACGTGAGTGCCTATCGCGAAGGGCGTGGAGAGCACGCGGCGCTCGCGTTGGCCGCGGCGTACGACGTCGGCCCTGCGATGGTGGCGCGGGCGAGTGTCTCGGTGGATCGCTTCCCCGGACGGACCTATGGCAACTTCACCACCGAGCAGTGCGGCACGGAGCTCGACGCGCGTGCCATTCCGTACGCGCCCGCCGGAGCCGCTCGTGGGGTCGATGCGCCAGTTCGCCTGACGGGCGCGCTCCATGGCGTTTTGTTCCACGGCGATCACGTCGATTGGGATACGAGCGCCCGCCGCGAGGTGCTCGACTGCAGGCTCGTGCTGGCGCTCGACGATCTCGCCGAGATGCTCGCCGCGCGTGGTGTGCGCGAGGTCGTTCACATGGGAATCTACCGCGGCGACGCGCCGATCCCTGCCCACGGATTTCCGAGGCACCACGTCGCCGGGCTCGCCATCGACGTCGCCGCCTTCGTGAAAGACGACGGCACGCGCCTCGAGGTGCTCCGCGACTTCCACGGCCACATCGGCGGCCGCACCTGCGGCGGCGACGGCGTGCGACGGCACGACGAACCTACGAGCGATTCGTCGACGTCGGAGCTTCGCGGTCTGCTCTGCGACATCGCCGACGAGAAGACGTTTCATCAAATCCTCACGCCCAATCACAATGCCGAGCACCGGAATCACTTCCACCTCGAAGTCATGCGAAAGACGTCGTGGACGATGCTTCAGTGACGCGCGGGAGAGACATACAGTCGCGATCGTGATCAGCGTACAGTGCCCGTCATGAAATCGAATCGTGTGTTCCTGACGGGCGCGTCGAGCGGTATCGGCGCGGCGATGGCGCGCGCTTATGCCGCGAAGGCCGCGGCGGGTGGCGCGTCGCTCACGCTGGGGCTCGTGGCCCGTGGCGCGGTGAAGCTCGAAGAGCTTGCAAAAGAGCTTCGGGGACGCGGCGCTACGGTGCACGTCTACGCGGCCGACGTGGCCGACACCGAGGCGATCAAGAAGGCTGCGTTGGCCTTCGCGGACGCCGCGGGCGGTGCCGACCTCGTCGTTGCGAACGCGGGCGTCGGCATCCCCAGCGCGCTGCGCGAAGGGGACGCGTCGTCGGTCGCGAAGCTTATGCAAATTAACGTTATCGGCGTTACAAACACGATTATCCCATTCGTGCCTACGATGATCGCGCAGAAGAGCGGCGTGCTCGTCGCCGTGAGCTCGATGGCGGGCCACCGCGCGCTCCCCGGGCGCGTCGCCTACTCGGCATCGAAGGGCGCCGTCATCGCGTTCATGGACGGCTTACGAATGGAGCTCCACGGGACCGGCGTCCACGCGATGACCATCTGCCCGGGCTTCGTGAAGACGCCGATGACCGACGTGCTCGATCACAAGATGCCGTTTCTCGTCGACGTCGACGAAGCGGTCGCTCTCATGACCCGCTCCATCGAGCGCCACGACGACACGTACACGTTCCCTTGGCAGATGCGCCTCCTGCGCCACGCGCTCGTACGCGCGCCCGAATGGCTCGTGAGGCTCACGGCACCGGGCGCGCGGAAGGCGGGAACGATTTAGCCTCTCTACTTCACCGTGCCAGCCGCCTGTCCAAACAGAATCTTCTTCTGCTCGTCGCTCATCGGCTTCTGCCCCTCGGGGTTAATCTCCTTCGCCTTCGCGTAGGCGGCGATCGTCCCCGGGCGCTCTTTGATGGCGTTGAACCACCGTTCGATATTGGGGAAGTCGGACAGCTTCTGCCCCTGCGCGCCGTAGCCGGTGATCCACGGGTAGCAGGCCATGTCGGCAATCGAATACTCGCCGGCGATGAAGTCGCGCCCCGCGAGCTGCTTGTTGAGCACAGCGTAGAGCCGCGCCGTCTCGCGAACGTAGCGGTCGATGGCGTAGGGGATCTTCTCAGGCGCGTAGTTGTTGAAGTGGTGATTCTGCCCGAGCATCGGCCCGAGACCGGCCATCTGCCAGAAGAGCCACTGCGTCACTTCGGTGCGCCCCGCGAGGCTGCTCGGGATGAACTTTTTGGTCTTCTCGGCGAGGTACAAAAGGATCGCGCCCGATTCGAAGACCGATATCGGCGCGCTCCCTTCGGCAGGCGCGTGATCCACGATCGCCGGCATACGGTTGTTCGGAGCGATCTTAAGAAACTCGGGCTCGAACTGCGCTCCCGTTCCGATGTTCACCGGCACGTTCTTGTACGGAAGCTTCGCCTCCTCGAGGAACATCAGAATCTTGTAGCCATTCGGCGTCGGCCAGACGTGAAGGTCGATCATGGGGAAACCTCGTAAAAGAGAGTGGGCACCCAACAACGTGACGAACGTCACGCTATCGGATGCCCTCCGGGGTCGCGCTGTTGCTCATCGACCTGCATCAACGACGCAGGCCGGCGAGCGTGCGTTTCAGATGCTCTTCAGAAAGACTTCGAGCTCGTCGGCGCCGCCGATGTACTTGCCGTCGATGAAGACCTGCGGCGTCGACGTCTTGCCGCTCACGGCGCGCAGACGGCGGGGGGAGGCGGGGACTTCGTCGTAGGACCAACCGCGCTGGCCGAGGAGCGCCTTCGCCTTCGCGCAGTAGCTGCAACCGGGCTTCGTGAAGAGGAGAACATCCGTCGGCGGCTTGGCGGACGGATCGAGGAACTTGAGCATCGTGTCGGCGTCGGAGACCTCGAACGGGTCGCCGTCGATCTCGCGCTCGATGAACATCTTCTTGATCGTCCCGTCGTCGACGAGCATCGAGTAGCGCCACGAGCGCGGGCCGAAGCCGATGGCCGTCTTGTCGACGAGCATGCCGAGCGCCTTGGTGAGCTCGCCGTTGCCGTCGGGGATGAACGTGATGTCTTCGGCGTTCTGATCCTTGGCCCACGAGTTCATGACGAATGCGTCGTTGACCGAGAGGCACACGACGCTGTCGACGCCGCGGGCTTTGAACGCGGGGAGAAGCTCGTTGTAACGCGGAACGTGGCTGCTGGAGCACGTGGGCGTGAACGCGCCCGGGAGCGCGAAGACGACGACTTTCTTGCCGGCGAAGAGGTCCTTCGTGGTCACGTCTTTCCACGCGTTCTCGGTGCGCGTGCGGAAGGTTACGTCCGGGATCTTCTGGCCTTCGATGTTCTTCAACATGGTGTTTCCAATCTTTCGATGAACGGTTTGATGACGCTTTGGAATTCGAGAAATCGAATTCGGGAATTGGGGGGAACGGTTAGTCGATCTTCGCGTTTGCCGCGACCTTGGCGGCCTCTGCGAGCTTCGCGCTCGCGTCGCGAAGGGCCGTGCGAATACCTTCTTCGATGACCGGGTGGTAAAACGGCATCGCGAGCATTTGGTCGATGGTGAGCTTCTGCTGATGCGCCCAGGCGAGGAGATGCGCGATGTGCTCGGCGCGCGGTCCGGCCATCTCGGCGCCGAGAAAGCGCCCCGTCGCCGGATCGGCATAGACGTGGGCGAGGCCTCGGTTCTCGCGCATCACGCGGCTGCGCCCTTGGTCGTTGAAGTTGATCTCGCCCGTGACGAACGGCCCTTTGGCCGTGAGCCCCGCGAACGTGTCGCCGACGACGGCAAGCTGCGGATCCGAGAACGTGATCGCAAGGAGCGACCGACGCGCGCCCGGCGTGACCGCGGGGAAGCGCACGGCGTTGTACCCCGCTATTTTCCCTTCGTCGGCGGCCTCGTGCAGCAGCGGGACGTCGTCCCCCGCGTCTCCCGAGATGAAGACGTTGGTCGTGCCGACCTGCATTGTCTCGCGGTCGAAGAGAGGCTTGCCGCGATCGCTGAGCGGGACGCCGGCGTTCTCGAGGGCGAGGCCGCCGAGATTCGGTTTGCGGCCCGCTGCGACGAGGACGTACTCGAAGGTTTCGGTTTTCGCCGCGCCGTCGTCGCCCATGAAGGTGACGTCGACGTGCTCGCCGTCGGCCGTGAGGGAGACCTTCGAAACGTTCGAATTCGGCTCGAACGCGAGCTCTTCGCGAAACGCCTCGTTGGCGACGGCGCGCACGTCCGGATCCGTCAGCGGACCTACAGTGCCGCCGCGGCCGAAGACGTGAACACGCACGCCGAGGCGCGCGAGCGCTTGCCCAAGCTCGATGCCAATCACGCCCGCGCCGAAGACGGCGACGGACGTGGGGAGCGTCGTCCACGCGAAGACGTCGTCGTTGACGACGAGCCTTGCGCGCACAGCTTCGAACATAGGCGGCACGACGGGCGACGAGCCGGTGGCGAGAACGATCGAGCGGGCCTCCACGCGAACGCCGTCGACGTCGAGGACGCCGGGCGAGACGAAGCGCGCGCGGCCGATCATGCGGTGCTCTTCGGGGATTCGATCGACGCTGTCGAGGACGAATCCGACGAAGCGGTCGCGTTCGCGCAAGAGCCTGCTCATCACGGCCCGCGGATCGACGTCGACCTTCGCGAAGACCCCGAAGCCGTCGGCGTGGCGGGCGTGGTGCGCGGCTTCGGCCGCGGCGATGAGCAGTTTGCTCGGCATGCAGCCGACGCGGGCGCAGGTGGTGCCGTAGGCCCCGTCTTGAATGAGAACCACGTTGCTCGAGACCTCGGCGGCGGCGCGGTACGCTGCCATTCCCGCCGTTCCCGCACCGACGACGGCCACGTCGACGACGCGCGCCGCGGCAGAGTGTCGACTCGTTTCGTTCGTCATGGGCGACAACCTAGGGCCGGTCGGGTGATTGTTCAAAGACGTGGATACGATTAGAACGATAGGGCGGAGCTATCATGGCAACCCCCAACGACCTGTCGCTACGCCAGCTGCAATACATCGTCGCCGTGGCCGACGAGCTCGGTTTTCACCGCGCCGCAGAGAAGCTCCACGTATCTCAACCGACGCTCAGCGCGCAGATTCAGCAGGTCGAGTCGGTCCTCGGCGTGCAGCTCTTCGAGCGCGACCGTCGTCGCGTCCTCGTCACGCGGGACGGCGCCGAGATCGTCACGCGGGCGCGGCGCGTCCTCGTCGAGGTCGACGATCTCCTCGCGGTCGCGACCCGCGTGCGCGACCCGTTCGCCGGCGTGTTTCGCTTCGGCGTGATTCCCACCATCGCGCCGTATCTCTTGCCCGATCTGACTCCCGCGCTCGTGAAGGCGTACCCGCAGCTGCGCCTCGTGTTTCGCGAAGAGAAGACGGAAGACGTGGTGCGTGCACTCGCCGAGGGTCGCCTCGATGCGGGGCTCGTGGCGCTCGAAGCCGACCTAGGCGAGCACACGAGCGCCGAGATCCTTCGCGACCCGTTCGTCGTCGCGATGGCGAAGCACCACCCGCTCGCCAAGCACAAACGAATCCCCCTCGCGCTTCTCGACGGCGAGTCGGTCCTTCTTCTCGACGACGGTCACTGCTTCCGGACGCAGGCCCTCGCGCTGTGCACCAAGGCGGGCGCGAAGGAGAACGATTTTCGCGCCACGAGCCTGGCGACGCTCGTGCAAATCGTGGCTGCAGGCGAGGGGATTACCCTCCTTCCCAAGCTCGCGATCAACGTCGAGAACCGCCGCGCGCAGCTTGAGGTGCGCCCCATCGCGCCGCCCGTTCCGAGCCGGACGATCGCCCTCATTTGGCGCCCGGGGTCGCCGTTCGCGAAGGCGTTCAACGAGATTGCCGCCACGATGCGCGCTGCGGCGAAGCATTGGCCAGTGCCCTGAGAGGCTCTCTCCGAGCTTCGAATTCCGTGTGTGCGCGCCCTTCGCGACGACTTCGCGACTTGACGTGCTGCGTGACGTTTGGGGTCCAGTCCTTGCGCAGGCGAGGCGTCCGCGCTACTCCTCCCGTGCTCATAGGTCAGCCGGCGAGTGCGCTCGCGGCTCCGTGCGCTACCCCGCTCGTTCGCGACTCCGTCGTTCACGAGAGGCGTGGCGAGGTGGAGGGTGTGGCGGCGCGACTGCGACGCTGCCGGTGGACCGTGATGACGCGCCCTTCGAGGTCGCGTCGAGGCCTTTCCGACCCGCGGCAGCGAGGAACGGCCCCTTTTGACGCGCCTGTCTAGGCGCCGCCGCACCAGAAGAGTGTGCACCTCGTGAGATCTTTCGCCCCCCGGCGCCATCGGCGCCCGTCCTCCCCCAACGCCAACGGCTCGTCCCCCAACGGTGAGCAGCAGTCGGGCCGAGGCGGCAACGGTCAGCAAATGGGCTCGTCGCCCACGACCGTCCCCCAACCGCGGCTCAGCCCGCTCACCCCCGAAGTGGCCGACGCGATTGCCGCGTCCCCCTTCACGGCGCTCAAAATTGCGTCGCCCATCGTCCGCGCCCTCATCGACGACGCGTACACCACGCCCACGCCGATTCAGACCGAGGTCATCCCTCACCTGCTCGAGGGGCGCGACGTCCTCGCGTGCGCACAGACCGGCACCGGCAAGACCGCCGCGTTCGTTCTACCGATTCTTCAGCACCTCGCGGCTGCGGCGCCCGTCGCGCCGGGCACTCAGCCCCGGCGCCTCCGCGCCCTCGTCCTCACGCCGACCCGTGAGCTCGCCGCGCAGATTGCCGAGCGCGTCTCTGCCTACGGTCGCTATCTCGGTCTCCGCAACGTCGTGGTGTACGGCGGCGTGAGCCAGCAGCGGCAAGAGGTCGCCCTTCGCAACGCGCCCGACATTCTCATCGCGACGCCGGGCCGCCTTCTCGATCTGATGAACCAGCGCGTGGTCGACCTCTCGGGGATCACCCACTTCGTCCTCGACGAGGCGGACCGGATGCTCGACATGGGGTTCGTCAATGACGTGCGTCGCGTCGTGCAAGCGATCCCGAAGGATCGTCAAACGTTGCTCTTCTCGGCGACCATGCCGCAGACGATCGAGCAGCTCGCACAGAACCTTTTGCGCAACCCCGTTCGCGTCGCCGTGACCCCCGCGGTCACCACGGCCGAAGGCGTCACGCAGTCGGTCATGTTCGTCGCGAAGGCCGACAAAAAGGCCGTTTTGGAGCGCGTGCTCCTTAAAGGCGACGTCGAGCGCGCCATCGTCTTCACGCGCACGAAGCACGGTGCGAACCGCCTGTCGGAGCAGCTCGAGAAGTCGGGCATTCAGTCGGCGGCCATCCACGGCAACAAGTCGCAAGGCGCGCGTGACCGTGCCCTCGCGGGCTTCCGCGCAGGTACGACGCGCGTGCTGGTCGCGACCGACATCGCGGCCCGCGGCATCGACGTCGACGGCATCTCGCACGTCATCAACTTCGAGCTTCCGAACGTCCCCGAGAGCTACGTCCACCGCATCGGCCGCACGGGTCGCGCGGGCGCCATGGGCCAGGCGATCTCGCTGTGCGACCGCGAAGAGCGCGGCTTCCTCGCCGACATCGAGCGCCTGATTCGCAAGCGCCTCCCGGTCATGGGGAGCGAAGGTCAAATCGAAGCGTCGGCCCCCGAGCCGGTGCCGGCACCCGGTCAGCGCGAGCGCACGGGCGCACCGGCGCACGCCGGAGGTGGTGGGGGTGCACCGCGAAGCGGCGGCGGACGGCGTCGCTCGTTCGGCCCGCGCCGCTAGTCTCGGCTCATCGCTATTGCGAAGGCCGCGAGCGCTCTTCCGAGCACTGGCGGCCTTTTCTTTGTGCGGATAATCTCGCTCCCATGACGGACCCGACTCCGCGCGCTCCCGTCGTCGTGGCTCCCGGAGCCGGGCGCGCCTACCCGATGGGGCCGCTCGAGGCTGTTTTCAAAGCCGACGGCGACGAGACCCGCGGGAAGTATTCGATCTCCGAGTGGTGGCTCGATCCGTATACGCGCGGGCCGGGCGCCCATCAGCACGAGGAGGACGACGTGTTCTTCGTGCTCGAAGGTACGATGAGCTTCTTCGTCGGCGGCAAGTGGATCGATGCGCCGAAAGGCTCGCTCGTCATCGCGCCCGGTGGCGCGCCCCACGATTTCGAGAACCGCACGGGCGAGCGAGCGGGCGCGCTGAACGTGTCGGTGCCGGGCGACTTCGAACCCAACATGACGGGCATCGCCGAGTGGTTCCGCGCGCGCTCTCCCGAGACGTCGCGCACCGAGAATGCGCCCGCGCCTGCGCCCACGCCCAGATAGGCCAAAGCTAAGCCACGGGAGGTGCGTAGCTCCCTTTGCGACCGCTCTGAAGGAGCTTTCGAAGCGGCTCGTACTGCGATCTAATCTAATGTAAAAAGCCTTCGCCCGAGAAGAGGCGCGTGACGATTCCGCGCGAGGGCAATGCGTATGAGGGCGTCGGCGAGGCGCCGCGTGCGTGACTCGTCGAGGCGCTTCGAGACGACTCTCGCGTCGGGCGGAATCGGGCCGGCCGTTGCGAGAATGCGCACGTCGGCATCGTTATTTGCGCCCCCCTTCGAGCCGCCGGCGTTCTGAATCGTGCGCGTTCTCGCGAAGTAGGCGAGGCAGCTCTGCGGCGAGCCCGCTCCGTGCGCAAACGCGGCGACGGCGTCGAGATGCGATCAGAACCGTAGCGAGGACGACAGCGAACGGCATCGAAGGCCGAGCGGGCGTGGCCGCGATCGCGCACCCCGACGACGCGGCAGGCGAAGGGTCGCTCGGGCCGTCGGTCGATGTTTCGCCTTCGCCATCAGCGGTTCCGCCCGTCGTCGTCGTGCCGCCGCTGCCGCTGCTTCCGCCGGCGGACGTTGCGCCGCCGCTGCCGCTGCTTCCGCCGGCGGACGTTGCGCCGCCGCTGCCGCTGCCGCCTCCGCTGCTGGCGTCGGGCACCGTGGCGGGGGCGCCTGCGTCGATGGCGCCGCCGCAGCTCGCGCGCGTGCACGGCGACGCGGTGTCGATGTCACTCTTCGTCGTCACGTCGAGGACGCCGCCGCCAATCTCATAGGCCGCCGCCACCGCGCGGAGCGCATTCACGCGGCCGTAGCCGTAGGTCGTGCTGAAGCCGTTGGCGCCGTAGCTTGCGTCGGCGGGGGAGACCTCGTCGGCCGTCTGTTGAAGGATCGACTGTACCTGCGAAGCCGACAAATTCGGGTTCGCGTGGAGCATCACTCCGACGACGCCGGAGACGACCGGAGCGGCCGCCGAGGTGTGCGAAAAGCGGAACGAATACATCCCAACCCATTTGTCGCCGCCGGCTTGGGGCGACGTCGGCGTCCATCCTGCGGCGTCGCTGCACGAGCTCGTTGGCGTGGCGCCCGGCGCAAGGCATGCGGGGCGGACGTAGTTGTCCGTCGACCAAATGCGATCGGTGTACGTCGTGATCCCGATACCGGACTTCTCGGCGCCACTGGTGGGCGCGACGAGATCGAGCCCTGCGCCGAAGTTGCTGAACGAGCGCCGTTTCCCCGTGCTGTCGCTCGCGCCGACGCTGATGCTTTTCGGATTGCTCGCGAGAGCATTCCACGCGAAATCGGCGCCGTCGTTCCCCGACGCGAAGACGATGGACGTCCCCTTACCGCCGCGGCCGGTCGTGGTGATGCGCTCGATGAGGGCGTCGTAATACGACGTTGCAACGGTGTCGTCCGGCCCCCAGCTGCAGTTGATGACGTCGGGATTCTGCGCCATCACCCATGTGAAAATCTGATCGTAATACTGATCGGGCGTCATTCCTGAAGGCGTATCCGTCCCCATACGCGCGCCAATGAGCTTGCAGCCGGGGCATGCGCCCGCAATCCCAACGCCGTTTCCGGCGACGGCCGCGGCAATGCCGGTCACGAGCGTGCCGTGGAAGTCCTTCGGTGTCGTCGCGCTGAACAGATTGCCGACTTCGACCGCGCCGCCGAAGTTCTTCGATGCGACGAACTTGCTCGCGAGGTCTTCGTGGGCGAGGTCGAAACCGTCGTCGATGATTCCGAGGCGCACGTTTTCACCGATCACCGAGGCGCTCGCCGCTTTTCCAAGGCGCGCGAGGAGGGCCCACGCTTCGGCGATATGGGCATGATCGCCCCCCGTGATGACCCCTTTCCCGTCGGTCGATGTGAACGGACCGTTGTTGTGGAGTTGCCACTCTTCTGCGAAGTACGGATCGTTCGGTATCGTCGGCGCGAGACCGTGAAGCTTCGTCCCCACGAAAAAGCTCGGCTCGCTCGCCGTCGCTTCGCCCGTGGCGACAAGAGCGCGCGCGACGTCGATGGGGTTCTTCTCCGTTCGCACGTAAACCCAGTCGTCGAGATAGAGATGGGAGACGAGCTCCAGGCCGTTCCGCGCGAGCCACGCATCGAGCGCCTGGGGCGACGTCCCCGAGGCCGGCCGCGCGTAGAGGTACGGCGTGACGTAGCGCGCCTTAACCGACCCGGCGACGCGGTAGGTCGGGTACACGCGTCCGGCTTGGGCGAGCTCGCGGGCGAGCCTCGGCGATGCGCCCCGAGCACTTACGAGGGCGACGTTGCCGTGGCGACCAATCTCGCCGGGGAGCGGCTCGCGCGAAGCGCCGTCGGCGAGAACGACCGTGAAGCCGTCGACCGTCGGCGTCGTGACGACCGCTTGCCCCGCGCGCTCGAAGTGCGTCGCCGCGGGCATTGCATCGCCGCAGGCCGACGAGGCGATGGGCGCCAGCACCATGAGCGAAACCGCAGCGAGCCGAAGCCGACGAGAGAGCATCCCGCACGGGTAGAGGCTATCTGGAACGCGGTCAACCGATCGGTCGACTGCGAGACGCGACGGGGGCGCAGGGTCGGCGGAGACGTCAGAGCGGGCGACGAGCGATTCCGGCGCGCGTCCCGATCCACATCGCGCCTTCGAAGATCACGGCGGCCGTAACGTCGTCGTCGGGGAGGGGCGTGCCGCTCGCCTGGCTCGGGTCCCGCGCGACGAGCCCACCGCCGAGGGTTGACGCGACAACCCCAAGGCTTCCGGGCAGCCGCGCAAGGCCGTTGGGGTTAATCCACGCGCCGCGAAAGCGCGACTCGGCGTGGGCGCTGCCGTCGGGGTCGAGGCGCACCACGCCGGCGTTGTATGTCCCTGCAAAGACGCCGTTCCCATCGGCCAAAAGCGCGGTGATCCAGTCGTGGGGGAGCTTGCCGTTTTCTACGCCGAAGATCACCGTCGCTTCGCCTTTGCGAAGGCGCGCAACGCCGTGGGCCGTGCCGACCCAGAGCGCGCCGTCGGCCGCCTCGGTGACGGCGTAGACGAGCGGCGAGGGGAGGCCGTCGCGCACGCCGAGAACGCGCGGCGATCCGTCGCCGATGCGCACGCCCACGAGGCCGCTGCTCGTGGCGAGCCAGACGGTGCCGTCGCGCCCCTCGGCCATGCCGTTCACATGCGGGTCGGGAATGTCGAGAGCCACGCGCGCGGGGGGCGACCCGCCGAGCGCGGAGGCGACGAAGAGGCCGCGCGTCGTGCCGATGAAGAGCCCCGCGCGCGTGGAGAGAAGCGCGTTCACGTGGCGCGGTGCGCCGACGATTTCGTGGGGCTCGCCGGCAGCGTCGAGGGTGAAGAGCCCACGGTCGAAGGTGCCGACGACGAGGCGTTCGGCGTGCACGGCGAGGGCGGTGACGTGCTGCGACGGAAGCGCGCCCGCGGTATCGCGCGGGGGGCTCTTCGGAGCCCCCTCGACAGAGATAGGCCCGTGCGCGACGAGGGCACGGCGGCCTGCGTCGAGGGCGCGTGCTGCGTCGCCGCGAACGTCTGCGGCGGCGAGCTTTTCAAACGCGACGCCGTCGTCCTTCGGCGTGGCGGCGTAGAGATCGCCGTCGCGAAAGGCGATGGCAACGCCGTCGCGAAACGGTGTGACCGCCACCGGATGGCCATCGGGCAGGCTGTTGCATCGGTTCACGAGCCGATCGCCAAAGCGCACCTGCGAGCCGACGAGCGCGATGGGGACGCCGGCACGTGTGGTCACAGTCTCGCGAGGCGCCGCCTTTTCAAAGAAGCATTCGGTGGAAGCCGGCCCAGCCGCCGATGCCGAGAACGCGAAGGCGACGCTCGACGCGAATGCGAGAACGCCGGGAGCTGCCCGCCACGTCACCGCGCCACCGTGAGCGCGACGTCCGTCGTTTTCGTATTACGAGCGTAATCCGTCGCAATCAGCTGCGCGCTTCGGTTCGCCGCCGCGACATCCACGGGCACGACGGCGTTCCAGTCGGTCTCGCCGTCGCGGCGTTCCAAGTGAACCGTCGTTTCGCCCAGGCGGACGACCACGCTCTTCACATCGGCCGCGTCGTTGCGAAGGCGCGCGTGGCGATCCCCCCGGCTGGTCGCGATCATGATCGGTGTCGCGTGGAGGTGCACGAGATTTCCTTCTCGCGTCGCGGTCAGCGCGAGATCCGGCGCGCGGCTGTCGACGACGAACGGAAGCGTGGTCTTGAGCGCAGTCACCCCCTGCGCCTCCACGAAAACGCGTACGCGGTAGAGGCCGTCGCCGATGCTGCGAGGCACGAGGAAGCGGCCGAACCAGACCTTCTCGTCGTCGAGCCATTCGCACGCGACGATCTCGCCCCACGGCAACACGGCACGCACGCTGTCGGCGCTCTTCGGCGCCTTCACGCGAATCTCCGGATCGCCCGGCATGATGTGATCCGGCGACAGCGAGTCGCTCGTCGCCACCAGGCTCGTCATTGACGACACGAGATGAAACGTCGTTCCTAGCGCGGTGATCTCGCGCTTCACATTCTCGTCGTGACCTTCGCGGTAAGTCGTCTCGAGATCGGCGATGCGCAGACGCGCCCACTCCATCGGCAGCGGATCCATCGGCGCCCCGTCGACGACGCGCGTCTGCGCCAGGGCGCCCACGTCGACGTGCTTCGTCAGCGTCATCGGCGCGCCGTGGAGCGTGCCGGTCACGCGCACCGTCACGGCCCCCTTGGCGCGGAATGCGATGCGCACGCCGTCGCCCATGGCGAGCTGCGCGGGGACGCGACCGTGCTGCGTCGCCTCTTCGGCCCCTTCGACGACGATGTGCAGATCGCGCATCGTGTCGGCCGTGGCGAGCTGCGCGAGCTTGTGCACCGCCGCATCGGCGGCGGCGCCGCTCGGCACGTAGACGCTCGTCACCGCGGGAAAGAGCGCTTCGAGGGGCTTCTGACGCGAGGGATAGTTGAAGAGGGCGACGAAGACCTGGCTGCTCGCAAATTCGGCCGGCTTCGTGGCCGGTGTGAGCGTGTCGAGCTCCTCGCCGACCGTTGGCTGGCCGTCGGTTGCGAGAACGAGCACCGGGTGCGCGCTCTCGGCGAGCAGCGCGTGGGCGCGATCGACCGCGGCATCGAGGTTCGACGCACCGCTCGCACGAATCGCGCGGAGCTCCCCCTCGAGGCGCGCCTTCACGACGTCCGTCGCGGGCTCCAGGGCGCTTCCCGACCGCACGACGGCGTCGAAGGTGACGAGGGCGATGCGGTCTTTTTGCCCCACGTTCTTGAGCGACTGCACGACGACGTCGCGGGCCTTCTCGAACGCGTCGCCAGCCATCGACAGCGACGCGTCGACGACGAAGACGATGTCGCGTGGCGGCGCGGCTTCGGGCTTCGGGTCACGCGTGAAGGCGAAGCGCGCCTCGACGAAACCGGGCTCGACGGCGCCGGCGTCGGCGCCCGCACCGGCATTCGAGAGGGCGCTCCCCGGTACCGCTCGCACGGCCAGCTCGACGGGCTCCGTCGACTCCGACCATCGCGCGACGAAGTCGTGCTCCAGCGGCGCGCCCACGCGTTCGACCGCGCCTCGCGCACGGAGCTTCGACGTCTGTGCGAAGCGCGCGTCGACCGGGCTCACGTCGGCGACCGACGCGAGGGGCGTCGTCGCCGTCAGCGCGAGATCGAGCTCGAAAATGCCTGCGGGCACGCTCCCCGAGTAGCCGGCGGGGTAGACGAACGTCCGCTCGCCGCCGAGCGCGTGGAGGCTCTGCACATAGGTAAGCTCGACGCGCCGGGTCTCGTGGGGAGTGAGCGGCGTGAGCGCCATGCGGAACCCCATCGCGCCATCGGCCTCGGCGAGCCCCGCGCTCTCGCCCTTCGCTGCAGCCTCGTCGAGCTTCTTACGCGCCTCTTCGCGGCCGCCGATCGTCGCCTCCATCCGCTGCCCATCGCGGTAGTCGGCGAGGCCCGCCACGGTTGCATCGTTCGGCAGTGGAAACCGATAGGTCAGCGCTGTGCTCGTCTCGCTGTCGTTGACGAAGACATCGGTTACGACGGTGCGCGCCACGTCGTTCGTGATCGAAACGCGCGCCTGGCAGTAGGCGTGGCGCACGGTGCCCACGTCGCGCGGGGGCCCCTTCGCGAGGGCGGCGGTGGGCTCGGGCGCGACGAACGGCGCGAGCGTCTCCGCGGTGTCGGCGTTGGCCATCGCCTTCGACTTCGCCTCGGTGCTCGCGCGGCTCCCGCAGCCGCTCGTGGACGCGAGCAGGAGGGCAAAAAGAGCGGCTCGATGTGTACGTGTACAGTGCATGTAATTCATTGCGCGCCCCCTTCTGTCGTCGCCACCGGCACGAGAACGAACGTCACGCCTCTCTCGAGTGCCCCCGCGCCCGCGCCATCCTTTGCGGCGTGTACGCGCGCTGCGCGACCCGTCGACGTCGCCACGACGCCGTCGAGCGCGAGTCGCTCATCGGCGTTGCCGCCACCTCCACCGAGGACGAGCAGATGGCTCTTGGTGAAGTCGACGCTCGGCATCGGTGGCCGCATCGCCGCGGGGGTGAGGCTCACGTGGGCCGCCCAAAGATCGGCCAGCGTGTCGGCGTTGCGCACCCAGCGTGCGTGTCCGCCCCGGAGGCCGCTCGTTTTCACGGCGCCGTCGGCAACGGCCAGGGGCGTCGTCGCGACCGCCGGCGCGCCCGCGTCGAAGCTCACGCCGATGGACGACGAGTACGCTTTCGTCGCGCCGGTGAGCGCCGACGCGAGGCTCGCAGCGCCGCGTCCGTCGTCGATGCCGCCGCGGTGGCGACCGCCGTCGTCGAGGCGGAAAATGCGCCCTTCGGTGTGCCGCGCGACGGCTTCGAAGGCAGGCTCGACGGCCGAATCGCCGCTGCCGCAGACGACGCCGTGAATCGCGATGCGACGCGCGCGCGCTTCGGAAGCGATGGACGCCTCGCTCGGCGTGTCGGGGTAAATCTTCGGCGGCGCGTCCCCCACGAGATAGACGAGGCGCACCACGCCGAGGTCGGCGGGCGGTGTCCACGCAAGCTTCCGAACGGCGTCGTCGAGCCCTTCGAGCACCGACTCGGGCGTGTCGCCGCCGCCTTCGGCCGACGTCCCGTCGAGGGCCTTTCCCATGACCTCGATGTCGGCCGTGAACGGCGTGATCTTCGTGACGAACGCTTCGCCGTGATCGCGGTACGCGACCAACGCGAACCGCACGTCGGGCGTCGGTGTTCCGGTCGCGAGCTCTTTCGCGATGGCGCGAATGCGCGCGCGGGCCTGGGCGATGTACGAGCCCATCGAGCCGGTCGCATCGAGCACGAAGGCGACCTCGATGCGAGGCGGCGCGGAAGGTGAGGCCGACACCGGTGCGACGGGCGCGCTCTCGGCCGATGCGCGGCGAGGCGCAACGCCCGTACACGCGAGGGCGACGAATGCGACGGAGGCAGTGGAGGTGAGGACGCGGCGACGTCGGGTGAGCATGCCGCGCGTTCATCGCAGCTCCCGTGCCGACTTCGCCCACACGGGAAATCACGGCCTCTTTCGCGTCGTACCCAACGCCTGTGTGGCCGTGGCGCCACGAGGGCGTGGCCGCCCGCGCGCGCCTCTCGGTCTCGTTAACGGCGCCGCGAGAAGATGCCGAGGACGCCGACGAAGATCGCCGAGCCGGCGATCGACCAGACGATCGGGAAGCGCTCGCCTCCGATGTTCACCATCACGAGCTCGGGCAGATGGAGCTGCCTCGAGAGCCACATGCCGAGGAGCGCGCCGATGAACCCGAGTGCGATGGAGCCGAGGCATCCTGTACGCGACGAGCCGACGATGGCGCCGCCCACGGAGCCACAGACGCCGGCGACGAGAAGAAGCACGAGGAGCGAAGCGAGCGTCATGACCCGATGTTTGTTCGCCCCTCGTGCGGTGTCAAACGGCCGTCCTCGAAGGCCGCGTCACCCTTTCACCGTGGCCATCGGCCGAAGCCACGTCACGTCAAAGCCACTCGGCTTTGAGATCGACGAAGCTTCGCTCGCCGCTCTCGCACAGGCTCGCGAGCTGCGCGATGCGGGGGATCTCGGTCGCCACCCAGTAGCGGGCGGCCTGGTGAATCCCGAGGGCGAAGTCGTCGCTGCGCCCGCCCGCGGCCGCGGACATCTTCGTCCACATCCAGGCGACGACGAGGACCGACATCGCGTCCA
>JANXMC010000422.1 GCA_025354825.1 Myxococcales bacterium
CCTCGCCGTCGGTTCGCAAACGGACGAGCACATACCGGTCGAGGGCCGTGGTCGTCGCCCAGCGGTCGATATCGAGCGGGTGCGCTCGCCCCAGGGCTTCGGTGATGGACGTTGGGAGATCGTACCGCCCGGGCTCGACCATTTTCTCACAGGCCGCCGCCGGCGGTTTGGCTCGTGCGACGATCGACTCCACGAGCTGCGCATCGACGCTCTCCGCGCCGCCCGCGAGCATGACAATCTTCTGATCGGCGGCGGGGAGGCTGCGCCACCCTTCGACGGAGAGTCTGCGCCCCGTGGCGTCGAGGCTCCGTTGGGCCGCGAGGGGAATGCGCGGAAGCCCGTCGTCGAGCTCTTCGAACGCGTATTCGCATTTGAGCAAATTGAATGTGCGACCGGAGACGCCTGCACGGCTCTCGTCGAAGGACTCGCGGTTCATTTGAAAAGGGTCGCACGTGACCGAAGAAACGCGCCACAGGCGCGTGCTACCTTTGGGAGCGGCCATGGCAACCGCACCCCTCGCAACCCCGCCAAATTCGATGATCCGCCGCCACGCCAAGCGCGCGTTGGCCGCTTCCGCCGTCTGCATGACGGCGCTTGCCGTGGGGTGCTTTCCTGGGATCACATTTCAGGACGACGGCGCTGCCGACGGTGGCGGAAACGGCGGCGGTGTCGACGCGACCACGGGAAATTCAGGCGGGGGGAGCGACGGCGGCCCGTCCCTCGACGGCGGCACCGAGCACCCCGGCACCGACGGCGGTGGGGGTGGTGGGGGTGATGGAGCTGGCGTGAGGCTGCCGCCCGATGTGAAGCTCGTGCTCGACGGAGTTGGTATCCCGACCGAGTCGGGCAACGCCCAACAGCAGCACATGATCTATACCGCGAACGGAAAGCGATACTGGATCTTCTACCTGGATTCCGAATCGAACCTCGTGAAGACGCGCACGTCGACGGACTTTACAAATTGGGTGGCGGGCGCGTCGCTCACGCTTCCGGCTGGCCATGGCGGCGAGGGGCGGAATCTCAGCGTCGCATACCGCGACTTCAACGGGCGCGACGTCGTTCACGTTGCAACGTCGCTCCACAACGGCGTCGCGCGCGTCGTTTGGGACACGCGCGCCGTGCTCGACGGGGCCACGGCAACGTTCTCGGCCCCGGTGCTCGTGCACGACATCGACGACGGCGCCGAGGCCGGAACGTCGAGCGATACGAGCTGTGATCCCGACGGCAACGGCGTCGCCATCGGCGCAGACGGCCGCGTGTATGTTGCAACGGCGTGGGTCGCCGTGCCCGGCTGCTGCAAATGCGATTCGAACGTCGTCACGTCCACGTCGGTCGACAACGGCACGTCGTGGGCCGGCGGCTTCGACAAGAAAGTTCAGCACTTCACAGTGCCGGGGGAATCTCACGCACACCAAATCACGCCCCTCTCCACGGGAAACATGATGGCGTCGTGGGAATCGGCAGACGACCAACCGCCTACGGATGTGAGATTCGCCACGAAGAACGCCGGGGTATGGACGCCCGACGAGTACTACAACGCTGCGTTCAACGTATTTCCCGATACGTCGACGCCCAGTCAGCAGCGAAACGATTGGTCGCTCTGTCGAATCGACGATTCGAGTATCCATGTCGTGAGGCGCCGATCGAAGGGCGTGGGCGACGCTGGGCGCGCGGGCACCAACAGCGCGTTCGATCACTTTGTCTACAACGGCGGCGGGTGGACGTACGCCGTCGCACCTGCCGACGAAACGGGCATCGACGACTCGGGCGTGGTCGTCCTCACGAACGGCAAGGGGCTCTTGGCCGCCGCGATCGCGAAGGATGCGCTTTCGTCGATTCGTTACGCGACGTGGTCGCCGGGCGATGCGAAGTGGTCCGACTGGAAATCACTCTCTGGCACCACGTCGGTCGGTGGGCGCGGCTACTTGAGCGGGACGGGCTGCGGCGAACAGGCCCACCCGGCATTGATCTGGACCGAGCGCGGCTCGGCGCCGTACCAAGTCGTCGGCGCACCGGTCGCCACGCTCATTCCGTGAACCGTGAGGCTGGAGGCTCCTCGGGGCCGGGCTATGTACCTTCGACAATCGCGAGAATCGCACCCACCATCGCGCCGACGAGGAGGATGCCCGCGGCCATCGTTTGGATGAGATAGCCGTCTCTGCGCGAGCCGGCCGAGTGCGAATACCCCGTCATGTAGAGGAAGCGGCCGACGATCCATACGACGCCGAGCACGGTGGCGATGCGCTCATTCAAAATTGCGCCGCGCGCCGTGAGCCCGAACATCCACAATGCCGGAAGGAAAATTGGCAGCCATTCGAGCGTATTGGCCTGTACTCGAAAGATTCGCTCGAAGTCTTCATTGCCACTTATGGCCGGTGCGGCAATGTTGAACTGGCGGCGCGCGCGGCCGACGCGAATGCCCATGGCGGCATAGAGAAACAGCGCGGCGCCCGTGACGAGAACGAGGAGCGGATGGAAGGGCATCGGTAGGCTTTCGAAGGTTGCAGTCTACAAATTCATCGCGAGGGCCAACGCATCGGCGACGCCGCCATCGTCGACACTCGCCACATGGTGTCGAGCGGCGCGTTTCACCTCGTCGACGGCGTTTCCCATCGCCACGGGAATACCCGCTTCGCCCATGGCCAGCACGTCGTTCGAGCCGTCGCCCACGAACATCGCGTCCGCGAGCGTCGTCCCATACTCCTTAGCGACGGCGCGCATCGCGCTCCCCTTCCCAACGCCTTTGGCCGTGAGCATTACGAAGCTCGTGTCCGGCATCACGGGCGATGTGGATCGGGCGGCCTCGAGACGCGTGGGGCTCTCGGCGAGTGTTGCCTCCGCGTCGGCGTGCGCCACGAGCCACTGCGCGCGCACGATGGGGGCCGTGAGGCTGTCGAGAGGGCGCGTCGCGAAGGGCACGCCGAGCAGCTCCGCGTGGGCGCGGGCGCGCGGGCTCGTGCTCTCGATGGCATATTCTGTATCGGTGTAAAGCTCGAGGACACGCTCGTGGGCGCCACTGTTCGCGGTCGCACGCGCTTGCGCGATGAGGGTGGCGACGACGTCGGGCGCGATGCACGTCGAGAGCGAGCGCGCTTCAGGGAGCTTGAGCACGCTCGCACCGTTCTGAAAAACGTGGAAGCCGTCGCCATCGAGACGAGACGCGTAGTTGCGTGCGGTCCCGAAGCCGGCGCGCCCCGAGCAGAGCGCGATGCGCACGCCGGCGGCGCGTGCGCGGGTCGCCGCTTCCCAGACGCGCGGCGAAACGCGGCCGCCCGTGCCTACGAGCGTGCCGTCGACATCGATGAAAACGAGACCGATCATCGACGCATCCTAACGTAACCTCGCCCGTCGCGTGAGCGTGGTGCAGCAACCTGTGAATCGAACGTAGGAGCGCAAACGTGGAATCGATGAGCTTCCTTATGTGATTAATCCGAACAGAGGGCAGGTGTGAGGAGCCGTCACCCGCCAACCCGCGCCACCTGGCATCTCTTGCAATAGTAGGTCGACCTCCCGAGGTCCCCCTGGCGCTTCATTGCAATCGGCTCGCCGCACGTAAAGCAGGGGAGCCCGCTCCGTCCGTATACCCAAAGGCGTTCGCTCCCAGCGCCCGTTCGCGTCGTTCGTCTTCGAATGGCGAACGGGTCGGGTGCGCTCCGAAACACGGCGTCCGGCGCGCCTTGAACGCGCGTCGCCGCGATGTTCATGTGCATCAGGCGATGCCCTTCGGCGATGAGAGCGTCGAGCTCGTCGTTCGTGAAGAGTGCAACCTTTGCGAACGGGTCCAATCTCAGAATGTACAAAATCTCGCTTTTGTACACATTGCCTAGCCCCGCGATGGCGCTCTGCACGAGAATCGCCTCTCCCAACGACCGCGCGTCGCGCTGGCGCAAGCGGCCTCGGGCGGCCACCGGATCGAAGTCGTCTGCGAGAACATCGGGGCCGAGCTTCGTGAGCTGCGGGTCGCGATCGAGAGCGTGCTTCGTCAGCAGGCGCACGACGGGCGCATGAAAACAGACGGCGACGGCACCTTCGACACCGATCACGACGCGCATGTACTTCGCCGGGATCTTCCAGCGATCGCCCGGATGATACAGGTGCCACGAGCCGCTCATGCGAAGGTGCGTATGGAGGGTGCGCTCGTCGTCGAGGACGATGAGAAGGTTCTTTCCGCGAGGCTCCACCGTGCGGATCGTGTGCCCCACGACGGGCGCGCGGGCGAGGACGGCGGGTGCGAGCGTTGGTGAAAGCGTTGGCGCCGTGGGCGACGTCCCCGCCTCGAAACGGGTGACTTCGCGGCCAACGAGAAGCGGCGCGAGCGTCGCGGCGACGCGAAAGAGCGTGTCTCCCTCGGGCATGGAGGCACAACGTGGTGCCTCGCGCGCCGCTTCGCAAGCGTGCTAATTTCGCAGGCGATGACGTCGACCAAACAGGCCTCCGCCTCGCGGCTCGGCCCCGATCCATCCCGCCCGGTTGGCCTCGTGCTCTCGGGAGGGGGCGCTCGCGGCGCCTTCCAGGTGGGCGTTTGGGAAGTCCTTCGCAACGATCCGCGCGGGCTCGGCGGCGCGCCCCTCGTCATCAGCGGCACCTCCGCCGGAGCGCTCAACGGCGCGCTCATCGCGGCCGGCCTCACACCGCAGGAGATGCTCGAGTTCTGGCTCGACCTCGCCGAGCACCCGCCGGTAATTGCCAACGACGCGTTCTTCCGGTCCCTCGAAAGCGCGCTCGGATCGCTCGCGCTGAAGGAGCCTCTGCGGGGGCTCGATCGTCGCCTTCGCGAAGTTCGCATCGGCCTCGGCCTCTTTCGCAAGCATCGCTTTTACGCGCGCAGCGGCCTCCTCGCCATGCTCCTCGAGTTCTTGCTCACGGCGCGGTTCGATACTGTGAGCCAGCTTCTCGACGGGATCAAAACGCCCTATCTGTTCGATACGTCGCCCCTTCGCGAGCGGCTTCAACGGGCCATTGGCGGCACGCATCTCCATCAAACGAAGGTCCGCCTCGCCATCAACACGGTCGACGTGAAAACCGGCGGCGTCGTGCGAATCGTCAACTATCGCCCTGAAAAAAGCCCGCGCGCGTCGAGCAAACACTACCGGTACGAGCCGTCGATCTCCCTCGACATGATCATGGCGAGCGCGTCCATTCCGCTGCTTTTCAACCCGGTAAACATCGACGGGCAAGAGCTGTGGGACGGAGGGCTTTTGGTGAACTCCCCCATGGCGCCCGTCGTCGCCTTGGGAGCCCAGCGAATCGTGCCTGTACTATGCACGCTTCGTGACATCCCGACACGGAGCAACTTGACGAGCTTCGGCACGGCCGTCGAGCGCCTCGTGGATGCCATTCTCGAGAACGCGTACAACATCGACCGCAAGCTGCTGCTCGATCGCAACGCGCTGGCGTCGCGCCTTCCCGAGCACGATCTCACGGTCGTCGAGCTCTTTCGCGCGATTCGCCCCCAGACGGCGACGCTGTTCAACGCGGGCTCCTATTTGTATTTCGAACGAAAGCAGCTCTTGGCGGTCTACCAAGCGGGGCGCGAAGCTGCCCGCGCGTGGCTTGCGCGAGGCCCTGAAATCGATTCGCGCGATATCGAAGATTGAGCGCGCCCATCACGCCCAGCGCGGTTTCGGATTCATCGGCGCCCTCGGAGCCGTGGTCGCTCGAAGGTCTCTCGCGCCCACGCGCCTGGTTCGTCGCGGTCGCGGCGACGCTCGTGATGGCGGTCAGCTACGTCGACCGGCAGGTGTTGGCCGCCCTCGCGACGAGCGTGAAGGAGGCGTTGCACATCAACCACGCGCAGTATGGCCTGCTGCAGAGCGCGTTCCCCTTTGCATATCTCATCGGCGCGCCGCTCTCCGGGCTCATGGTCGATCGCATCGGGCCGCGGCGAGGGCTCGTGCTCGCGGTCCTGTTCTGGTCGGTCGTCGCCGCGGGGCACGCGTTCGCGATGTCGTTCGCGGTTCTGTTCACCCTTCGCGTCGCCCTGGGCGCGGCCGAATCGCCTTCCTTTCCCGGCGCGGCGCAGGTCGTTCGCCGCGTGCTGCCGCTTCGTGACAGGTCGGCGGGCTTCGGCCTTCTGTTCACGGGGAGCTCCCTCGGCGCGATGGTCGCCGTTCCGTTGGCGATCTCTCTCAAAGGTCGCTTCGGCGACTTTCGCGCGGCCTTCGTGGGCACGGCTCTCGTCGGCCTGTTGTGGATTCCGCTGTTTCTCTTCGCGACGTACCCCAAAGCCGTTCGCGCAGCGCTTGCGCCCCACCCGGCGACGGCGGACGCATCCGCGGAACGAGCCGCTTCGCGCACCCTCAGCCTCGGTCTCCTCGTGCGCGACCCCGCCGTGCAGCGCGCGCTTCTCCTCACGGCGGGCGCGGCGCCGGCGATCCTCTTCGTGCAAGTGTGGGCACCTCAATACCTGCAACGTGCATTCGCTCTAAAGGAAGATCAGATTGGCCAGTATCTCTGGTTCCCACCGGTGCTCTTCGATATGGGCGCCGTCTGCTTTGGCGCCCTCGCAAGCCGCCGCGCGCACGCCGCGCGCGAGGCCGACGACGCGCCGATTCGCTCCTACGCCGATCTCCTCATCGTCGGCGCGCTTCTCGAAGCGACGCTCGCGTTCGCGCCGTTGGCGTCGTCGCCGTTCTGGGCCACCGTCATTTGTGCCGTCTGCCTCGCGGGGGGAGGGGCGGTCTTCGCGCGCCTCACAGCCGATATGCTCGCGCGCGTGTCGCCGCGGCATATCTCGGCGGCGGGCGGCCTCACGGCGGCGGCCCAGTCGCTCGCACAGATCGTGGCCAATCCGATCATTGGAAAAGTCGTCGACCGAACCCACAGCTACAGCGGCACCATGGTCGTCCTGGGCCTCGTCGTCCTTCCTGCCGCGCTGGCGTGGGCGCTGTGGCCGATGCCTGGACAGCGTGCGTGACGCTGACAACTTATTGCCGCCGAATCTCAAAATTCTATGCCTCGCGGCGACGATGGGCGACCCTACGCCTGCCTCCGGCTCGGCGTGGGCGCTCGCCGCGAACCCTGTCGCTTACAACCCCAAGTCGCTCGATTACCGCTTTTTGCGAAATCCGTATTACGACCTTTACGACGCGAGCGGGCTTGCCCTGAACGACAGCCAGACCGTCTTTTCGCGGACCCGAATTTGGCCGGAGGTGACGGCCGCCCTCAACCCGAGGCAGTCGCTTGGAGCCACCTATTACCTTGGCATGCTCGGCACGCACCACTGGGGAATTGCGCTCCCCTACGCGTTTCCCATGGCCGACGGCTCGCTGAATCCATTTCCACGCGCGGCGCTTATCGACGCCGTCGGCACCTTTTTGGCTGCCGAAGAGGGCGTGGCCCGCTGAGACGCGAAAGAAAGTAGATACGATGAAAAGCGAACGAAAAGCCTATTTGGTCGGTGGCGGAATCGGCTCCCTCGCGGCCGCCGCATTTATGATTCGCGACGGCGGTATGCTTGGGAAGAATATTCTCATCTTCGAGGCGATGCCCGTCGTGGGCGGAAGCCTCGACGGCGGAGGAAGTGCCGAGCAAGGATACACGCTTCGAGGAGGTCGAATGCTGACCACCGACAATTACGAGTGCACATGGGATCTCTTCAAGACGATCCCCGGCGGCCTTCAATTCGAGCATTCCCGAATCGTATTGGGAGTCGTACACAGTCACGCTGAGGGACACCGCGTTCTTCGAGAAAATGCAGGCCTTTACCGGAAATCGCGCCGGTACGGGGGGCCTCGTGACCTTCAAAGACTCGAGGTGGCTCGTGTCCGTGGTGCTGGCCCACCAGCCGCACTTCGCGGGGCAGCCAGAAGGCGTACAGGTTTTCTGGGGGTACGCCCTCCATCCCGACCGTATTGGCGACTTCGTCGCAAAGCCGATGAGCGATTGCACCGGAGAAGAGATTCTCCGCGAGCTGTGCGGCCACCTCAACTTCGATCAGACTGAAGTGTTTTCGAAGGCGACCTGCATCCCGTGTCGTATGCCGTACATCACGAGCATGTTCATGCCGCGCGCGAAGAGCGACAGGCCTCTCCCCGTGCCCAAGACCTCGAAGAACCTCGCCTTCATAAGCCAATTCGTCGAAGTGCCGGAGGACGTCGTGTTCACCGTGGAGTACTCGGTGCGCGCGGCGCAAATGGCGGTGTACGAGCTGCTCGACGTAAAGCGTGAGGTGCCTCCCGTGCACCGCCACGACAAATCGCTGAAAGTGATGGTCGACGCGGTGATTAAAGCTTTCAAGTGAGAGAGCGACGCGCGCGCCGGTGGAGGTGATGATAGCCAACCGACCTTCGTGCATCGGCCCCGATTGCCTCGCTGCTCGGATGGCTACAGCTTCGTCTCGCCTCCGGCCGACGCGAGTCGATTGGACAGCGCGCTGAGCAGCCCAAACCCTTGGGACCGCCTCCTATGCGTCACGCTGCGGTGTCAGGTCGGCGACTTCCGCAATGTGAACATCTTGCTCACGCTGGCGGCGGACTCCGACGATGATCACCTCAGCCTTCTTCGATATCCGGTATTGGCCGATTGCCTAGAAAGCTCCTCTTCGGCGCGCCGTCGAAGCTGCGCCTCGTCGACCACGGGTCGCGGCGCAGGCGCGAGCGCGTCGCGATGGACGACGACCAAGACGTCGCCGATGGTCATTTCGCGTTCAATCCCGCACGCCAGTGAACGAACGGACAGGAGAACGGGGGGAGTGAGCGATCGAGGAGCCCCGCTCCCTCACCCTTGCATCGCCGTCGCGTGCGCGGAGGCGAGTGCGGCCTCGGCGTTCGGATGGATATTCGAGAGCCATCGACGAAGCTCCTCGTCCGCGCTCAAGTCGGACTGCAGGCGAGCCAGTTCGCGCGCGTCGACGTGCTCTCCCGACGTTGCCAGCAGAACGTCGGCGAGGAGCTCGTCGCGATAGGAGAGGGGAAGGTCGGCCGAGCGCTGGTGTGCCAGGTGGCGCGCCTCGGCGATGTCGCCGCGTTTCAGGGCCTGAACCATCTGAACGCGGATCATCGTCGCGGTCTTGAGTGGGAAAGCCGGGTAGGCCTTCGCGAGCGCGGCGAGCTCCGCGGTCGCCTCCTCGACCATGCCACTCGCCGCGAGCGCAAACGCGCGCTCGGCGCCGAGCATGGGAGAGATGAGATCGGCTGCAGCGATGGCTGCGGTGCGATTTGTGAGGATGCGGCCAATCCCTCGATCGCAATGATCGATGACCTCGCGCCACGCCGCCCGGCGACTGGCGAACTGCGCGAGCTGCACTTCCCCTTGGGCCGCGACGAGGGGGAGGCGACTCTTGGAAAGCTCCGCGAAGGCTTGCTCGGCGGGGCCGATGTTGTCGAGTGCCAAGAGGCGTCGCGCTGCGATGACGCGCGCGTTGGCGCTTCGGTTACCTCGAAGAGTGAAAAGGATGGCCGCGCCGCACAGGCCTACGACGAGCAGCCCAATCACAACGGGGCTCATCGCGTCATGGGCCGGGTGCACGACGCGAGACGCTTGGCGTTGGGGAGTTGCCGTAGCCACCGTGGTCGCCGAACGGGTGCGGTGGTGCGGGGGCTCGGGAGGGTTCAGGAACTGCCACGCCGCGAGGAAAAGGATGATGCCTAGGATCGCGGCGCCCGTGCCGAAGCCGCATCCCAAACCGGTGCCTCGCGTCGTGCCCGCGGAGGCGCGTATGGCCGCGTTCGCGGCGCGCCTGCGAAACGCCCATACGACGATCGCGGCGGGAGCTACCACGCAGCCGCCGAGAAGAAGGAACCACGGGGGTCCCGAGGGGCTAGGGCAGTCCGCGTACGATGGTGCCAAGAATCGCGAAATTGCGAAGTACATCGTGAGAAGCGCGCCCCACATCGCAAGCAGGCGAAGGGTCGGGGTGAAGCCCGCTTTCTTAACGGCGCTCTGACGTGCACGCTCGACGCCGGCCATGGCGTTTGCGTCCGGCGTCGCCGAGAGACCCACGTCCGGTGTCGTCGCAGCGTGACGGCCCTCGGCACCGGAAAAGGCTGCGGCGTCGGGGACGGCGCGCGCGATCCAGCCGGTGGTGCTCGCGGCATCGCCCGGCGCGTCCCGATGCGCCTCTCTCGACGCAGCCTCACGGTAGACCGTCGAGGGGTTCGCGGCGGACATGCGCTGGAGCGCTCGGATGAGGGCGCGGTCTCGAGGCGTCGTGAGCTCGAGAAGAAGCCTTCGATTTTTGGCAAGTGCATCCACCAGCGCCGCGCGGTCGTTGGCGCGCGCGTAGACGATGACTTCTGAGACCGCCGCGAGGGCGAGTGACTCGGGCATTGCGCACGGGAGGCTTCGGACGCGCATCATGTCATCATGCGCGCTTGCGGAATCGCCCTTCGACGCGGACGCAACGGCGCGGAGCCCATACGCGTTCGCGATTTGAATGCGTTGCGCGTCGTGACCGAACAGTCCGAGGCGCACGTCGATCGCGCGCGTCGCGTGCGCCACGGCGCCGGCCGTGTCGTCACGCCGGAGCGCAATCATCGAGCGCTGCATCGCGATGGCGCGGGCGAGATGTCCGTCGCGCGCTGTGCGCGAAGCGGCGTCGAGCAGCCCTTCGGCGTCGTCGAGCAGCCCGCGGCCGACGTGATCGAGCGCCGAGTTCACGAGCTGCACGGCACCCGCCGCCCTCAGAACGAAGACGCCCGAGGCGAGGAGGACAACGCCTGCGCCGACGCGTAGTGCTCCGTCGGCGCTCGCGTTGGCAAGGCCAAGAACGCCAAAGATGGCGAGGGTGGCGCCGAGCAGGATGAGGATGACCGCGAACTTCCGCGCGGGGTGGGGAGGGAGCTTTCGGGGAGGCGCCATGCGTTGCCAGCACTTAGCTTTTCACGGCAAGGTTCGCCAGACCCTGGCGGCGATCGATAGCGCGCCGGAGTCCTCCGCGAATCCCATGAGAAGCGCGCTCCGAGCGGGAGGAGCTCAACGAACCTGCGGAGGCCCAAGACGTGCGCGGAGGATTCGAGCGGCATGCTCGAACACGGCGTTTTCAGGCCGCTCCCTGCTGAGCGCGTCGTAGTGGGCGGCGGCGCGAACGATGTCGCCCTTGCGTAGGGCGTCGACGGCCTGCCGCTCGCGGGTCGCCTCGCCCTTGGCGCCAAGCGGGTCGGGCGCGCGCGCGGGAGCAGGGTACAGCACGATACCGGGCGTCGCCGCAGGAGGGGCGCTCGCGACGCCGCTGCGAGGTGAAGCGGGCTCGTCTTGAAGATGCGCCGCTGCCGGGGCGACCTTCGGGTCCGGCGCCACGTGGAGGGCGCGCCCCCGGACGGCGACCGCCGTCGCGAAGAGAGCGAGGAGCGCGGTTGCGACGCCGATGGCCCGCGCGCGCTTCGTCGTGACGGGCGCGGCGCTGACGGTGTTGCCCGGTCGCTGTTTCGTCGCTGTTGCGCGAGGAGGGGCCGCCGGTGCGGATCGTCCATTGATGTCGAACGTCAACGAGCAAGCACCGATACGCAATCGGCTTGGGACGGTGAGCTGTGTCCACTGCCGTGTGAAGGCGCTCCCGTCGTCGCGTCGCACCGGGTCGTCGACATCCGTGCTGCACAGAAAGACGCAATGCCCATCGAAGTGGACGAACGCGTGCACCGCCCGCACGCCGCGCCCCGACACCACGAACGACCCCTCTGCGCCGAGCGTCGTGGGCTCTTGCGGCTGACCCTGAACGAAGCAAATGCGACGCTGCGGCGCCTCATCGAGGTAAAGCGAATACGTAACGGCGTTCTGCACGACCGTCTCGTCGTCGAAGCCCGGCGCTGGCACGACGACGGTGCGCTCCATGTCATCCTGTTCGTGAGGGCTCGCGTTTGCGGCGTCGGGCCTCATTGCGCCAATCCAGCGGTTCGGGCCGCGTCGTACATCGTTGCTGGGAGATCGTACCCCTGGGCGCGCATCGCCTCGGTACTACCGGGCAAGAGACCCGTCGCG
>JANXMC010000082.1 GCA_025354825.1 Myxococcales bacterium
GCACCTACTGGGGAGGCGCGCTCTTTTGGCTCTTGGCCGACGTGGCCATTCGCGAGGCGACGGACAACACCCGATCCCTCGACGACGCCCTCCGCGCGATCATCGGAAAAGGCGGCTCGGTGCTCACGGCGTGGCCTATCGAGCGCATCGTTTCGGTGGCCGACGAGAGCGTCGGCAAGCCGGTGGTGCGCGAGCTGTATGACCGCCTCGCGCTCGCCCCGGGGCAGACGGATTTGGCGAAATTGTGGGCGCGCCTGGGCGTGCGGACGAGCGGACACACGGTGAGCTTCGACGACGGCGCGCCACTGGCGACGATTCGTAAATCGATTACGAAAGTGGGCTTTCCGTCGCCGTGATGGGAAGCGCTACGCCGGAAGCTCGATGGTGGCGAAGAAGCCGCTCTGCACCCATTCACGAAACCAGATCATCACGCTTCGTTCGGCCTCGGCGAGGGCCTCGGGCGTTTCGGCTGCCGCCTCGATCGCTTCGAGCGCTTCGCCCAGCGTTGCGCCGCCGAAGAGCGACGCGAGGAGCGCCGCCATGGCGGGAGTGAGATCCATTCGCCAAATGAGCGTCCCCTGGCGATAGACGGCCGTGGCCGACGCATTGGGCTCGGGGATTTCGGGCTCGGCATCGTTTCGAAACGCCTGGAAGTAGGCATTCACGGGATAGTCGAAGGAGAGAAGTCGCACGCCCGCGCTTTTTGGCAATCGCGCGTCGCCCCAACGCTCGGGAGGAATGGCTTGCAGGGCTTCGGGAGCGAGGGTTTTCGCGTCGGGCGCGTGGAGAACCTCCACGAGGGCCCACTCGAGGGCGGCGAGATCGGCCGCGAAGGCGTGGTGCTCGAACGGCGTGTGGGCGGCGCGCTCATGGCAATAGGCCGACATCGCTTTTCCGTAGGCGTTGAGGTTGGGCGATCGCGACGGATGGGTGGTCACGTAGTCGGACGCGAGGGCCTCGAAGGCCTCGGCGCCAAGGCCGTAATTGAGCGCCGGGTAGTCGTCGACGAGGCACTCGACGAGGCGTGCGCGGTAGGCGTGGTGGTAGATGCCGAGGCGGTCGAGGGCCGACATGCGCGGCGTCGATGTCAGAATGCGATCGACGTCGTCGTCGCCCGCGGCGGCGCTCTCGGGGTGGGTGATCGCCGACGCGAACCACACTTGGGCGTCGCGCAGCGGCAGGGCGAGAGGCGCCCTCTCGGCCGCGCCCACGACGCGCAAATCGGGCCGTTTAAGCGTCGACTTCGGTCGTGTCTCGCGAAGGCTCGCCGCTCCGTTGGGGGTCGCGCTCGCGCGCTCGTGCATGAACACTTCGGTCGGGCCGCCTTGCACCGGCGCAGGCTTGCGGTCGGTCACGAGCGCGCACCGGCAAGAGCCGAACGCGCGGTCGCGTGCTTGGCGATGAAGTCGTGGGCGCGGAGCGCTTCGGCGTGGGTCTCTTCGAAATCGGGAATCTCCGCGTCCCACTCGAGAAGCACCGACGCGCCTCCGACGCGCGCGTACGCGTCGCCGAAGAGCGCCCAGACGTCGTCGACCACGGGGCCGATATGGGTGTCGACGATATGTGTCTCGTGGCGCGTGTGCCCGGCCACGTGCATTTGAACCACGCGATCGAGGGGAATCCCTCTTAGGTACTCGGCCGCCTCGAACCCGTGGTTGAACGCGCTCACGTAGATGTTGTTCACGTCGAGAAGCAGGCCGCAGTCGGCCTCGTTGCAGAGCGCCGTGATGAACTCCCACTCCTTCATCGTGGAGCTCGCGAACTCGACGTAGGTCGACGGATTCTCGAGCACCAACGGCGCCTCGAGAAAATCTTGAACCTCGCGAATGCGCGCGGCCGTGTGGCGAACGGCCTCTTCGGTGAGAGGCATCGGCAAGAGATCGTGGGTATTGCGCCCGGCCACCCCCGTCCAGCAAATGTGGTCGGAGACCCAACGCGCATTCGTGCGCTCGCGCAGCGCGCGGAGCTCTTCGAGGTAGGCCCAATCGAGAGGGTCGGTGCTGCCTATCGACAGCGAGACCCCGTGCATCGCAATGGGGTACCGCTCGGCGATGCGGTCTAAAATCGCGAGGGGCCGACCCGCCGTTTGCATGTAATTTTCGCTGATGATCTCGAACCAGTCGACCTTAGGATTGGCCTCGAGAATATGCGCGTAATGGGTCGTTCGAAGGCCGAGCCCAACGCCAAGATTGGCAATTTGAAAACGGTTGCTCATCTTGAAAATCACACCGATTAAAGCGAACGACGCGCCCCCCGCGAGAGGAGCGCGCCCATCGACACGCGCTTTGCAGTCAGCGCGCGTTCACAATCAAGCCGTTTTGCAGCCGCCGGTGCCCTTGCACGCGTTCTGGCCCTTGCACGCGTTTTTGTCGGACTTGCAGCCGCCCTGACCCTTGCACGCGTTCTGACCCTTGCACGCGTGCTTGGCAGCGTCGGCCGCGGGGGCCGCCGTCGTGGAGGCAGGCATCGTCGTCGACACGGCGGACGGATCCGAAGCCGGCTTCGGCTGATCGGCGCAGCCCGTGATGCCTGCGAGGATGCCCGTGGCTGCAGCGGCGAGGAGAGTGCTGGAGAGTTTCATACGATAGCCCTTTCGGTGTCTGGTTTGGTGGTAGCGGTGACTCCGCAAAGCCAAGATACTTTCGGGTGAAGTGGCGAAACGCGATAGGCGGTGATGACCGCGAGCCGTTGCCAATAGGCCGGCTACTAGATACCCGAGCCGCGACAATGGGTACGAGTTTCTTGCACCCGCTGCAGTGCGGCATTCTTCTGGTCGCGTTCCGTGCGGCGTTACCTGGTGAGGGCCGCGCGAGCGGTCTCGCGAGGCTTGGTTGCGTTGCGGTCGACCATGCTACGCGCGCAATTGCCCGTCGGTTTCGGACAAATGCGCGGCCGCCGTAATTTTGCCAATCGAGGTCGCGAATCGTGCGTGGTCGAGCAAGCACTACCGGGGACCATCTGGACCTGCGCACGGTGTTCGCGTACCTCTGCGCAACACAACTACAGGGAGTAACTTTATGAAGCTGCGCGTCTCGACGGCTGTTTCTCTTGCCGCGTCTTCCGTGGCGGCGCTCCTCTCGGTCGGCATGTCCGTCGCGTCGCTGGCCGGATGCGCCGACGACGACGTTCTCCCCATCGTTCGCGTCGACGGCGGCGCCGACGCGTCCGTCTCCGCCGACGCGGGGGCGTACGATGCAGGCGACAGCGCGCGCGCGGACGAGACAGGAACGGCACCTCGGGACGCATCGACCGCCAGCACGGCCGCCGACGCGGGCGATGCCTCGAGCGTGGACGCGGGGCACGATGCGGGCACCCCCGACGCCGGTACGACGAGCGACGCGAGCGACGCGGGCGATGCGAGCGATGCGGGCGATGCGAGCACGACGGACGCGGGCGCGCCCGATGCAGCGGCTCTCACCTGCCTTCCGACGGCGAGCACCATCACCGTGGTGAACCAAGGCGCTTCGTCCTACAGCGTGAACGGCGTTTCGAATGGGCCGCTCACGCTGTGCCGCGGGAACGCGTACACGTTTTCGATCATCGCGGCCGGGCACCCTTTTTATATCAAGACGCTCCAGAGCAGCGGCACCGTCAATAGCTACTCCGACGGCGTCGTGGGCAATGGCACGGAGACCGGATTGCTCACGTTCACCGTCCCCGCAACGGCGCCCGCGAGCCTCGTTTACAACTGCGGTGTCCACTTTGGAATGTCCGGACCCATTACGGTGATTGCACCATGAAGTTCGAAACGCTTGTTGTGCACGCCGCGCGAACGGTCGACCCCACGGGGGCCGTCGTCCCGCCGATTCATCTGGCGACGACCTTCGAGCGCGATGCCGAAAACGAGCCCATCGCGGGCTTTACCTACGTCCGCGAGTCGAACCCCACGCAGGTGCTTCTGGAGAGGGCGCTCTCCGAGCTCGAAGGGGGCGAGGCGGCGCTGACGTTCGGTTCGGGGATGGCGGCGGGCATCGCGGTGCTTCAATCCTTGCCCGCGAAGTCCCATGTGATTTTCCCCGACGACGTCTATTTCGGATATCGCGCCGCGTTCGATAGGCACTTTGCGCCGGCGGGAATGACTGCCGATTACGTGGCCATGCGTGACGTGGCCAACGTTCGCGCGAAGCTCCGCTCCGACACCAAGCTTCTCTGGCTCGAGACGCCGTCGAACCCGCTCGTCGCCGTCGCCGATCTCGCGGCGATGACCGAGCTCGCTCGCGCTCACAACGTGCTCACCGTCGTCGACAACACGTGGGCGACGCCCGCGTTGCAGCTGCCGATTAAGCTCGGAGCCGACATCGTTCTCCACTCGACGACGAAGTACTTCGGCGGCCACAGCGACGTTCAAGGCGGCGCGCTCGTTTTCGCGAAGAAGAGCTCGTTCCACGCCGACGTCGCCAAGACGCGCCACCTGCTCGGGGCAGTCGCGGCGCCGTTCAACTCGTGGCTGGTGCTGCGTGGCCTCCGTACGCTTGCCTGCCGCGTCGAGCGGCAGAGCGCGACGGCGCTCATCGTCGCGCGCGCCCTCGAGGCGAACCCGGCGATCAAAAAGGTGCACTACCCCGGCCTCGAAAGCGATGCGGGGCATGGGGTCGCCGCGAAGCAGATGAGCGGCTTCGGCGCGATGATGTCGGTGCGCGCCGAAAGCCGGGCGGCGGCCCTCGCGATCCTCTCGCGCGTGAAGCTGTTCGTCCGCGCGACCTCCCTCGGCGGCGTGGAGAGCCTCATCGAGCATCGCGCCTCGAGCGAGGGGCCGACGTCGACGACCGCCCCCGAGCTTCTCCGTATTTCGATTGGCCTCGAGGCGCCGAGCGATCTCGTCGACGACCTCGCCGAGGCCTGCGCGGGCGGTCTGGTGATTGGCAAATAGCGTTCTTCGCTAACGCGTAAAACGCAACCACGCTTCGGGAAGCGGGCCGCCGAGCAGACGTTCGGCGCCCGCTTGGTCCATTAGCGCGAAGCCGAATTCTCCCGTGAACATGTCGGCGCCGCCCTGGCTCAAGGTGACGCCGACGCGCACGATGCGGCTCCCCCCTTTGACGATGCGGCTCTTGCCGACGACCTCGGCGCCGACGCGAACGGCGCCGCGCAGCTTCGCTTCGATCTGCACGGTGAAGCCGAATTTCCCTAGGAGGCCGATGAGCGCCCACGCCGCGACCTCGTCGGCGAGGGTCGTGACGAGGCCGCCGTGCATGATGCCGGGCGGCCCCTGGTGTGCGTCGGTGGGGACGAAGCGCGTGACGATTTCGTCGGCCTCGCGCACGAACGTGAGTCGAAAACCGATGGGGTGCGTCGGCCCGCAGCCGAAGCACGGTTGCTCACCGCCGAACAGCGTTCCGTCGAGGGGTTCCTGCGCGTGAGCAACGGGGCTGACCGCGCCGTGGGAGTCTGCGTCGTCCATGGCCGAGCGTCCTAGCACGCGTGCGGTTCGACCCAGGCGAGGCTCGACGCGCGGCGCGCGATGGGGCAATCGAGAGCCCATGTTCGCCATCGTCACCCTCGAGTACCTCGTCCCCCTCGAAACCGTGCTCGCCAACACGGACGACCACCGCGCCTACCTTCGTTCGCTGCACGCTCAGGGGAATCTCGTCGCGTCGGGCCCCTTCGTGCCGCGCACCGGCGGTATGCTGATTATGGCCGGACGCGATCTCGAAGCGATCGCCGCGCTCACACGGGACGACCCGTTTCATTCGCGCAAAATCGCCCGTTACGAAATTCGCGAATGGGCGCCGACGATTGGCGACGAGCTGCTGAAGCAGGGTCTCGAGCGGCCGCTCGCGTGAGCGAACGCGTCAC
The DNA here is from genome assembly GCA_025354825.1 of Myxococcales bacterium. Classification (GTDB taxonomy): domain Bacteria; phylum Myxococcota_A; class Polyangia; order Polyangiales; family Polyangiaceae; genus JANXMC01. The sequence continues at coordinate 5,797 of JANXMC010000082.1, forward strand.
GTTTCGCTTTCGCCCACCGCCCGGCACATCGCCCCGGCGGGTGGCTCTCCACGGGGAGGTGACCGACTTTCTCAACGGCCTGCCGATGGCGCGTGAGCCCGGCGCGTCGGGCGCGTTTGCGGTCACCGTGGATGTTCCCGTCGGCGTCTATGCGTACAAATTCGTAGTCGACGGCGTGTATACGCTTGATCCCGATAACCCACGAACGCGCAGCAGCGGTGGCCACCGCAACAGCGTTCTCGCCGTTGGCGGCACCGGCGAGCCGTTCCTTCACGCGCCGGCGCCTCCGTTCGTGGTGCCCACAGACGGCGGCGGGCTACGCATCGTGGTTGCCGTGCGACGCGGGGAGGAGACCCGTGCGCCCGTCGTTCGGTATTCGGAACGGGCAGGCGAGTCGTACGGACGCCTCACCCTCGAGCGGGTGACGGAAGAAGACGAGCACGACATTTTCGAGGGGCGAATCCCTGCGTCGACGGCGCGCCTCGATTACCAAATAGGCGAAAGCGACGACGGCGCCGCGGAGGCGCAAAAACTGGTTTACGTGCGTGATTCAAAGGCAAGTCGCTCGCTGCCCGAATGGTGGTGCGATGCTGTCGTTTATACGATTTACGTGGACAGGTTCAGGCCGCGGTCGCTTCACGACGGCTGGGCGATGGGCCCCCAGGGCGACGGCTTCGCGGGGGGAGATCTCGAGGGAATTTGCCATTCCCAGACCCTCGATTCACTGGTCGATCTCGGTGTCACGGTTCTCTACCTGACGCCGGTGCACGTGGGGGCGAGCTCGCACCGCTACGACTTCGTCGATCCGCGCGTGGTCGATCCGCACCTCGGCGGCGAAGCGGCCTTTGCGCGGCTCGTGCGCGAATGCCAACTACGCGGTCTTCGCATTCTCATCGATTTCTCCTTTTCCCACGCCGGCCGCGCGTTTCCGCCCTGCGCGGACGTGCTCGAGAACGGTCGCGCGTCGGCCTACGCCGATTGGTTTCTATGGGGCGACGGCGACGGCACCGGCGCGCCTCGCCTTCGCCACTACGGCCGCCGCACCGATGCGCCCCTCGTCAACCTCGAGCACCCCGAGGTTCAAGCGCTCGTCCTCGAGACGGTGGACCTCTGGGCCTCGCGCGGCGTTTCGGGGCTGCGCCTCGACATGGTCGCCGAGGTTCCGCTTTCGCTGGCGCGCGCGATCCGTCATCGCTTTTTGCACGCCAACCCGGCGGCCGTCGTCGTGGGCGAGCTCGTCCCCGCCCACGCGTGGCGATGGCTCGCCGCCGAAGCGCTCGACGTCGCCACCGACTTCGGATTTCACGGCGCCCTCACACAGCTCGCCACCGGCGGCGAAGGCGCGACGCCTGCCGTTTTTTCACATACCGTAATGGCAAATAAGATTGCCCGTGGACTGCCCTCTTCACGCGATCTTCGTTTTGTTTCCACGCACGACCATCCACGCCTCATGACGCTGCTCGCGATGGCCCGGGGCGGGGACGCGGAGGCCGTGGCGAAGCTCGCGTATCTCGTTCTCATCACGATGCCGGGTGTGCCGGCGCTTCTCTACGGCGAAGAGCTCGCGCTCCGTGCGCCTCGTGTCACGCAGGATCCGGAGAACGTTTGGGAAGACCGCATGCCGATGCCGTGGACGGTGCCGGGCGAGCTCCCCGCGAGCGCGATGCGCCTCTTTTTGCGCGAGATTCTCGCGATGCGCCGTGGCACGGCGCCCCTTCGCCGCGGTGAGCTCACATGGCTCCATGCCGACGACGCGTGGCTCGTTTACCGGCGAAGCTACGGTTCCGAGGTGGTCGACATCGCCGTGAGCTTCGCGGCGACGAGCGGCGAAATCACGCTCACCGACGACACCTTCGGCCCCCTCGAGGTGCTCGTGTCGGTGGGCGACGCGCGGGCCTCGGGAGACGTCGTGACCCTCGGACCGTTCGCGGCGCTGGTGGCACGGCGCGCGCTCGTGCCTGCGTCGCGCGTGGCGCCGCGCATCGCGCACAACGTCGCGCTGCGAGATCTCGACGTTGACGAAGGGCGCTCGACCGCGCGCTCGCGCCCGACGCGAATCGACTTCGCCGTGACGGAGATGTGCAATCTCCGCTGCGCGCATTGCATCACCTTTGCACCGGAGCGCACGCGCGAGGGGACCGCGCGGACGCTGTCGCCGTGGGTGCTCTCGTCGCTTTTAGACGATCTCCGCTACGCGAGCTATTTTGGATTCGTTCATGGAGGCGAATCGCTCGCAGCGCCAATCTTCTTCGATGTCCTACGCGCGATTCGCGCGGCACGCGGCGATGCGGCGTACGTCGCCCATCTTCTCACCAACGGCGTCGCCCTCTCGCCAAACGTGCTCACGCGCCTCGTCGAGGGGGGCATTTCGTCGATCTCCGTGTCTCTCGACGGCGCGACGCCGGAGACGAACGACGCCATTCGCCTCGGCGGTCGCTTCGAGACGATTGCCAAGAACGTTCGCCATGCGGCGCGTTTTCGAGCCGAAACGAAGGTAGATTTGCGACTCGGGCTTTCGTTCGTCGTGCTCGCCTCGAACGTTCACGAAGTCACGGCGGTCGTCGATCTCGCCGCAAGCCTCGGCGTCGATTGGGTGAAGCTCGAGGAGGGGGCGGGCGTGAACGCGTTCGCGGCCCGTTCGCTGGTTGGCCTCGGCGCCGAAGCGCTCCGAGACGCGGTGGCCGGGGCGACCACGCGCGCGAGAGAGCTTGGCATCGTGCTGGTCGATCACACGTTCGAGCGCGCAGAGGGCCTATGCCGCGCGGCGCAGAGCGAGGCGACTCGAGCCTTCGTGCGCGCCGATGAATTTGCCAATCGCAGCGAGATCCGCCCTTGCCGCACGCCTTGGGAAACCGCGTGCATCGAACCCGACGGCGATGTGCGAATAGGCCACTTCTTCGGGCCCGTCGTGGGGAACGTCACCCGCTCTCCCCTTGCGACGCTCTGGAATGCGCCTCTCGCGCAGGCCGAGAGGAGCAGCGCGCGCGCGTCGTGCGTCTGTGGCAAAAGGAGACTCGCGACGGTCGCACGCGCGTGAGCGATTTGCGCCAACGAAAAAATCAAATAGCTCTAGCGTGATTCGCGCGCCCGCTCTGCTCGCTCGGCCGGAGGTTGCTGCTAGCGTGGACCGCGATGAGCGAGCGTGCGGACGTGTTCCCGAGCACGGGTGAAGTCGCGCGGTTGATGCGCGAGATGGACTGGTCGAAGACGCCTCTCGGCCCGCCGAGCACGTGGCCCGCGAGCCTGCTCACGATCGTTCGATTGATGCTTTCGTCCCGATACGCGATGTGGATGGGGTGGGGCCCCGAGCTTACCTTCTTCTACAATGACGAATACCGGCGGCAGACGCTGGGGAATAAACATCCCTGGGCGCTCGGCAAGCCGGCAGGTGAGGTCTGGGCCGAGATATGGGATCTTATAGGTCCGCGTGTCGAGCGCGTAGTGGCCACCCGCGAGGGGACGTTCGACGAGGGCTTGCTGCTTTTCCTCGAACGAAACGGCTTCGTCGAGGAGACCTACCATACGTTTTCGTACAGCCCCGCGCCCGACGATGCGGGCGGAGCCGGCGGCCTTTTCTGCGTCGTCGTCGAAGAGACGCTGCGATTCGTCGGCGAGCGTCGGATTGCGCTCTTGCGCGATCTCGCGGCGAGCTTTGGCCCCCCCAAGACCGTGGCCGAAGCGCTAATTGCGCTCGAAGCGGTGCTGACGGCGGACGCCCGCGATATCCCATTTTCGATTACCTACTTCGTCGACGCGGCGGCCCAGCGCGCGACGCGCGTCGCGCAGACCGGCGTGGGGCGCGAGCATGCGGGGGCACCCCCGTCGATCGATCTGACCGACACGTCTTCCGGCTGGCCCCTCGCGCAGGTGGTCGAGAGCCGCGCGCCGCTCGTCATCGCGCTCGCGCTCGCGCCGGCCGAGGCGTCGAGCCCGTGGCCGTCGGGGCCTTGGACGCGCTCGCCGACCCACGCCGTGCTCGTGCCGATTGCCCAGCAGGGGCAAGACGCGCCCGCCGGCGTGTTCATCGCGGGGCTCAATCCCAATCGGCCCATCGACGATTCGACGACGAGCTTCCTTGTTCTCCTCGTGGGTCAGCTCGCGGCGGCAATTGCCAACTTGCGTGCCTTCGAAGAAGAGCGAAAGCGCGGTGAGGCACTCGCCGAGATCGACCGCGCGAAAACCGCGTTCTTCAGCAATGTGAGCCACGAGTTTCGCACGCCGCTCACGCTCATGTTGGGGCCGCTCGAAGATCTCTTGCATTCGTTGAAGACACCGGACGATTTCCGTGAGCAGCTCGATGTGATTCACCGCAACGGGCTTCGCCTCCTCAAGCTCGTCAACACGATGCTCGACTTCTCGCGGATCGAATCGGGGCGTGCCCAAGCCACCTACGAAGAGACGGACTTGGCGAGTTTTACCGCCGATCTCGCGAGCAATTTCCGGTCGGCGGTCGAGAAGGCGCACATGCTCCTTCGCGTCGATTGCAAGCTTCGCGAGCCGGCCTTCGTCGATCGCGACATGTGGGAGAAGATCGTCCTCAATCTCCTTTCGAACGCCGTGAAGCATACGTTCGAAGGGCACATCGACGTGACTCTCCACGACGACGCCGACCACATCGTGCTTCGCGTGGAGGATACCGGTACGGGCATTCCCGAGAGCGAGCTGCCTCACATCTTCGAGCGCTTTCATCGCGTTCGCGGAGCGCGTTCCCGCACCCACGAGGGGACGGGCATCGGCCTCGCGCTCGTGCGCGAGCTCGTTCGAATGCATCAAGGGTCGATCGAGGTCGACAGCGTCACCGGGCGCGGGACGGCCTTCACGGTAACGTTGCCCCGCGGGCGGGCGCACCTGCCCGACGCGTCGATCGTCGCCCCGTCACCACTCGTGACGAGCGGCCGTGCAGCGGCGCCGTTCGTCGAGGAGACGCGCCGATGGTCGACGGCCGAAGACTTGGCCACCGAGAGCGCCGCCGGCGCGAACGCGCGGTCGAGCATTCCGCCTGCGGCCATCGGCGCGCTTCCGAAAGCGCGTATTCTACTCGCCGACGACAATGCCGATATGCGCGATTACGTCGCGCGCCTCCTCGCGCCGATGGGCGACGTGCGTGCGGTGGGCGACGGCGAAGCTGCGCTCGCCGCGGCGCGCGAGTGGCTTCCGGATCTCGTTCTGAGCGACGTGATGATGCCGGTGATGGACGGCTTCGAGCTCCTTCGCGCGCTCCGGCGCGATATGGCCACGCAGGACATTCCCATCGTTCTGCTCTCGGCGCGCGCCGGCGAAGAGGCCACCATCGAAGGGCTTTCGCAGGGTGCCGACGACTATTTGGTCAAGCCGTTCTCGGCCCGCGAGCTCGTTGCACGCGTTCGTGCCGTGCTCGCGTTGCGAAGGCTGCGCCTCGAGGTCGAAGTGGCGCGTGGCCGATTGCGAACGCTGCTCGTGCAAGTCCCCGCGCCGGTCGCTCTTCTCAGCGGGCCCGAGCACATTTTCGAATTCACGAATGCCGCTTACGAATCTCTCGTGGGCAATCGCCACGACATTCTCGGAAGGAGGGTCCGCGAGGCTTTCCCCGATTCAGAGCCCTTCGCCAAAATTCTCGACAACGTCTACACGACGGAGGAGCGGTTCATCGG
>JANXMC010000144.1 GCA_025354825.1 Myxococcales bacterium
TCAAGCACGCCGGCGAGCTCTGCGAAGGCTTCGATCGATGCGTAGATCCGATCGAGATTTGCGAGGGCTTCGACGTCGAGCGCTTCGACGCTGAGAACGTACTTGTACGTCTCCTCGGCCTTCGTGATGTCGCCAAGCTCGTCTTCAAATGTCTTCGCGAGACGCTTGCCGACGAGGCGCTGCGTGTTCGCATCCGAGTGGAGACCGAGGATGTCGGCGTAGGCGTTGGCGAGCGTTTCCCAGCCGCCTTCAACGGTCGCTGCGAGGCGCGGAGCCTCTTCGCCGGCCCGCTCGTCCAAGGGATACTCCTTGAGCGCGCAGATGAAGACGTTGAGCGTCGCCGCCGTGTCGAGGAGCTTCTCTTCGTGGAGCTCGGCGATGCGGTAGTACGCCGCGAGGCGCTCGTCTCGAGCCCCCTCATTGGCCTCGCCCGCCTCGTTGGCCGGTGCGATTGCCGCGAGCTGCGCTTCGTAAACGCGCGCGAGCTTCTCCCACTCCGACGACTGCCGGTAGAGCGGCTCCAAGATCTCGGAGAGCTCGACTTGCTTCACGCCTGACGCAAAGAGCCCTTCGAGCGCGTCGATCGTCGGCACGTGATCGGGCGCCGCGTTGATGACGTCGCGGTACGCCGCAATGGCGCCGTCGATGTCGCGGAGGCGCAGCTGCAGCACCTGGCCGAGGCGGAACTTGAACTCGAGAATCTCGTCCGGCGACTGACCGATTTCGGCCTCGCGGGCGAGGATGCCTGCGAGATCGCTGTACCGCTCCGTCTGCGAGAAGAGGCGATCGAGCGCGCGAATCGCGCTCTGGTTCTCCGAGTCGACTTCCGACACGCGGCGATAGCGCGTGATGGCGCTCTCGACGTCGTCGAGCTGCACTTCGAAGATCTGCGCGACGCGGAGGCCGAGATCGACGAAGCGCTCCGGCGTTTCGGTCAGCTTGTCGAGCTCGACGTCGTAGTGCTGCGCAACCTCGGGCCACCGGTTCACGGCCATCGCGAGCCGTTCGAGATTCTGCAGCGTGAGCTCGTTGCCGTTGTCCAGCGAGAGCGCGCGCGCATGCGTATCGAACGCAGCGTTGTGATTGTCCAGGGCGTCTTCGTAGAGCCGCGCGATACGGTGGAGGAGCTCCACCTGCTGGAACGGATCCGAAGCGAGGCGCACCTGAACTTCGTGCACGCTAATGAGCCGTGCCCAGTCGCTCGCGGCCTCGTACACCGGCTCGAGCACCGCGGCTGCGGCGAGCGAATCGGCCGCGGACGCCGTCGGGGAGTCCGGGTTCTGCGAGCCGTTCTTCAACCCTTCGAGCGCGATGAGCGTCGGCTCGTGATCGGGCTGCTGGCTCAAGATGTCGCGGTAAAGCTCGACGGCGCGCGGCACGTCCTCGAGGCGCTTCTCGTAAAGCTCCGCGATTCGGTACTGGTAGCTCACGGCTTCGGCCGGATCGTTCGTCATCTCGCTCTCACGGGTGAGAACGGTCAGAAGCTCGGCCCAGTTTTGCGCGTGCTCGTAAAGGACGTCGAGGCGCGAGAGCGCCTGGAGATCGTCCGGATCGAGCTCGAGGATCCGCTGGTACGTCTCGATCGATTTGTCGACGTCGCCGAGCTCGCGCTCGTAGACCGCGCCGACCTGGTAGAAGATCCGCTTCTTCTCTTCCGCGTCGGCGACGAGATCGACTTTGCGCTGGTAGACCGCGAGCAAGTCGCTCCATCGCGAGAGTGCGAGGAACTGCTTGATGAGCGCGTCGACGGCCCGAACGTCGTCGCCGTCGCTCTCGAGGACCTTGTTGTAGACTGCAATGGCAGCTTCGGGGCGCCCGAGGACGTCTTCCTCGATGGAAGCCGCCTGGAACAGCGCGTCCTTCTTCGCCTGGGGATCATCGAGGATGTCGGCCTTGCGCTGAAGCACTTGGGCGAGATCGACGTAGCGCTCCGCAATACGGAATAGGCGCTCGAGTGATTCGGCCGCCGCGAGGTTCATCGCATCGATTTCGAGCACGCGCTGGTAGCGCGCGATCGCGGTCTCGACGTTGCCGAGATCGACCTCGTAGACGCGAGCGCTCATCGTGTAGAGCGAGCTCGAGAGCATCGCGTCTTCGTTGCTCCCGGCGAGCTGCTCGAAGACTTCGGCGAGGTCGACGAAGCGGCTCGTACCGCGGGCTACGCGGTCGATGGCCTGCTGCGTGAGCTCGCTCGACGGATCTTCACGAAGCGCGCGGGCGAGCGTGGTGAACGACGAATCGAGATCGCTGCCGGCGTCCTCGTGGAGCTGGGCAATCTGGTGAAGCAGCTCGACGCGCCGCGAGACGTCCTCGCTGCGACGAACCTGAACTTCGTGGACGCCAATGAGCTTGTGGAACTCGCCGAGCTGCCGGTAGAGCGGCTCGAGGAGGTCGGCAATCGCAAGCTCGTAGCGCGGATCGCGGCCGAGTCGCTCCAGCGCGGCAAGAGCCGCGACGTTGGTTGCATCGCGCTCGAGAACGCTTCGGTACCCTTCGATGGCGACATCGACCTGGCCCATTTCGGTCTCTCGCAACGCCGCGAGGCGGAGCATGAGACTGAGCTGCGTGTCGTCTGTCGTTGCGAGAGCGAGCTGCGCTTCGAGGTTCTCGGCGAGCTCGTTCCACATGTGCTGACGCGTGAAGAGCGCGTCGAGCGCAGAGAGCGCGCTGTGGCTGGTCGGATCGAGCTCGAGGACCTTGCGATAGGCCTCCACCGCCGACTCGGGCTGGCGCAGCCGCTCGTCGTAGATGTTCGCCATGGTGACGTAGAGCGCCTCACGACCTTCGCCGTCTTCGGCCTGGTCGATGCGGCGCTGAACGACGCTGATGAGATCGTTCCAACGCTCGGTGCGCACGAAGAGCTGCTCGAGGGCGACGAGCGCCTCCGAATCGCTCGCGTCGATCGCGAGAACGCTCGTATAGGCGCGCGCTGCCGCGTCGACCTCGTTGAGCCGTTCGTTGATCGCCGCGAGGCGCATCCAGTAGTCGCGCGAGAGCGCCGCGTCGCTGATCCCTTCGGCCACTTCGCCGTAGAGCGTGACGAGCTTCTGCCAAGCGCTCGACCCCTCGGCAATGCGCTCGATCTCACTGCGCGTCTCGACGAGCGACGGGTCGTCCCGGAGTGCCGACGCCAGCGCCTCGAATGCGCGCCCGAAGTCGCTCGCAGCGTCGGCGCTGATGCGTGCGATCTTCCGCTTCAACTGAACGCGACGGGCCGTCTCCGACTCGCTCGCGCTTAGGATTTCGAGAGCTCCGATGAGCTTGTTCCAGTCGCCGCGCTCCTCGTAGATGTTCTCGAGGATCGAGGCGGCTTCGGCGCGAAGCTCGTCGTGGGCGAGCATCGCTTCGAGCGCGAGGCGCGCGCCCTCGTGCTGCGAGTCGAGGAAGAGGATCTCGCGGTAGTTCTCGAGCGCCCCTGCAGCGTCCCCGAGATGGTTCTCGAGCGTCTGCCCCAGGCGGTACTTGAGATCGATGAGGTCCTTTTCGCCAACATCGAGCTCGATGCGACGACGAAGCGTATCGACGTACGGCTCCCAGCGGCCGAGCGAGCCGTAGAGGCGATCGAGCGCCGCGAGAGCCTTTTGCTCCGCGGGCTCGTCTTCGAGGATCGCCTTGTACGTGTCGATGGCGCGATCGATGTCACGCAGCTCGTTCTCGTAGAGCGGCGCAATTTCGTACTGGATCGCCTTCTTCTCGTCGGCGGTCCCCGCGAGGTCGCGCTTCTTCTCGTAAATCCCGAGAAGCTCCGAATAGCGCGACGACTGCCGATAAAGGCGCTCGAGGGCCGAGAGCGCATCCGCGTTCTCTCCATCGACGTCGTACACGGCGCGATACACCGAGAGCGCCTCGTCGACGTTCTGCGCTTCGGCGAGAAGCACGCGCCCAAGCCGCAGGCGCAGCGTGATGCCGAGCTCTTGATCGCCTTGACCATCGGCCGCGTCGATCGCGCGACGGTAGCTCGCGATGACCTGGTCCCAGCCCGAGGTGGCCTTCGCGGCGCGCTCCATGTCGGACGCCGTCTGGTCGTCCGCGGCGAAAAGCTCGAACGCCGTGATGTAGCGTTCGAAGGCCTTCTGCGGCTCGCGAACTTTGCCTTCGTAGAGCGCCGCGGATTCACGCAGCAGGCGCAGCTTCTCGTGGTCGTCGGTCTCGTGACCGAGCTTCACCTCGAGGACGCTCGCGAGCGCGCGGCCGTTGCCCGCCGCCGTGTAAATCGGAATCAGCGCTTCGGCCGCGCGAAGGTTCTCGGGCTCGAGCTCGAGGATCTTCTCGTAGGACTTCGCCGCGCGATCGCTCTTCTGCTTCTTGTCGGCCCAGAGCTCCGCAATCTTGAAGAGGAGGCCGATCTTCGCTTCGGTGTTCGTCTCCTTCGCCTCTTGCTGCTCGAGGACGCGGATGAACTCGTCCCACTTGCCGGACTCTGCGTAGAAGACCTCGAGGTCGTCCCACATGTTCAGCGCGAGGTACTTTTTCTTGAGAGCTTCTTGGGCTTTGCGGTCGTTCGCGTCGAGCGCCAAAACGCCGCGCCACGCGGTGACTGCGCCTTCGTCGTTGTTGAGGCGATCGCCGTAAATCGTGCCGAGCTTCGACAAGATTTGAATCTTGGCAGTCGCGTCGTACGTGACCTCGGCCTGCTTCTCGAGAACGCGTGCGAGGGATTCGAAATCCTTCGCGCGCTCGTAGAGCCCGGCGAGGGCGCCCAGGGCCTCGACGTTCGACTCGTCGTTGGCAATCACTTCGCGCCAAAGATCGATGCAGACCTCGGGCTTCTTCACGCGCTCGGTCGCAAGCTTCGCGATTTCGAAGAAGCGCGCGGCGCGCTCCTGCCCGGGCGGAAGCCGTTCGGCTTCGCGGCGTTGCAGAACCAGGAGCTTCTCCCAGTCGCGGCGCTTTTCGTACATCTGACGGAGGTAATCGACCGCCGTCGCGTTATCGGGATCAATGGCAATGATCTGCTCGAACGCCTTTACCGCCTCTGCCTGATTGGCAAATTTGGTCACGTACAGATCGGCCGCTTTCATAAGCAGCGACACCTTCTCTTCGTCGTCGGGGACGAGAGTGGCGAGCTGCAAAAGCGTTTTGACGTATTCGTTGAATCGCTTTGCCGATTCTTGCTTATCGGCGAGAGCCCGCAGCTCCGCGATCTTCGATTCGTCTGCAGCGACGGGCGCGGCGAGCGCGGCGACGAACGCGGCCGGAGGCGCCGTGATCGTGGGCGACGCGACTTCAGGCGCGGCAGCAGCCGGCGGGGGCGGCACGAGAGAGCCCGTGACGAGCTCGTCGGCGTCGACCTCTTCGGGCGCTTCGGACAAGTAGACCGGCGGCTCGGGGAGCGCCGGCTCGCGGTGCGCTTCGGGCGCCATCGCAGCGCCGGGGGGCGGGTTCGCGGTTGCCGTGCGCGACGCCGGCTCGGGCTCGCGACGCGAGGATGGCGGCGTCAGATCGGCGGGCGGCGGTGCGGCCGGCGGAACGTATTCCGCGACGGGCGGAGCGCTCGCAGGCGCGGGCGAATTGCTGCGACCGATGGGGAGCACGGACGCGAACCCCGCGGGGCGCACCGTTCCTGGCTTCATCGGGCTGAGCGTCTCGCCGATTTGCGCTTCGAACGCGCGAACCTGCGGGTGCTCCGGCGAAATCGCAAGCAGACGCTCGAACGCCGTACGCGCGCGAATCAGGTTCCCCTGCTGGCGCCACGCGATGAGGCCAGCCTGCGCGAGTAAGAAGGAGGCGTTTCCATTTTCACCCGCGTGGGTCGCCCCTTCCTCGGCGAGCGCGATGACGCGATCCCAATCGCCGCCCTTGCGGCCGTAGGCGTCGCGCAAAAAGGCGAAGGCGCCTTCGCTCTCGGGATCGAGCTTCACGGCGAGCTCGAGGAACTTCGTTCCGTTCTCGGCGTTCTGGTGGCGAGCCGCCCAGCGACTGCCAAATACGAGCGCAATACGCGCGCGCTCTTTGCGATCTTCGATGCCCGCGAGGACTTCGCTCTGAAGGGCCTCGAGCGCGTCGAGCATCCCCTTCTCGGCGAGGACGCCTTCGTACAAGGCGCCAATCTGCTTCGACGTGGGATCTGCCGAATAGGATTTCGCAAAGAGTGCGTCCGCCTCGTCGGCCTTGAAGCGCCGTGCAATGCGAGCCGCGCGGAGATACAGGCGCCCTTGGGTCGCGCGACCGTCCGAGCTCTCCGCCGCGCGAACGAGCTTCGCCACGTGCGACGCGAACCCCAAGACGTCGACTTGAACATCTTCGAGGCAGGCGCTCGCCTGCGGGTTCCGGCCGCCGCTCGCAGCCAGGCTGCGCGCATAGCTCGACGCCGCCCGCTCGTAGTCGCCGGCATCCATCAGCACGTCGCCGAGCTCCAAGAGAAGCTCGCTCGCATGGTCACCCTCGGGCGAAGCCTTCAGCTCCAGCTCGAGGAGCTTTTGGACCATGTTGATTTTGCCGAGATCCCAATAGATCTGGCGCGCTGCCTCGAGGCTCTCGAGGAGCTGCGGGTTCAGCTTGTAGGCATCCTGAAAGTGCTTCAGTGCCTTCACGCCAGCGAGGAACTTCGACTCGAGCACCTGCCCTAAGCGCAGGTGGTACGCGGCCTTCGCGGGGTTGGCATTTGCTGCAGCGATACCCTTCTCGAGTTCGTCAACGAGCCCCTGCCAGTCGCGAACGTTTTCGAGATACGAAAGACGCTCCTGTTGATCCATGGAATCGCCTCAGCGAGCTTCTGCAGTGAACGTGAATGGCGGACGACGCCGAATCTCGATGCCCTCGTTTGGTAGACCGCGCCGTCGCGGATTCCTACCCGTTGAGGACATTCGAGAAGGTGTCGCGTAAATCCTGAACAATTCTGTAAGACGCAACGCTACCAAAGGGGACGCCAGAAGGGAGACCTTCCAGCAGCCGCTTTTCCGATAACCGGGTCGCTCGGCGACCAGCTATCTCAGGCGTACGTGCCCCGAGCGCGCTTTGGCTTGACTTCAACGATTGCTCAAGGC
>JANXMC010000185.1 GCA_025354825.1 Myxococcales bacterium
GGTCGTCGCGACGACCACGTCGAGAGACGACACCGTCTCGTGGGCGCGACGCACGTTCCCCGCGATCTCAGCACGCGTGATGTCGGCACTTGCGCGAAGGAAGGTGAGAATCGCCTCGGCGAGATCGAGCGCGGTGGACAAGAGCTCCACGTGCCCGACCGCCGGGGCGTCGCGCGCCGCGAGCTTCTCGAGCAGCTTGCGTTCCGTCTTCGCCCCAAAGCCGGGCAGCTTGCGCACGCGGCCGGCCTCGCACGCCTCACGAAGCTTGGCCACGCTCGTGATTCCCAGCTCGCTCTCGAGCGTACGAATCGCCTTCAGGCCGAGGCCGGCGACCGACGCGAGCTCGGCGACCCCTTTGGGGAGATCGGCCTCGAGCTTCTCGAGAAGTGGTGAGGTACCCGTCCGCGCGATCTCTTCGATCTGCGCCGCGAGGGCAGCGCCAATTCCACTCACCGTCGTGAGGCGCCCCTCGGCAAGCAGCGTTGTGAGGTTCTCTGTGAGACCTTCCAGCGCGCGAGCGCCATTTGTATACGCCCGCGCGCGGTACGGGTTCTCCTTCTTCAGCTCGAGCAGGACCCCAATCTGCCGCAGCGTTGCCGCGATCGCGAAGTGACTCTTGTTCCCTGACGTTCCCATAGTCGAGTCTCGGGTGCTATGGATTGCACCTCGCGTGCCTCGACGCCATCGCGGCTGTGCTCGCTACGCATGCGATGCCGTCCTGCGAGACGTCATCGGCGCCCGTAGTTGGCCACCTTCGTGGACATATCGAGCCGCAAGCATACGCCGCCCAGTCCACCCATTCCAGGCGCGCTCGCCGCGATTCTCGCCAATGCGGGGCCGAGCGCGAGCGGCTCACGTCCTCGCGCTCACCCCTCTCCGCCGACGCTCGTCTCTAATGCTTGTTGTCGAACGCAATGCCGCGTTCGGTCTCGCGAATGGCAACGTTCGTCGCGTCGATGGCTTTCGCGCGCCACCCGCCCTTGTCGTGCTCAGCGCGGTCGAGCGCCGCCCGTGCGTCGCGCAGATGGGAGAGGGCGGCCTCCATGTTCGGTTGATGCTCTTCGATTTGCGTGGCGCTCGACGCCGTGCGCGCCTGGGCCCCTTGGCAGCCGAAGCTGACGGCAAGAATGCCCGTCGTAACGATCGTCGAGATTTTCCAAATGTTCATGGGGTGTGCTCCTGGTGTGTGAAGGCGCTCTTGCGCGCGTAGCGCCTTCGACTGCAAGGCCGTCTCCAGTTGTGAGAGTGTGCAAAAACACGTTCAATCGTGAGCCCGACGGGCATGGCACGTGGACGTCGCCGCGTGCGGGGTGAACCGCGCTCGGTCCACGCTGGAGGCGAGAGAAAACGGCGCCCGTCGGCCCCCAGCGCCGCGAAGGCGTCGTCCGAAATGGGTCCCCTCGGGGCTTCGGCTACGGCGTGACGGAGATCATCGACCCCAAGAAACAACGTTGAGAATCAACGCCTCTCAGGCGCCATTCCCTTGCACTCGCCACCACACGCCTCGCGGAGCGCCTTCTGCACGGCGTCGTAGGCCCGTTTCGCAGATGGTATGCGGCTCCACTCGGCGAGGGGCAGCTCGATCTCACATGACACTTCGGGCATCGCAACCGTGAGCGTCGTGCTCTCCGTCATCACCGATACCTTCGGCCATATTTCGCACACTCGCGATTCGACCAAGGCCGCCCTCAGCGCACTGAAGGACGCGTTCGAGAAGGTCGTGCCCTGAGAGGAAGGCTCGAGGCCGCCCACGTCGACCGCGTGGGAAAAGCGTCGGTGACGGGCCAAAGAAGAACGTTTCGCGCCTCTTTCACGCTGGCCGGGCGCGGCTTCGTCCACCGTACTTTGAGAGCTTTTCGCGCTGCGGCAAGGCTCACGAGGCTCACGCTCGCCCGCGACGCAAAGGCCCCTTCGACCCGTGCGATCCCGGCGCCGTTGGTCGCTATTTTCATATCCTCGCCCGAGAGGCCGAAGGCGACTTCGAGACCGCCCACCGGCTTGCCGACCTCGTCGACGACCTTCACCTCGAACCAGGTCTCCTGCTTCTCGTTCACCTCGCGATTGGCCCACCAGTCGATGGCGTCGGGCGGCGGGGCGGTCTCCACCCCACGGACCGTAACCTCGTTGTGCCACCCGGCGACGAGGAGGACGGCGCCCCGCTCGACAGCGTCCAAAATCGGCGAGAGGAGCTCGTGCGGCGAAAGGCGCCCCCGCGCCGCACGCCTGCACCGCCGCCTAGGCTCGCCGAAAGCGCGGCGAGCACGTGGTGCCTGCTGTCGTCTCGCGCCAACGCCTCGAGATACGCCCTGCACCTGGGGGTGGGCAGGGAGCGCTTGCGCTCGTCGGCATTCGCCGCGAACGCCCGCAAGGCTGTGACGGGGCCCAAAGGCCCGGCGAGCAGAAAGTGCCGCGACGTGAGATGCATTAAGGAGAGCCCCGAAACGTAGAAAAAGAGCGTCGAACGAGCGGGCGAGCGATGCTGCGATTAAGAGCCGAGAGCCTACGGCGAAGGCCGCGCCACGGGCGAGAGGTTCCCATGATAGAGAGGCGCGAACGATCGCGCCATGCCGAGCCTCTCGACAATCCTCCTCGTACTCACGGCGCAGCTCGGTGTGAGCATTTTGGTACGCCGCATTCGTCGCAATACGGCAGATGCGAAGGCCGCAGTGGTGAACGCGCAGCGCGAGCTCGTGAGTCAGGCGAAAGAGGCCTTTTTCGCGCGCGATTGCGCCCGCGCGGTGGAGCTTTACACGAAGGCCATCGACGGTGCGCCGAACGACATGGGCCTTTATGCGAACCGCGCGAGCTGCCTCGCCGATTTAGGGCAACACGATGCCGCTCTGGTCGACCATGCAAGGGCGCTCGAGATCGCGCGCGCGGGGCGCGGCAAGGGGCACGAAAAAGACGCCGCTCTCATGGCGATTTTTTTCTACAACACGGGCGTCACGCTCTCCCAATCGGGAAATGAGCGGGCGGCGATACGGGAGTTTAAAACCGCTCTCGAGGTAGACCCCTATTACCCCGATGCGGCGAACAACATCGCGACGCTGCTTCTCGAGACGCGCGACAGCGACCTTCGCGACGTGGCGCAGGCCGTTGGCTACGCCGAAGACGAGTGCGCGCGGAGCCACAACGAAAATGCCGACCACCTGCAGACCCTCCTTGCGGCCTACACGGTAGCCGGCAATTTAGCCAAGGCTGAAGCGACACGCGAGATTCTCGCGGCGCTGCAGCCTGCCGATTCGTAGGAACGAGGCTACTGCACCGACGCCGTCGGCCCCACGACGACCGGCGTGTTCCCGTCGAAGGCGACCGGGTCGATCCTCAACGAGCGCGCGCCGCCACTGGTGTAGCTCGTCTTCGGGTAGGTCCACGCGTGGTAGGCGATCCACAGTCCGCCGTTCCTGTCGCGGAAAAACTCCTGCCCGCCCGGGCCCGCAACCGCGTCGGCCTTGCGCATGACCGGGCCGTTTTGTGGTTTGCGGCACGGGCCTAGCGGCGAATCGCAGGTTGCATACCCAACGCCGTAGTCGGAACTCTCCCACCAGTTGGCCGAGTACAAGAGCGTGTACTTTCCCCGTTGGTAGATCATGCTCGGCCCTTCGATGAGCGGATTCTCCCAACTCTGATCACGGGAGATGAGCGCGGACGCATTTCCAACGAGGGAAAGTCCGTCCGCCGAGAGCTTTTGGGCCCAGATCGACACGGGCAAATTGCAGCAGTTCCCGTCGTTTTTCCACGTGATGTAGGGCGCCCCCGAGGCGTCGACGAAAGGGCTCGCGTCGATCGATCCGCCGCGATCGGTCTGGCAGATGAGAGGGCCGCCCGTGCTGTCGTAGTAGGGGCCGGCGGGGGCGTTCGCGACCGCGCGGCCGATGCATTGAAGATTGAGATTCTTCGGACGAGCCGTGAAGTACATGACGAACGTCCCGTTGCCTCGGGCCCAGACCGAAGGCGCCCAGGTGAGACCGCCCTGTACCCAAGACGGAAGGGTCGGCATGGCGTCACCCACGCCCGACCAGTGCACGAGGTCGGTCGATGTGATGCGCGGGACGTTGGTCGGCCCGGCGTTCGTCGCAAATGCGTAATAGCTGCCACCCCACGACAGCACGAATGGATCGGCGAAGTCGCCGCCGTAAACGGGATTGGCAAATATCGGTCTCGACGCGGGCACGTCCGACACGCGCTGCGCGTCGAACGACTGATTTCCCGCGCTGTTGCAGTCGTAAAGCTGCACCCGCGCGCCGTCGGTGTACTGCCCATCGCCGCCAGCGACGTCGAGGCACCGTCCACCGCCGTTGCGAAGGCGTCCGCCGTCCCACGCCCACTTTTGGTTCGTGCCGCCCCAGCAGTCGTAAAGCTGAATGCGCGCGCCGTTGTCGCCGCCGACCGCGTCGAGGCATTTCCCGCCGAGGCCGCGCACCTCGCCGTCGACGTAGATGAAGCGCTGATTGGGGCTTCCGACGCAGGACCACATTTGTACGGTGCGCGCGTTGTCGAACTCGCCTGCGCCCCCGGCGACGTCGAGGCACTTCCCTGTTCCACCGAAGGCAACGAGCTTGAAGCCGCCGGTGTTGGCGGAGCCCGCGGACACGGCCGATGTCGACTCGGACTGCGGCGCGTCGGCGACGCTGCTGCATGCCGCGACGGCGAGGCCCAGGAGCGCGGCCGACCCCGAGGCTGCGATGCGCGCGCGGCGTGCGGGCGTGGGATTGCGTGAATAGCCCATGAGTCTCGCCTCCGTCGGTCACGTGGATACGGACGCTCGTCGTCGTGACGAACCCGTCGACCTAAACCCACGATACGACGACCCAATGGGATGAAAAAGGGTGGGTCGTCGATCCACCTACGAGGCGTTCAGCGGTGGACGTTATTTTGGAAACTTCGCGTTGTCGAAGCGAGGTGTCCGGGCCTCGGCATCCGTGAGGCCTCGAGCGCACCTCGGGGGTGTTGGACGCCGCGAGAGAGGACCATCTAGCGGAGCGGGCAGGTGTAGGAGGTCACGGCGACGCGCGAGCTCGACGGACTCCCTACGGACGCGGGCCGACGAGAACGCCGGTCTCCGTTTGGGAAGTTGGTGTGTCCGTGCGCGCGTCCCCCCGCGGCCGCATTGAAGCCGTCTGCGTCGCGCTGCGGCCTCAGGGCACCGTAACCGTCCCGACGTTGCAGCACGGCACCAACGCGCCGCACAGGGGGACCTGGAAAGTATTGACCCACTGCTGACGAGCGTGGTTCTGGGCCGTGACATAGTCGACCGCGGTCTTTTCGCAGGTGGTCGTCGACCACGTTCCAACAGGCGTCCCGGAGGGCGACCCACCCGCTGTGTAGCAGTCGGTGTTGTAGGCCTTCAAGCGTGACACACACGCCGGCGGCGGCGGGGGCGGCGGCGGCGGCGCTGCACCTGGCGTCTGCCACTCGAGATTGGCCTGATTCAAGCAATCCCACATCACGACGGGCGTGCCGTTCGCCGATGTGTACCCGTACGTGGCGACGCACTTCGCGTCCAACCCGTCGATGTGCGAGTTCGAAAGGACTCGCCACGCCTGGTTCTTCTGGCCGAGACAATCCCAAAGGCCGAGACGCGTCCCGTTCGCAGACGAATAGTTGATCGTCGTGAGGCACTTCCCTCCAAATCCAACGATCGTCCCGTTGGCGCCCATTCGCCACTTCTGGTTCTCCTGTCCCAGGCAATCCCAAAGAACGACGGCCGTTCCGTTTGCGGACGTATATCCAAGCGTCGTCAGGCATTTACCGCCGAAGCCGCGAATCGTTCCGTCGGACGTAAGGTTCGAGCTTGTCGTGCCCGTCGCCTCACTTGCGGTCTGTTCGGCGAGATCACCGTCAGAGGGGAGCGGCTCTGCGTTCACGGCGCAGGCGGTCACGCCGAAGACGGAAAGCGCGAAGAGCACAGAAGGAATGCGAAGGCTCAACGGATTCATTGTCATGAAGTCGCTTGAGCATGTGACGTGCCGCACGCGCCGCCCACGCGGCGCGCTACGGAAAGGCCCGCAAATGCCGCCCAAATCCCTTTCGAAGGGGGCGCTCCAGGGCATACTGTGCCGGCACACGAGCCTACTGTTCCGGAACAGTGGATGTTCCGCGGTCGTTGTCGATGGATGCTCTTTTACGACGGGTGAAGGATAGATGGCGTGGGGCACCTTGGAGAGAGCGTTCGTTTTACCTCGATCCCGAGCATTCGACGAACCAAGTCAAGACGCTCATCGTCGCCCAGCTCGCAGTGGCAGTGTTGGGCTTCGCGGCACTTAGGACTTTCGGCCCTGGGTACGCCGCAGCCGCGCTCGCAATGGTCGCCACCACGACGCTTCTCGTCCTCGCCGATGCGGTACACCCTCCCGCGCTATCGACGGCGCTCGCATTTGCATTCAAGATAGCCGCAAAGTGAACCTGCTCATCTTCGGTTGCTGCGTCGGCATGATCGCGTTGCTCGTCGCGATGCAGCGTCTCGCTCTTTGGCTCGTGCGGCGCGCCCGTGCGATCGCGGATCCGTCGTGACGCCGTTCGAGGTCTCTGAAGGTGCTGTCGTCGCCGCCGTGCAATGGCTGCGACTTGGCGTCGAGTCCGTCGGTGCGGTCATCGTCGCGTCCGGCGTCGTTGTCTCGGGCGTTCGCGCGCTTCGCGTTGCCACGGGCCACCCCCCGCGCGAGTTTACGGACGTTCGTATCGCGTTCGCTCGCTATCTCGCGTTGGCCCTCGAGTTTCAACTCGCCGCAGACATTCTGTCGACGGCGATCGCCCCCTCGTGGGATCAGATCGGCAAGCTAGGGGCAGTGGCCGTAATCCGCACGGCGCTCAATTTCTTCCTCATGCGCGAGATGCGCGACGAAGGGCGAACCGCGCCCAACGAAGCACGCATCGACGCCAAGCGGGTTCGGCGGGAAAGGCGTGACGCGCGCCCAGACCAGAGAGAGCAAGAGATTATCGTGGGCAGTCAGATTGAGCTTGGCCTAAGAAGTGTGAGATCAAACTAAATATCGCCAATGCCGAGTCGCGGGTGACCAGTACCCGCGCGCGTGGCACTCGCTTCGCACCGGGAGGGAAGCGTTGAGCGCTCCCGTTGTCCGAATACCATCTTGACGAGCGCGTTGTGAGGATTCGTTGCCATCGCCTCGCCCACGCCGATAGGCGCGGCCCCGTGCGACGTATCCTCGCAGGAGCAGGCGCCGCGCTCGCAGGCGTTGGTGGAAGGGTCCCGCTGAAGGAAAGACGATTCCACACGGATTGGGACACGAGCAGGCAGACGCAAGGCGCCGCCTCAGTTTTCGCGTGAGCCGCCGCCCCTGAGCTACAAGCGAATCCCGAGAGCGCGCGATAGCACGAGTGCCAAGTACACGACGGACACGAGCGCTACGACCGCGTACGCGAGGAAGCTTCGCGCGCGCGACGCGGGCGCGATCTCGTGGGTGACGATCGACTGTCCCCGACGCCTCGTCTCCTCGGCGAGGTGCGCGGGTGGCGTCGGCTGCGGGAGCGACGCCAGCGATTTGTCGAGCGACGCGGAGAGCTCGGCTTCAGGATCGCGCTTCGACGTCACGACTTCCTCCCGTATCTCGTTCAAGGGCGGCCGCTAGCTCCGCGCGGGCGCGCGCGAGGCGTTGACGAAAAGCAGCATACGACGTGCCCACGATCGCCGCGGCCTGTTCCTGCTCGAAGCCCTCTACCGCAACGAGGAGCAGCGCCTCGCGCGAACGCGGAGAGAGGCGACCGAGGGCGCGCTCGAGGCGCGCCAGCTCCTCGGCGCCTTCTGCCCCGACGTCGGGCGCGGGCCCCCGCGCCGCGAGCTGCTCGAGCGCGTCGCCACCCGTCGCGATGCGCCCGAGATCGAGCAACGTCCAGCGTCGGTGGCTACGGTATGCGTTGCGCGCGACGGTGAAGAGCCACGCGGCGAGATCGCTCTGCTCGCGGAGGCGCGGGCCGTGAGTCGAGAGCTTTGTCCACGTCTCTTGAAAGAGATCGTCGGCCACATCGCCACGCCCCGACAGCCGCAGGAGAAAGGCGTAAATGCGAACGTGATAGCGAGCATAAACCGCATCGAACGCGGCCTTCTCGTTTCGAGCGAGCCGCGTGACAAGCTCCGCGTCGGTAGGTTCGTGCGGGGCCACACACCGAAGAATGCCTAGCTCCACGCCTTGTGACGCAGAATCGTCGTCACAGGGCGCGGTCGGGTGCGTTATCGCCTCTGTGGAGGTCGAAGATGAAGACGATGTTCGTCGAAGGTGGGTTCCCGATGTGGTTCATCGTGGCCTTTGGGCTCGTCGCGATGGGCACCGCGGTCGCGTTCGCGGCGAGGCCACTCCGGGCGCGCGAGCGATTCGTCGACGCGATGGCCCGCACAACGCTCTACGCAACAATCGTCGGAGTCGTCGCCGCTCTGGGCGAGGTGTTCCACGTCGTCGCGCGCCTCGATGGGACCCACGAGGAGCGTATTCGTATGGCGTTCGAGGGGTTCGGCGAATCCATGGCGCCCGCGATCGTGGGTTTTGGTCTCCTGACCATCGTCACCCTCCTCTCGGCGGTGGGCAAAGCGCGACTCGACGCGCGCGAACATCGATAATCACTTTCTGAGTCACACCGTTCGACGCGTGGAGTTGTCTCCCTCGAAGCTGGTCGCCGAACGCGACGGCAAAGCGCCATGCGCGCGGAATGGAGTCTTCATGCGTACTACGATTAATGTGATCGGGTTTTCTCTCCTCGGGTTTCTCTCTGCAGTCGGGTGCAGCACGCCACGCGGAGACGGCGTGTCTTCGTCCGCGCTCGCGCAGGTCACGAGCGCGGTCGACCCGCAGGCGATGATCACGGCCGGTGGCGAATTCGGCTTCGACCTCGACGCGTCGACGACGGCTCTCGCGAGCGTGACGGCGGGCTGCGCGGCCGAGGCCGATCCCCCTGCCTGCTTGCGTAAGATCCGCGCACAAGCAGCGGGCGAGGGATTGCGCCTCGTCGTGGTCGACGCGGATCACACTCGCTTCGAATCGTTCGGTCGCGAAGGCGAGGCCAACGTGATCTACCTCGCGGCGGTGCTCGCGATCGACCACGTCAAAGCCTCGACCGTACACGCGCACGCGACGACACCGCTTACGGGCACGGAGCTTCCGAAGGACACGAAGGCCCTCGACAACGTCGCGATCGAAGTGGTCGACCGCGACACGATCGCGATGACGGATTCCGATTCCGAAAAAGGGCGCTTGGTATTCCGCCGACGCGCGGCGCGATGAGACCCTTCTGCTCACGAGAATCGAGGGCGGTCGCAGGCGAGCTGCTCGCATTGTAGGAACCGAGCGTCAGCTCTTGGAAGCGTACGGTTCGTGAATCGTTCCTTGTCCCGGCCGCATCCGTGAGAGAAGCTTTTTCCCCATCAAACCGAAGTCGCATTACCGCGACCCGCCGAGCGCCGTCACGACGATCGCGGCCAAAGCCGCCGACGCGCGGATTTGCCCGTCTCAAGTCGAACGGTGCCCTCCGACCGTCCTCCCACGAAGGGCGCCGAGCCCATAACAAAGAGCAGTGCGACGTCGATTGCTCGGCGTCGGTCAGGCGACGTCGGGGATCGACGACGTCCCTGGCTCGTCGCCCGCATCGGCGAAGTGCGCCCGCCGGAGGCGCGCGTAGACGCCGCCCTTCGCCACCAAATCGGCGTCTGTGCCTTGCTCGACGATGCGCCCCTTGTGAAAGACGAGGATCCTGTCGGCCGCCCGCGCGGTCGAGAGGCGATGGGCGATGACGATGGCGGTTCGTCCGTGCATCACGGCGGCGAGCGCTCCCTCGAGGCGCGCCTCGGTGGTCGAGTCCATGCTCGCCGTCGCCTCATCGAGCAAGAGGACGGGCGCGTCCCGATAGAGCGCACGCGCAAATGCCAGGAGCTGCCGTTCTCCTGCGCTGAAATTGCTGCCGCGCTCGTCGACGACCGCGTCGAGGCCGCCCGGTCGTGCGAGGAGCTCGCCGCCGCCGACCCGCAGTATCGCAACTTCAGCGCGTTGACGGTCGGCGAGCGATTCTCCGATTGCAACGTTTGAAAGGACTGTTCCTCCGAAGAGAAACACCTCTTGCGGCACGACGGCGAAGCAGCGGCGAAGCGCCTCGCGATCGTAACTCCGAACGTCGTCGCCCAGCACACGGATGGTTCCCCGTTCCAACTCGTAGAGGCGAAGGGCCAAGCTCGCGACCGTAGACTTGCCCGCGCCTGTTGCGCCAACGAGCGCAATCCGCTCTCCACGCTTCACGACGAACTCGACATCGTGAAGAACGGGCGACGCGGCGTCGTAGCCGAAGCTCACGCCGTCGAAGGCGACGACCTCGTCTTCCGGACCTCGGGGGGAGGCGTTGGCGAGCGCTGGGGCCGGCTTCTCGACAGGAGCTTCGCCGAGGAGGTCGACAATCCTCTCGGCGCCGGCAAGCCCGGCTTGAAGCATCATGTAGCGGTCCGCGAGAAGCCCGAGCGGCGCGAAGAACAGCCAGATGTATTCGGTAAACGTCACGACGACCGGGAAGGTGACACCACGGCCCGTGGGAGCCGAGCCGGCCCACGCGAGGATGCTCGCGAGGCAGAGGGTGCAGAGAAGCTCGATTCCGCCATCCAAGAGCGATTCGTAAAGGACGGCCCGCTTGCTCGCGTCGCGAAACGCGCAGTTGATCGCGTCGAACGCGCGCTCCATCGAACGCTCCCGCGCGAAGGCTTGCACGACCGCAATGCCCCCAATCTGCTCGTTCATGAACGTGCTGAGATTCGCACCGTGCTCGCGGATTTCGCGGAACGCGGTCCGCGCGCGCCTCCGCACGACCTCGACGACGAGGGCGACGACCGGCACGGCGGCGAGCGCGGCGCAGGCGAGGCGGTAGTCGAGCAGGACCATCATGACGACGACCCCGACGAGCTGCACGATGTCCGCGAGAGCGTCCAGCACGCCGGACGAGAAGACGTCCCCAACGGCCTCGACGTCGCTCGTCGGATAAGCCACCAATCGACCAATGGGCGTCCGGTCGAAGTAGGCGAGCTCCACTCGCTGAAAGAAACGAACGATATGGGTGCGGACGTCCGCCATCGCGCGAGCGCCGGCGACCTGCACCGCAAACGACTGCGAGAGCCGGAGGGCCTCGACCGCGAGAGCAACGACGGCGAGCAGCACCCCGGCGCGAAGGAGCCCGAGTGCGTCCTTGTCCCCCGCGCGCGCGACGACGGCGCCCATCATCATCGGACGGAGGAGATTCGCCGCCGCGGCAATGCACAGCGCGCCGAGCGACAGCAGAAGCAGCCG
>JANXMC010000202.1 GCA_025354825.1 Myxococcales bacterium
CAGCCTGCTCCTTGGAGTAGCTGAGACGATCGTCCTTCGGGAGGTACCACGTGAGGCCGAGCGCCGGGCCACGCGGGATGATCGTCACCTTGTGGACGGGATCCTGGTGGTTGATGAGGACCGAGATGAGCGTGTGACCGGCCTCGTGGATGGCCGTGTTCCGCTTCTCTTCTTCGCTGATGACCATCGAGCGGCGCTCGGTGCCCATGAAGACCTTGTCTTTCGCCAGCTCGAAGTCCGCCATGTTCAGGGCGTCTTTGTCCTGGCGAGCGGCGAGGAGCGCGGCTTCGTTCACGAGGTTCTCGAGGTCGGCGCCCGAGAAGCCCGGGGTGCCGCGCGCGATGACTTCGAGGTCGACGTCGGCCGAGATCGGCGTGCGCTTCGTGTGCACGCGAAGGATCTCCGTTCGCCCCTTCACGTCGGGGCGACCGACCGTGATGCGGCGGTCGAAGCGGCCCGGGCGAAGGATCGCCGGGTCGAGGACGTCGGGGCGGTTGGTCGCGGCGACGATGATGACGCCGTCGTTCCCTTCGAAGCCGTCCATCTCCACGAGGAGCTGATTGAGCGTCTGCTCGCGCTCGTCGTGACCACCCCCCCTGCCTGCCCCGCGGTGACGACCGACGGCGTCAATCTCGTCGATGAAGATGATGCACGGTGCGTGCTTCTTCCCCTGCTCGAAGAGGTCGCGGACGCGGCTCGCGCCGACGCCGACGAACATCTCGACGAAGTCAGAGCCCGAGATGCTGAAGAACGGAACGCCAGCTTCGCCGGCGATGGCGCGCGCGAGGAGCGTTTTGCCCGTGCCCGGCGGGCCGACGAGAAGCACGCCCTTGGGGATTCGACCGCCGAGGCGCTGGAACTTCTTCGGGTCTTTGAGGAAGGCGATGATCTCTTCGACTTCGTCCTTCGCCTCGTCCACGCCGGCGACGTCCGCGAACGTCACCTTGTTGTTCGAGTCGGAAAGCATCCGCGCCTTGCTCTTGCCAAAGCTCATCGCTTTGCCGCCGCCCGCTTGGAGCTGGCGCATGAAGAGGAAGAGCATGACGCCGAGGAAAGCCATCGGGATGAGCGTGACGAACGCATTCGACCAGAACGGCGTCGAGTCTTCCTTCTCGAAGAAGATCTTCGGGACGGGCTGCTCCTTCGCGGTCGGCTTCAGCGTGGCGAGAAGCGCTTCATCGGCGGTGGGGCCGACGGCTTCCTTCTGCTGCGGCTTCGCGTTGGAGCCCTCGGCGGGGTGGACCCGGAACGAGTACTCGCGGTCTTTGATGCGAATTTCGTCGACGTGGCCCGCTTGGACCTCGCTCACGAACTCGCTGAACGCGACGGATTGCTTGTGCTCCGGCGGATTCAAAAACTGCCAGATCGCCAAGAACATGACGATGAGGAGGACCCAGAGAAGAAGCGTCTTATGCGATTGCTTCACGTTAACCTCGGCCCCCGGTCCAACGAAGCGTGGGAACGATGGCAGCTAGAGCGGGAGTAGTCCTCATTATCGTGCAGTTCGAGCAGCATCGCGCGAAAGGCTCGCTCATTCATCTCTCATTATGATGCCTACCATTGCCTTCGCGGTGCTTCCAGGCTGGCCAGGCCGTACGTTCCGCGCGTTCTGAGGCGTGCGGGCCGGCTGCCTGGGACGGTTCGCCAACGACAATCTTATGCTTGCCACGATCGAATGTGGCGACAAGCCCCCGCGGAAGCTCGACAGAAGCCTTTTTCCTGGGGAAATGTACGAGCGCAGCGAGAGCGAGCTGCACCGCGCGCGGGAGTGCGTCGGGGTGGTAGGGCGAGCCGTCCGCGCGCTCCATGAGCGCTGCGACCGCTTCAGAGGCGCCTCCGTCCTGCAGCTGGTCCGACAGCGCGCAGAGGTGCTCCACGATGGAAGGGCTCATTTTCTCGAGCAGCGGGAGAAGCTCGGCGCGCACGCGGGTGCGCGCGTAGTGGTCGTCGACGTTCGACGGATCCGTCGCGAAGGGGATCCCGTGGCGTGCGATGTGGGCGTCGATGTCGCTTCGGCGGGCACGTAGGAGCGGACGGAGGAGGCTCGCTTCGGTGGCCGTAGCGGCGGGCGCGAGAGGCGGGAGGACGGCGAGGCCACGCGGGCCGGCACCGCGGAGAAGTCGAAGAAGCACGGTTTCGGCGCGGTCGTCGGCGTGGTGGCCCGTGGCGATGACCGACGCGCCTTCGCGCGATGCCGCGGCGTGGAGGGCGGCGTAGCGAGCGTCACGCGCGCGCGCCTGGAGATTGCCGCCGCGCGTGACGACGACCGACGTGCGCCCGAAGGGGACGTCGAGCGCCTTTGCGTGCGCTTCGGCGAGATCGAGCTCCGCGGCGGCGGAATCGCGCAGGCCGTGGTCGACGCCGTGGGCGACCAACGTGAGCCCCGTCTTCGGGCGCAGGCGCGCGAGCACGTCGAGGAGGGCCATCGAGTCCGGGCCGCCGCTGATGGCGATGAGCAGGCGTGACCCTCGCGGGAGGCGCGCCTCGCGCGTTAAAAGGCGCGTTGCCAGCGTGATGAGCGTCGGCGGATGCGACGGAGAGCGAGGCGCGGTGGGCAGGTCGGTCACGATTGCGAGAAGCTCCCCCCTAAGTCGAACTCTTTGCAGAACTCGATGACCTCGCCGCCGTGGGCCTCGTTGTCGAGGGCGCCGCGGCGTGGCGCGGCGGGGTAACCGAGGGAGCAGAGCGCGCGAGCGCTTTCGAAGTAGACGCAGTCGTCGCAGGCGAAGCGGAGCGCGAACGTCGCCGCTTCGACGCGCAGCCGGTCGTCGACGCGCGTTTTCACGACGGCGCGACGGCGCCGCCGCGACGCCGCTCGAGGTGCACGAGGGTCTCGACGTGGCTCGTGTACGGGAACATTTCGACCACCTCGACGGCCCGCGGCGTGTACGTCGCCGCCAAAAGCGCGAGGTCGCGGCCGAGGGTTGCGATGTCGCACGAGACGTAAAGCACATACCGGACGCGCGATTCGACGAGCCGTGCCGCCACCGCGCGTGCGCCCGTGCGCGGCGGATCGAGCACCACGAGCTGCGTCGTCGGTTTGAAGACGTAGGCCGACGCGTCGGCTTCGACAATGCGCGCGGTGAGGCCACGCGCGGCGAGGTTCACGCGCGCGGCGGCGCAGGCCTCTGCGCTCTGCTCGATGGCCGTCACGTCGGCGCCGCTCTTCGCCAGGAGCACCGTGAAGTTCCCCGCACCCGCATAGAGCTCTGTGGTGCGCAGCGGCTCGTTCGCGTTCGAACCCGCAACGCTCATCGCGAGTGCGGCGACGCGCTCGGCGAGGCGCGTGTTCCCCGCTTCCGACGACTGCGCGAAGCCGCCGGCGGCGAGGCGAAGGGGCGCGCCGTCGGGGCCGGTCATCCACGGCGTCGGGTCGCCGATGACTGCGGGGCGCGAGACCTCGCCCGCGAGGATCGACACGCCGGCGAACGTGCCCGCCTTTACAGCCGCTTCGAAGCGGCCGAAGCAGACGGGGGCGAGCGGCCCGCTCCAGACCAGGCTCAAGACCGCCGCACGCCGGCCCGATGCGCCCGATGCGAGCGGACCGAGGGCGATTTGCGCCTCGCCGCGCCCGTGGGCCCCTTCGAGCAGGCCGGAGAGCGCCGCGCGGGCGGCTTCGAGGTCGGGGTGGAGAATCACGCACCGGTCGACCTCGACGGGGTCGTGGGTGCCGACCTCGTTCATGCCGACGATGGCGCGCCCGCCCGATGCGCGAACGTGAAGGCGCGCGCGGCTCCGTCGGCCGAGGCCGTCGCCCGCTTCCCCACCGGCGCCGCAGGACTGAATGGCGAGGCCGCGCCACGCAGGCGGAAGCGCCGCGCGAACGTGGCTCTCGTGGGTGCGCGCCTGGCCGTCGAGGGAGACGTGCATCCAGTCGCAGCCGCCGCACGTTCCCGCGTAAGCGCAGGGCGAATCGGCGCGAAAGGCGCCGCGATCGAGCACCTCGACGAGCTCGCCACGGGCGGGCCGGTGGGCGAGGTTCACGTTCGCGCGAATGCGATCGCCGGGCACGGCGCCGCGGACGAAGACGGCGCGCCGCTCGCCACGAACCTCGACGACCGCCACGCCGTCACCCCCGGGCGCAAGTTGATCGATGGTGAGCTCGAACGGAACCGGGGGCGTGGGGCGTGCTGCGCGGGCCATGGGGCATCCGAACTAGCACGCTTGCCGCATTTCGCCGGCGTTCGCGCGCTCTGACGGTCACGGCGCGCGGCAGGCGAAGACCGCGTAGCCGCCCACGTTGTCGTTGGGGCCGAGCCGTTCGGCGGTGGTCCACGCCACGGCGACGCGGGTTGTCGATGCGGCGACGGCGACCCGTCCGTCACGCACATTGGCAACGGAGGGGATGCGCGGATCGCGCGCGAAGGAGACCTCACGAACGAGCGTGGGCGTCGTCGTCGCCCGCGCGAACGCGACGAGGGTCAGCGCGCCAGGCTGCTCGATCGCCGTAAAAAGGCGGTCTTCGGCGAAGGCGACGTCGGCAAAAAGCACCTCGCCAGCCGAGTCGGGCGTGTAGCCGTCGACGAGGCGCGAAGAGGCTCCGACGTCGAAAAAGTGGAAGACCAGGGGCTGCTCGAAAGCTTCGCCGTCGCTGACGACGACGACGCGTGTCGACTGGGCAGCTGCGGCGACAGAGCCCCACGTCCCCGTGAAGGTCGTCGGCGCGCCGAGCGTTGCCGGGTCGGCGCCCGCTCTGGCGATTTGGAGCCGCAGCCCGTCGCCGGTCGGCGCCGTCCCATCGGCGCCGCCGTCGCTCGCAGGCGCGCCGCCGCCTGGGCTACTCGCGAGCACGGCGTACACGGAGTCGCTCGCGGCGACGCGAACGGAAGACAGGGGCGCGGCGCCGCCGACGCCGACGGCCGCGGATGGGTCGGTCACGTCGTGGGTTAGGCTCAAACCGCCGCGCGCGTCGCGGGTTGCGGCGAGAAAAAAGTCGGTCGTGCCGGGAGCGGCCGCGAGGGCGTGGGCGCTCGACAGGACGAGGCTCTTCACCGACGGGGCATCGACCACTCCGCGCCGCGCGACGGCGCCACTCGGATCGAGGCCGAGCACGTTGAGCGCCGTCGCCGTCGTGGGGCACGCCGCGCGCGCGACAACGACGAGGCCGCCCGCGGCGTTCATCGCCAAGCCGACGGCGTCGCGCTCGTCGCTCGCGATGCAGCGATCGCTTAGGTCTTCGAACGCGGGCGCGAGGGCACCGCCCGCCGAGTCGACTGGGAGCAGCGTCAGTCGGGCGCTTCCGCGCCGGCCGTCCCACTCGCGGTAGGCGATGAGAAAGCCGTTGGCCGTGGCGACGATCGCCGGCGCGCTGAGCGAGATGAGCTCTTCCCCGAGCGGGTTCGCGAGGGGCCCGGCGCCGAGAAGCTGCAGCGAGCAGCGCGCCCCGACGCTCGGATCGGCGTTGTCTAGACCCGGCACGCAGCGCGCATTCCGACAGACCGTGCCGCCCGAGCAGCTGCCCGACGACGCGTCGGTCGCGGTGAGGGCGATGGCGATGCTGCGGCTCTTCGAGAGGTCGACCTGCGTGCAGCCGGTTGCCACGACGCCGCAGTCCTCGCGCTTCGCCACCGCGAGAAACGCGTAGGTCGCCTTGGGGAGATCGCCGAGGACAGGGCCGCTGCTCGCGCTTGCTGCGCCGTCGATGCGAAACGCCGATCGCCGCGCGCTGCCCACGGTGGGCAGGCCGCCGCCGAGGAGCGCGGGCTCGGGGCAGACGCCGTCAAAGGCAGCGACTTCGACCCACGCGGCGGCGACCGACGGGGGGAGCGTCACGTCGAAGCTCACGGCGGGGTTTGCGCGGCACCCCGCGAAAGCGGAAATCGCCGCAGCGACGCCGCCGGCCAGCGCCACGGCGGCCGCGCGGGGCGCGACGCTCATGGGGTCATGGATTGGCGCACGACCGAAGGCTCGGACGACGCCGTGACCACCGCGCTCACCATTTTGTTCACGGCCGGATCGAGGCGAATGAGCTTCAATTTGTGCTCACCCACGCCCACGGCGCGCTTGAATATCGGCGACGGCCCCATGGGCTTCCCGTTGTCGAGCACCTGATCGCACGCGGGCAGGCAGATGACCGAGAGGTACCCTTGGTCTCCCGTTCCGTCGGTGCTCGCGACCCCTGGTTTCTTCGCCCCCCCGGCGGGCGTCGGCGCGGGCGCGACCGGCGTTGCGGCCGGACGCGTCGCCGTCGTGCCGCCGTGATTCATCGCGACCGCCGCCGGCGCGGTCGCTGCGGGAGGCTCGGGCGGAACAGCCTGGGCAGGCACTTGAATCGGCGTGGCCGAAGGGGGCGGCGTGGGGGGCGGAGGAGCGAGATCGCGAGGCGGCGCGATTTGCGTCGGCGACGGCGCTTTGGTTGCGCCCGTTGCGACGTTGTACGCTGCGCGCGCGATGCCGAAGGGGCCGCGGGACCCCGGCGTGGTGCTCACGATGGGCGCCGACTTCGCGGGCGTCGACGACCGCGAGACGACGGCGAAGACGAGCCCCACGACCATGAGGCCGAGGAACGCCGCGGCGCACGCCAGCATCCACGTCGGCGTCGCCTTCACGCGTGCGCGCGCAAGCTCGGTCTTCTGCTCCGAAGGAAGAACCGTACGCGCGTAGGGCGTGGCGCCGCCGGGCACTTCCGTCGGGAAGACCGGGCGCGGCGCGGCGGGAATGTCGTCGAAGAGGCGCCCGAGATCCGCGGGCTGGAGGAGCGGCGGCGAGAACGACGCGCCAGGCGAGATGCTCGGCGGCGGCGGCGGCGATGTGCCGCGCATCGGCGGTGACGAGAAGCCCTGCTTCATCGACGGCGGCGGAGGGGGCTGCGACGTGCGAAGGGGCGGCGGCGCGGGGCGCGACGGCTGGTACGACTGCGCGGGTCCGTCGCCGCCAGGGCGTACGGGCGCGGGCCGACCCGCCGCGGGAACCGGCGTCGGGAAGTGGGCGATCCCATCGGCGAACTCGACGCGACCGGTGGTCACGATCGTGTCGTCGGTGTCGTCGAAGTCGTCCCCTTCGATGTCGGCGAAACCGCCCATCGCCTGGGGAGACGCGCGAATCGTATTGAGCTCGTCGTTCGCGGGGTGACCCGCGTCGGCAGGCGCATTCGCGCTTACGTTCGCGCGTGAGGGCGGAGGCGCCGACATCTGGAACCGCGGCGGTGGGCGCACGGTCTCAACGAGGGCACCGGGGCGCGCATTGGTCGGCGCGGACTGCGCGGACATCGTGCTCGCGCTCACCTGCCCGTGACCCTGCCCCATGGCCCCCGGGCGGTTGGTCGTCGCCGCGGGGCGATTCGACGGCGGAGGCGGCGCGCCCGCCGCAGGTCGCGGCACGCCGCCAGCACCGCCGCCCGCACCCGGCCGATTGGTCGCCGGCGGCGAAGGCTGCACGTCCGACGCGAACGACGCCGACGGCTCCTGTCGTGCGAAGTGCTCCGACGGCGACTGCACCACCGCGACGTGGTTCTCGATGTTGATCGTCTGCGTGACCTCGGCGGCCCAACGCAGGTGCGCCTCGCGCTTGCGAATGCGGTCTTGGAAGATCGCTTGCGTGTAGGCTGCAACTTCGTCGCTTGCGACGAAAAGCCCGCGACGCATCAAGAGCGACTGCAGCGCGCGCGACAGCTCACGGGCGGTGCGGAACCGCTCGTTCTTGTTCTTCGCGAGCGCCTTCATCACGATCTTTTCGAGATCGATCGGATAGCCGCGCACGATGCTGCTCGGCCGCGGAACGTTGCACTCCTGCACCTTGGCGAGCGTGTCGAGGTCGCTCTCCATTCGGAAAAGCCGCTGCCCCGTCGTGAGCTCCCAAAGGACGACGCCGAGGGCGAAGATGTCGGTGCGGCGATCGATCTGCTCGCCCTGCACCTGCTCGGGCGACATATACGCGAGCTTCCCTTTGAGGGTCCCCGCGCGCGTGCTCGCCATACGTGAGCTGAACTTCGCGATGCCGAAGTCCACGACCTTCGTGTTGCCGTCGTAGGTCACGAACAGGTTGTGCGGCGTCACGTCGCGGTGCACGAGACCAAGCTTCTCGCCGTTCTTTCCGAGCAACTCGTGAGCGGCGTGGAGACCTTCGGCCGCGTCCGCGATCACGCGGCAGGCGATCTCGGGAGGCATCGGCTGACCGAGCTCCTCGGTGCGGCGCATGACCTCGCGCAGCGGCTCACCGTGGAGGTACTCCATCGCGATCCAGTAGGTGTCCTCGTGCTTCCCGAGCTCGAACACCGTCGCGACGTTCGGGTGGGAGATCCGCGCGGCGACGCGCGCCTCGTCCAAGAACATGTGGACGAAGGTGTCGTCCTCGACGAGGTGCGGGTGGATGCGCTTGATGGCGACCCACTTTTGAAAGCCGCCGGGGCCGTCCATGCGCGCGAGGTGCACGCTCGCCATGCCGCCGATGCCGATTTCGTCGACGACGCGGTAGCGCCCAAGAAAATACGTGCCTCCGCGAATGCTCGGGAGCGAGGCTTGAGGCCCGCCGTGGGGGCCACCGCCGGGCGGCCCGTCGATGGGCCCGCCGGTCGGTCGTTGCGCGCGATCTTGAGCCACTCCGCGCGCCTCCTAGCGAGCCTGGACGCGCACGGCGCCGATGGTGACATCGTCGGTCGGGCGGGTGCCGATGTAGAGCGCCGCACCGCCTGCGGCGAGCGCGAGGCTCCCAACCAAATACGGCCAAGGGCTCGACCAAAACCCATGTTGTGACGGATGCGATGCGCCCGTGTCGTTCGCGACGACGTTCTCGCCGCCCTTTGAAACCGCGAGCGGAGCTGACGCAGTCGCGCGTGTCGGCTCGATCTTCGCGACGTTCGTAACGGACACCACGGGCGCCAGTGCCGCTGCCTCGATGCGCGTGCGCTGCTCGACGACGGCGAGCTTGTTGTCGTGACCGTCGAGCGCATACGCGCGAACGACGAGGGTCGCGTCGCCGACGCTGAGCCTCGCGGGGAGCTCGAAGCGCATCTCGCTCGCGGGCGCTTGGGCCGACGCGAACGACGCGCCGCTCACCGGGTCGCGCGCATCGACGCCGACCTTCGCAACCGCGCTCATGTGGGCGCTGTCGAGCGCGGCATCGACGCGCATTGCGCGGTCGGCTGGCGTGCTCTTGGGGACGGCGAGCGAGAGATCGAGCAACCCGTTTTTCGCTTCGTCGCGGCGGGCTCGCTCGGCGATGGCGACGGTTTTTTTGCCGACCTCGGCGGGCGTCGCAAACTTCGGATCGATGACCGCCGCGCTGCGAAACGCGGCCGTCGCTTGGGCACGGCGCCCAAGCACCGCGCGGCACGCGCCCATGTGCACGTACGCATCGAGGAGGTCGGCGCGCTCGAGCCCGCCGCGCTCGACAGCCTCTTTGTAGAGCGTGTCGGCGACGTCGAACTCGCCGCGATCCCACGCGGCGCGTGCACGTGTGAGCGTGCTCGAAACCGACGCGCTCGGAGGCGTCGTCGCGGGCTCTGCATGGAGCTGTGCCGCAGGCAGGAGGAGCGCGAGGGAAATGACCCCGGCGCACGCCGTTGGCGCACGCGGGATACGGATTAACGGCACCTTAGGGAGAAGGTTATCGGCGCAGCGAAGGGCGCGCAAGCTTGCGAGACTCCAGGCAACTCCGGTGTCTCGGCGGCGGCGTCACGCGCAGATTGGAGGACACGTAGGCACGCGCTGCGTGCGCGCGTTCCTCACGGGAACGGCTGCGCAGGCCGACCGCGTTGGAAGTAAAAGTTGAAGCTTCCGTCGAGCATTCCACGGCACTTCGGCGGCGGGCCGAGGCCGCCGGGGCACGTGTCGCGAGGGTCTGCGAGGTAGATCTTGAACGTCGCCTTCGTGAACCGCTCGTCTGTAGACGGCTCGTCCGGGTTGCCGCTGAACAGGTTGTTGAAGGTGATCCAGCTACGCCCGACGGTGAGGCCCGTCGCGCCCGTGCTCGCTCCCGCGTCGCTGCTCGACGCGTCGGTCGAGCCGCCGTCGCTGCTCGCTGCGTCGCTGACGTCGCCGCCGTCTTGTGGAGACACGCCCGCGTCGGCCGCGCCCGCGTCGGAGACGGGCAACGACGCCGACGAGCCCGGGCACGTGACGACGGGTGCACCCGCGCCGACGCACTCGCCGTTGGGGCCGAGGGAGACTTCTTCGAGCGCATACAGGGCTACGTTCTGCACGTGGCAGGAGCGCTGTAGATAAAGGCTCATATGTACGAGCGCCGGGTTCGACGTCGGCTTGATCGGCACGCCGGGGGGCGTCACCTCGGGCGGTAGCGAGACGTCGAGCGTCAGCGCTTTTGGCGATGCGGTGCTCGCCGCGAGCTGCGTGCGCGCCTGGCCCAATTTTTCGATGAGAATGAAGACGCCGTCGCTGAACGAGACGAAGTCGCCGCCGTTCTGAATGCGAATCTGCAAGCTGTCGTCGCGGTTGAAGGGCACCGCCGCGAAGTAGTCGGGCTTGAGATCGAACTGCCCCGACCAGCAGTCGAGCGCGTCGATCTCGCCGCGAATGAAGCTGTCTTTGCCGCCGTTCTCGACCGTGCACGACGACGGGGCGAAGGCGACGCCGAGCACGGCGAGGGCGACCGCGGCTCGAAGCACGGTCGCGCGCGGCGAGCGGCGGCGAAGGCGAGCGTGCGGCGGCGTCGCAGAGATCACGTCGCCGAGGCTACTACCGCTGCAGGGGCGATGTCGTCTTTCGAGGAGAGCGCGCGGACGATCCGCCCGCCGCCGAGGACGCGGGTGCCGTCGTAGAAGACGGCGACCTGCCCCGGAGTTACCGCGCGAACGGGCTCGGCGAAGCGCAGCCGTGCGTTCGCCGAACCGTCGCGCGATGTGCTCGCGGTGACCTGCGCCAGCGTCCCCTCGTGGCGGTAGCGAACGCGGACGCGCGCTTCGAACGGCATCGTGACGCCGCTCGCGAGGACGATGTCGTCGAGCTCGGCGCCCATGGTCTCGAGGGCGCTTTCCCGCGTGCCGAGGTGCACCGTGGCCGATTCGGCGTCGAGCTGGGTAACGAACGCCGGCGTGCCCAGCGCGACGCCGAGCCCTTTGCGTTGGCCTACCGTGAAGCGGTGGATGCCGGCGTGCTGCCCGACGACGCGGCCGTCGCCGTCGACGATGGCGCCCGGTCGTACGCGGCCTTCGGCGCGCTCTTCGACGAACGCCGCGTAGGCGTGGGCGCCCTGCCCCACGAAGCAGAGCTCTTGGCTCTCGCCCTTGGTGGCGCCGGGAAGGCCGCGCGACACGGCCTCGGCGCGCACTTCGCCTTTGGTGCTCTCGCCCAGCGGAAACACGAGCCGTTCGAGCTCGGCCTGCGGCGTTGCGTAGAGGAAGTAGCTCTGGTCCTTCGACGCGTCGTTGCCGCAGGCGAGAAACGCCGTGCCCCTGTCGTCGCGGACGATGCGGGCGTAGTGGCCGGTCGCAACGTGCTGCGCGCCGAGGCGCGTCGCGATGGCGAAAAGCTCCTTCAGCTTCACGCCGCGGTTGCACGCCGTGCAGGGGCTCGGTGTTTCACCTGCGAGGTAGGCGTCGACGAAGGGGGCCACGATCTTCTCGGCGAAGAGGGCGCGACGGTCGAACGTGTAGTGCGCGAATCCGAGGGCGTCGGCCGTGCGGCGAGCGTCGTATTGATCTTCCGGCGCGCAGCAGCGGGCGTGGC
This sequence comes from Myxococcales bacterium, assembly GCA_025354825.1. GTDB lineage: Bacteria > Myxococcota_A > Polyangia > Polyangiales > Polyangiaceae > JANXMC01. The sequence goes on from JANXMC010000202.1 coordinate 11,622, forward strand.
CGCCGCCGCCTTTCCCGCTCGTGCCGTCTTTCACGTCGGCCTCGTCGGGGTAGTCCCACAGGTGCAGCGTGACGCCGACGACCTCGTGACCTGCCTCGTGGAGGCGTGCTGCAGCGACCGCCGAATCGACGCCGCCGCTCATGGCGACGACGATGCGCCCAGCGTGCTTCATGGCGCGGTCTCTATCACGCGCGCGCTACGCGCGCCGTTCGTTCGCGCTACTGACCTTGAAGAACCGTTTTCACGCCGCTCGACGCGCGGTCGACGAGCTTGGCCGCGAGATCCACCGCCTCGCTGTAGCGGTACACGCCGGCCTGAAGCGCCAAGAGCTGCTGCGGGCCGAGGTCGTGACCGGCTTTCGTCGCGGCGATCGCGCCGCGCACCGTTGCTTCGCCCGATTCGACCTCTTTGCCGACGCTCATAAGAACGCGGGCGAACGGGCTCGGCGTCGTATCGATGCGCTCGCCTCTCGTGTCGCCCGGCGCCTTGGAAAGCGTCGCGCCGTCGTGGGAGGACGACGAGGACGACGACTGCGAACGTTGCGCGGGCGGCGCGATGGGCCGCACCTCACGAAGAGGGCCGATGGGCATGAGCGAGCTCCTTTTTCAGGTACTCGGGCGCGCCCCCTCGATGTTGTGCGAATTGCGGGTTGCTAGCGGATCACGCGGTTTCGGCGAAGCTCGCGCGTGACCGCCTCGAGGGCGCGGGCGTGCAGGCGGCTGCCCCACGACTTGGACAGGCCGAGCTCCCGGGCGGCCTCGTCCATCGTCACGTCGCCGAAATAGTGACGGTCGAGGAGCTTCCGCTCGGCGTCGGGCAGGTTGTTGATGGCGGTGCGAACGTGCACCACGAGCTCGGCGCGCGAGAACGCCTCCTCGGGCGATTCGAAGTCTCCCGAGGGCTCGCCGCTCGAGCCTGGCGAGAGAAATCCAACGGCCATCGCCGTCGCCATCGTCGACAAGTACGACGTGATTCGCTCGTCGAGCGCTTCGGGCGTCGGGGCCGGCGTTGCGCTCGCGTCCTCGTCCAATGCCGACTGAACGCGGTCGGACGCTTCGAGGGCGCGGAGCTGCTTGTAAAGCCGCCGCGGAAGCTGGCCGCTCGAACGAATGCCGTCGATCATCGAGCCGCGCGCGCGGAGGCTGGCCCAGGAGCGGAAGGGGACGCCGCGGCTGGCGTCGTAGCTGCGCGCCGCCGAGAGGAGCCCTTCGCGGCCGTAGGAAACGAGGTCCTCCACGGTCGCGACGGGGCCGAACTCGCGGCGCATCCGGCGCGCCATTTGATCAATGAGGGGAAGCCCTTCCTGAAGGCGAGCGAGCACCTCGGGGGAGTCGGCGGGAGCGGGAGGAGAAGGCATGTGCGACGACGAGCATCGGATCGGGAGGGGAGGGCCTGTCAAGAAGAACGACGACAAGATCGACGCCGCCCGTCACTAGGACGCCCCAAGAGAGAGCGGACGACAGAAAGTCCTTGCCTCGCTCGACGCCGATTGCTCGCAGATTGTCGTGCCAACGCGATCCGCGAAAGCGGGTGACCATGCCTTCGCTCGGGCGCGACCGTCTGCTAGGAGTCCAGGTCGCATGTCTGCTGCACCGCCTCCCGACGACCGCCTTTCGCCGCCGCCTTTGGCGTTGGCGTCGATGGTCGAAAGCAGCGCGGCGTGCGATTCGGGCGCCGACGGTATCGAGGTCTCGGACCTCGCGGTCGATCCCCGCGTTCGCGCGGCGTGGCGCACTTGGCTCTCGGCCCTCGCGACCGATGCCGACGCTGCGATGGCCGCCGCGCTCGCCTACGAGTCGCTCGAGAACGAGGCGCGCGAGGCGTGGTTGGACGTCCTGGAGCAAGACGCACCGGGGCTCGGCGTGCCGCTCGTGGCCCTGTACGCGCCGCTCTTGTCCGTCGAGAACGACGACGGCCGCCGCGGGCGCATGACCCGCGCGATGGCGCCCGCGTCGCTCGGTACGACCTCCCGCGCGGAGATCCTCGCAATGCGCGGCGTCGCCGACGACGGCAGCCTGGTCGCGGTGGTCGTCTCGCCCGTCTATTTGCACTTCGTCGAAGTCTTGAACTGCCACTACCGCCGCGATGCGGGGTTCGTGTCGGTCGTACACGATCCCCTTCGACACATCGACGAGATCTCCACCGGCCCCGGCACCGTGGTCGACGGCGTCGTGGTCGAAGAGACGCCGCTCCGCGTGGTCGTCGAAGAGCTCGCCCACGCGATCCTGGCCGAACGCCGCGCGGGGCGCGCCGCGCCGAAAGCGCTTGTCTCGTTCGTTCACATTTTCGGCCCCGACTTCGAAGACGGAAACGAGCCCTCTCCGTGAGCGAAGGCCCGCTCGCGAAACGCTGCGGCTCGTGCGCGCGCTTCGTGCGGGTGAGTGAAATCATCGACCGCAACGGCGAGGTGAAACGCGCGGGCGACTGCCTCCTCGGAGTGTGGCCGTCGCCGCTCTACGAGACGAACACGTGCTCGCAATACGTTCAGAAGGGGACGTTCGCCGGCCGCCCCGCGCCCCGTCGGGAAGTCACGCGCGGATCGCGTTCGTCGGGCGCGCGGTCGTCCACGACGCGAACGGCCGACTCTCCGCTACCCATCACGCTGCCAGAGGAGCTCCTCGATATGGATGCCGACGAATTTCGCGAGGTTCTTCGCTCCGTGCTCCGTGCCGAGCTTTCGCTTTCAGAAGTGCCCCTCGGCAATCGCTGGGAGGGGGGCGAGCTCGTCCTCAAGCCAGGCAAGGAAGGAACCGCCGAGAAGCGTGTTCCCATCGAGACGTTCTTCCACAAGATCGTGATGATTCGAGACCGGCTGCGCGTCCTCGAGCAGAAGGTGAACGGGCATCCCAAGCTCTCCGATGAAGAGAAGGTGCAGATGCAGCAGTACGTCACGCAGTGCTACGGCACCCTCACCACGTTCAACGTCCTCTTTGCCGAAAAGAGCGAGTTCTTCGCCGGGCAAAAAGGGGACAAGGACGACTAACGTGGTGGGTTGGTCCCGTTCGTTCTCGTGGCTCTTCGTGGCGGCTCTCGCGAGCGGGCTTGCGAGCTGGTCATGCGTGGCGGCGGCGCCGGAGCCCGCCGAAGCGCCGGTCGGGTCGAGCGTCGAAGACAGCCACTCGCCCATCGCGTACGCGTTCGAGTCGCTCGACGCGCGGCCGGTGAGCGCCGCCGCGTTGCGCGGGAAAGTCGTCGTGATGGCCTTCGTCACCACCGGGAATCTCGCGAGCCAGGCGCAGATGAACTTCCTCATCGCCATGGCGAAGCACGACGGCGAGCAAGTGGCCTACGTCATGGCCGCCGCCGAGCCGAAGGCGAACCGCGAGCTCATCGAGCTGTATCGATCGAAGCTCGGCGTGACGTTCCTCGCAGCCATCGTCGACGACGAGACGCTCGCCGGGCGCGGCGGTTTCGGTGAGCTCGACGCCGTCCCCACGACCGTCGTTCTCGATCGCCGCGGCCGCGCGGTTTGGAAGCACGTCGGCCTCGCGAAGGCCGACGACATACGCGCTGCACTGCCGCGCTGAGAGGTTCGACCATGGCGATCAACACGACGACGACGACCAAAGAAGCCCGTCACTTCCGAACGTGCACGCTTTGCGAAGCGATGTGCGGCATCGCAATCGAAACCGACAGCGCGACGGGCGCCATCACGACGATCCGCGGCGACAAGGACGACCCGTTCAGCCGCGGGCACATCTGCCCGAAGGCGATGGGGCTGAAAGATCTCCACGAAGATCCCGACCGCCTCCGCACGCCACTTCGTCGTGAAGGCTCGGTATGGAAATCCATAGGTTGGGACGAGGCCTTCGACGAGGTCGCGACTCGCCTCAAGACCGTGCAAGACGCCCACGGGAAGAGCGCCGTCGCCGTTTACCAAGGCAACCCGACGGTTCACAACTACGGCTCGATGCTCTTCAGCCCGCTGTTCGTGCGGAGCTTGCGCACGCGCAACAGGTTCTCCGCGACGTCGGTCGATCAGCTCCCGCAGATGCTCGCTTGCTACTTGATGTTCGGCCACCAACTCATGGTGCCGGTTC
>JANXMC010000244.1 GCA_025354825.1 Myxococcales bacterium
CTCGTGGGTGAAGAACTTGATCTTCTTGTACCCGACGACTTTCTCCACGATGGAGACCTCGCCCCACCCCGCGCTCCACCCGCCGTGATCCGCCGTGAACGCAGGGGCGTCGGCGCGCCCGATCTCGGATTCAGACGCGTCGACGAGCTCGCCTACGTCGCCGCGGGGATCGAGCTCCATCAGCCCGCCTTCGTCGGTCTTCTCGATGACCGACACCGAAACGTAGGTCATCGCGTCGGTGTAGTAGTCCGGCGCGACCTTGCGGACGTACGCCTTGTGGTTCTCGTGATCGAGCCTCTCCACCTGCCACGTCTCGCCGTCGTGTTGGTAGATCGCCTGCTCGTGCAGCATGGTGTGCGACCCTCGCCAGTCCATCTCGGCGAACGACTTGTCGGTCGCGACGTCGATGATGACCACGTTGTCCCAACCGACGCTCCTCAGCGACACGTTGTTCGCGGGGTAGGCGTCTTCGGCCCAATGAAACGTGCCGCCGGCTTCGTGCAAAACGCGGTGCTGCACGAGAAATCCCAGGGCGTCGGCCGTCTCGCTCGGGCCGAGAGAGCCGAACGATTCGCCCCGCCGAAACGGCATTTCGAACGCCGCGCACTTCAAATGCTGAATCAGAATCTCGACGTTGTCCGGATCGATGCGCGCCTCTTCGATCGGCGCGCCCAGCAAGAACCCCGGCTCGCGCGCGAGGTACTGATCGAGCGGCGCGCTCGACGTCACCAGAACGCAAATGCTCGTCTCGCCGCGGCGACCGGCGCGACCGAAGCGTTGCCACATCGCCGCGGTGCTTCCTGGATATCCGGCGCAGATGACCGCATCGAGCTCCCCGATGTCGATGCCGAGCTCCAACGCATTCGTCGCCACCACGGCGAGCACCTCGCCTGCCCGTAATTTGCGCTCGATTTCGCGCCGCTGCTCCGGGAGATAGCCGCCGCGGTAGCCCATGATCCGCGACGGATCGATGTCGGGCGACACGCGATCGCGGAGGTACCGCAGCATCATCTCCACGTTGTTGCGCGACTGCCCGAAGATGATCGTCGGCACCTTCGCGCGCACCAGATCCGACGCGAGCATGACCGCCTGTTTCACATAGCTCGCCCGGATGCCCAGCTCGGCGTTCACGACGGGTGGGTTGAACAGAAAGAACCGTCGCTCGCCCCGCGGCGCGCCGCTCGTGTCGAGAAGCTCGAGGGTCTTCGCGGCGTCGAGCGTCTCCTTCGTCTGGCCCTCCGCCCCTTCGCCGAGGCCGAACAGGCGCGTCGCATGCTCGCGCGGATTGCCAATGGTCGCCGTCGCGCCGATGAGCACCGGGTTGGAGCCGTGAAAGCGCGCGACGCGAAGCAGGCGCCGAAGCACGTTCGCAACGTGGGAGCCGAAGACGCCTTTGTACGTGTGAAGCTCGTCGACGACGACGTAGCGCAAGTGCTGAAACGTTCGCGCCCAGCTCGCGTGGTGCGGCAAAATCCCCGCGTGGAGCATGTCTGGGTTGGTAATGACGATCCCTGCGCGCTCACGTGCCGCACGACGCGCATCGCCCGGCGTGTCGCCATCGAACACCACGGCCGACGCGGGCGGGCGCCCCGCCGAATTGAGCCCCGACGCTGCCATCAGCTCGCGCAGGCCGTTCTCCTGATCGCGCGCGAGGGCCTTCGTCGGATACAAGTAAATCGCGCGCGCATCGGGGTCGTCCATGAGCGCTTTGAGGACGGGCAGGTGAAAGCAGAAGCTCTTGCCGCTCGCCGTTGGCGTGGCGACCACGAAGCTCGTCCCCTGTTGCGCGACCTCGAAGGCGCGCCCCTGGTGCGCGTAAAGCCGCTCGATTCCCCGCGCGCGGAGCGCATTCGAGATCCCCTCGCCGAGGGCCTCGGGGAAGGGGACAGTCGAAGCTTCGCTGCCGACGAGCGTCTCGTCCGCGTTCAAGCACGGCTTCACGTAGTTGCTCGCGAGCCACCGTTCGAGCACCGCGTCGATGCCCTGTGGGGTCGACCAAGGGGGGGACTTCGTGCGCGAGGAACGGTGCTGCGGGGACATCGCGAGAAGGCTAAACGGATGTACCGTACGGTGGAAGCGAAAGCCTGATCTGGCGGGCAGCGCCGAGGTAGCGTAGATCGCCGGGTCCCCTTCGCGTGGCCGCCGCCATCCCCTCTATGGACCTTCACAACACGCCCTCGTCGCCACCGCCCGCCTCGGAGCCGTCCACGGACGCTTCGGCAAAACCCATCGATTTCGCGCAGCTTCCGGAGCCGTACCGGGCCGCCGACAAGCTCGAGCCGCCCGTAGATGCCGCGCGCGCCGTGCCTGATCCGTCGGTCCACCGCCCGTCGTACATCTTCCTGGGCGTCGTCTCGGTCGTGACCTTCGTCGCCGACATTGGCACGAAGATTTGGGCCGAAAAGAAACTCGACGGCTACCCGGGCTACATGGAGGTGCTGCAAAACCACCTGGCCTTCGTTCTCGCGAAGAACAAGGGCGGGGCCTGGGGCCTTCTTCAGGGGACGAGCGAGAACGTGCGTCGGCCGTTCTTCCTGCTCGTGTCGGCCGCGGCCATCGCCTTCATCGTCACGCTCTACCGGCGTCTGCAGCCACGCCAGCACGCGCTCAAGTGGGGCCTTCCGCTCGTTCTCGGCGGCGCCCTGGGCAACGTGTTCGACCGCATTCGGTACGGCCACGTCATCGACTTCATCGACTACCGGGCCGAGTGGGTCCGGGCGATGAACGACTTCATCGTTCGCATGAAGATCGCAGCGAACTCGACGGATCACTGGCCCACGTTCAACGTTGCCGACATCGCGATTTGCGTCGGCGTCGGTCTCATGGCGGTCGACATGTTCACCGCGCGTCGGCCGCGCACGGGCTTCACCGTTCCGCCGCCCGGGATGCCGGTCGATGTTCTCCCGGTCGGTCCCGCTGTCGCCGCGCCCCTCGCGTTCGACGCAGCCGAGCAGACGGACGCGGCTGCCGCGCCCATCGATGCGGCGACCGATACGCACGCCGACGCACTTCACGCCGAGCACGCCGACGCGCCTCACGGCGGCGGAACTCCGCGCGAATAGGCCGACCGAAATGCGGCCGGAGCTCTTTCGCCTCCTGGACGTCGGCTTCCCCTCGTACTTCGTCCTTCTCCTCACAGGGTTTCTCTTCGCGACCGCGGCAGGCACGCTCTGGGCGCGCCGCATCGGCCAAAATCCCGACGTCATCGTCGATCTCGGCCTCGCGATGCTCCTCTGCGGCGTCGCGGGGGCGCGCATCCTCCACGTTCTCGCCGACGGCTATTTCTGGGACTACGTGCATCTCTGCACCGACCCGTCCCTCGTGAATTGGCCCCTCGAAAAAGCCGAGTGCCTCTCGCCGGCGTACCTGGGCGTGTGGGACGCGGCGAAGAGCACCTGCCATCCTGCGAGCGCCGACTGCTTCGCATGGGCGAAATTCTGGGCCGGCGGCCTTACGTACTACGGCGGTTTCCTCGGCGCGGGCGGCGCCGCGTGGTTTCTATTAAAGCGCGACCGCTTCCCGTTCTGGAAGGCGGCCGACATGGCGGGCTTCGCCGTGCCGCTCGGCCTTGCATTTGGCCGAATGGGCTGCCTCCTCGCGGGGTGCTGCTTCGGCGCGCAGACCGACTTGCCCTGGGGTCTCTCGTTCCCGCCGCGTAGCCCCGCAAGCGAGGCGCAGTTCAAAGCGCACGAGCTTGCAAGCGTCCGCCTGTGGAGCAACCCCGTGCATCCTACACAGATCTACGAGTCGGCCGCGTCGCTCGCGATCGCCGCGCTCTGCCTCTTGGTCATCCATCCGCGGAAGCGCTACGACGGGCAGGTTTTCGCCGCGTTCCTCGTGCTCTACGCCGTCGCGCGCTTCCTTCTCGAGATCCTCCGTCGCGACGACCGCGGCGGCGCAGGCGGCTTGTCGACGTCGCAGCTCATTGGCGTCGCGCTCGTAGGTGCGGGTGCGGTGATTCACGTTCTTCGGCGCCCCAAGCCCACGCTTCCAACGCCGGCGAGCGCGTAGAAGTTCTCAATGCCGGGCGCGCGGGGCGATACTTGCACTCGTGATGAACCGCGCCGCCTTCGCCGCCACGATCTTCGTCGTCGCCGCTTCGCTCTCCGATGCAGTCGGCTGCTCCACGTCGAACGTCCACCCCGACCCCATCGGCGACATCCCTCCGCTCGGTCCGGCAAAGAGCGGGAGCACGACGGGCGGTAGCACCACCGGCGGCAAGTCGACGGCCGGCAGTACGACGGGCGGCAGCACCACCGGCGGCGCGACCACCGGGGGCACCATGGCCGGCGACTCGGGTACCGGCAGCACCGACGCCGCGACCTCCGACTGACGCGCCGTCGCGCGCGCGTGCTGGCGCGCCGCGTGACGAAAGAAGGCTGTCTTGCCCGGCGGCGGCGTCGCTACTATGCGCGCCGATGACAGCTCAGATTCTCGACGGAAAGAAGCTCGCGGAGATCGTTCGAGGCGAGGTGCGGCTGGCGGTCGATGCGTTTCGGGAAGAGCACGGTCGCGTGCCGGGGCTCGACGTCATCCTCGTCGGCGACGACGCGGGAAGCCAGGTCTACACGCGCAACAAGGAGAAAGCGTCGAACGAGGTCGGCATGCGAGGCCGCCTTCACGCGCTCCCCGCGACCACGTCGGAGGCCGACGTCCTCGCGCTCATCGCGACGCTCAACGCCGATCCGGCGATCGACGCGATCCTCGTGCAGCTCCCGCTGCCGAAGCACATGAACGAGCAGCGGATCCTCGACACGGTGCTCGCCGAGAAAGACGTCGACGGCTTCCACCCGGTGAACGTCGGCCTCCTCGCGCTCGGTCGGCCCGCGCTGATTCCGTGCACGCCGCTCGGCTGCATGCGCCTCTTGAAAGAATCGGCGACCGACCTCAAAGGCGCGCGCGCGGTCATCGTCGGGCGAAGCAACATCGTCGGCAAACCGATGGCGCAGCTGTTGCTATCGTGCTTCAATCTGACGGTCACCATGTGCCATTCAAAGACACGCAACCTGAGCAGTTTCATTGCCAATGCGGATGTGCTCGTGAGCGCAACAGGTGTGCGCGGCATTGCAGATTGCAGCGTTATTAAAGAAGGCGCGATTGTGATTGATGTCGGCATGCACCGCATAGACGGCAAGGTCACCGGCGACCTAGA
>JANXMC010000247.1 GCA_025354825.1 Myxococcales bacterium
TCATTTTCGAGGACGGCACCGACATGTTCTTCGCGCGACAGCAGGTGACCGAAAAGCTCGCGAAGGCCGAAGTGCCCAACGGCGCGAAGCCGTCCCTCGGCCCCCTCGCCTCGCCCATCGGCGAAATTCTTCGGTATACGCTTCGTGGCCAATCGCGCCCCATCGAAGAGCTGAAGCTGATTGAGGACTACACCGTCGAGCGTGCGCTCCGCAGCGTCCCTGGCGTGGCCGACGTCATCAGCTTCGGCGGGCCAACGAAGCAGTACCAAGTCTTCGTGAAGCCCGAGCGCCTCGTCGCCTACGGCATCGACGTGAACGACGTTGGCGAAGCCATCTCCCGCTCCAACCGCAACGCCGGCGGCGGCGCCATCGAAGTCGGCCCCCAGTCGATCAACGTGCGCGGGCAAGGGCTCATTTCGAACCCGGACGAGATTCGCGGCATCTCGATTCGCACGGACGAAAAAGGGACGCCCGTGCGCGTCCGCGACGTCGCCGAGGTCGATATCGGCCACGCGCCACGCCTTGGCGTCGTTGGCATTGCCGAAGACGACGACGTCGTTCAAGCCACGATCCTCATGCGCCGCGGCGAGAACGCGGCCGACGTGCTCACGGCCGTCCGCACGAAAATCAACGAGCTCAACACGCAGGGCCTGATGCCCGCGGGCGTGCAGATCGTTCCCTATTACGACCGCGCGAAGCTCATCGACTCGACGACCCACACCGTCATTTGGAACATGGTCGAAGGCATCAGCCTCGTCGCCGTGATCCTCTTCGTGTTTCTCGGCAATCTGCGCACGGCGACCATCGTCGCCCTCTCAATCCCCATCGCGCTCCTCATCGCCTTCATCGGGATGGATGCCATTGGCCTCCCGGCGAATCTCTTGAGCATCGGCGCGGTCGACTTCGGCATGGTCGTCGAAGGGACGGTCATCACGGTCGAGCACGTCTTCACGCAGCTCGCGGCCGCAGGTGAAGCCGGCGAGGGGGCCTCGCGCTTGTCGCGTATTCGGCGCGCCGCCAAAGAGGTCGCGCGCCCCATGGCGTTCAGCGTGGCGATCATCACGGTCGCGTATTTGCCAATCTTCACGTTGGAGCGGGTCGAAGGAAAGCTCTTCCGCCCCATGGCCTTCACCGTGGCCTTCGCCCTCATCGGCTCGCTCTTCTTCGCGCTCACGGCCGCGCCCGTTCTCGCGAGCTACCTCCTCAAAGGGCATTTGAAGGAGTTCGAGTCGCCGCTCCTCAAGTGGCGCAAAACCGTTTATCCCAAGGCGCTCCGCTGGGCCCTCTCCCACCGCCTCATCGTCCTCGGCTTCGCGGCCGCAGTCGCTGCGGGCGGTGTTTTTCTCGCTGGCCGCGTCGGCTCGGAGTTTCTTCCGCACTTGGACGAAGGAGCCATTTGGGCGCGCGCCACGATGCCGCCGAACATCTCGCTCCCCGAGTCGCGCGCGCTCGTAAACCAAATACGCCGCGTCTTCGTAAAGTTCCCCGAAGTCGAGACCGTCACGTCGCAGGCCGGACGGCCCGACGACGGCACCGACCCGACGGGCTTTTACAACGGCGAGTTCTACGTCGCGCTCAAGCCCCGCGAGCAGTGGCGCAAAGAGTTCGGCGGCGACAAAGAGCACGTCATCGAAGCGATGGCGAAAGAGCTCGAGCAGTTCCCCGGGATCGGCTTCGGCTTCTCGCAGCCCATCGCCGACAACGTCGAAGAGGCTACGAGCGGCGTCAAAGGTCAGCTCGCCGTGAAGATCTACGGCGCCGACCTCGAAGTCCTCGAGAAGCTCGCCGGCGACGTGGGGCGCGAGGTCGAGAAGGTCCGCGGCGTCTCCGACTTCGCCGTCCTAAGGCAGCTCGGGCAGACCAACCTGTCGATCTCGATCGACCGCAGCCGCGCAGGCCAAGCAGGCGTCGACGTGGAAGACGTCGAAGACGCCATCGAGGCCGGCGTCGGTGGTCGCGTCGTCACGCAGATCGTCGAAGGCGAAAAACGCATCGACCTGGTCGTGCGTATGGCCGAAACCGCCCGCGGCGACATCGATGCGCTTCGCCGCCTCGGCGTCGGCACCCACCAGCGTCGCCTCGTCCCCATCGGACAAGTTGCAGACCTCACGTATGTTACCGGCGCGAGCCGCATCGTTCGTGAAGACAACGCGCGCTACGCCGCCATCAAGTTCGGCGTACGCGACCGCGACCTCGGCTCCGTGGTCGCCGAAGCGCAGTCGAACGTGGCCAAAGCGGTACAGCTCCCCGAGGGGTATCGCATGGTCTGGAGCGGCGAGTTCGAGAGCCAGCGTCGCGCGAACGCGCGCCTCGCGATGATTCTCCCGATTACCCTCGTCGGTTTGACGATGCTTCTGATTGGCGCTTTGAAGAGCCCGCGCGACGCGCTGATTCTCCTCTTCAACGTTCTTCTCACGAGCCCTCCCGGCGGCCTTCTCGCGCTGTATCTCGCCGGAACGCACTTCTCGGTTTCCGCCGGCGTCGGCTTCCTCGCGCTCTTCGGAGTGAGCATTCAAGCCGGTATTCTGCTGGTCGATCGGATTGCCCGTTTGCGGCACGAAGGGGAAGCGGTCGACGAAGCCATCATCAAAGCGTCGGTCAGCACTGCACGCCCCATCGCCCTCACGGGGCTCGTGGCGACCTTCGGCCTCTTGCCCGCGGCGATGTCTCACGGCATCGGCAGCGACGCGCAGCGCCCCCTCGCCATCGTCGTCGTCGGCGGGCTCTTCGGCTGCCTCATTCTGTCGCTCATCATCCTCCCGACGCTCTACCGAACCGTGGTCTCGTTCTGGCCCGACAAGGTGGTCAGCGTCGGCAGCGTCGCGCCGCCGAGCATGCCGTCGGGAAGGCTCTCGAGCCCCTCGGTGCATACTGCAATCCTGTTCGTCTTCGTCTCGCTCGGCGTTCTCGGCGCCGGCGCGAGGACGGCCTATGCCCAAGAGTCCGCGCGCCCGGCGACGACGACGACGGCGAGCGCGACCACGCTCACGCCGCGCCCCGCCGACACGGCGCAGTCGATCACGCTCGAGCGCGCCCTCGCGCTTTTCCGCGAGCAGAACCTCGACCTCCTGGCCGCCAAGCACGACCTCGGCGCGGCCCGCGCGCAGGTCATCGCCGCGGGCCTTTTGCAAAACCCGACGCTGTCGGCGGGCGCCGTCATCATGGTGCACGGCGTGCCGACGGGCGGCGAGCAGCAGCTCTCCATACAGATCGAGCAGGTCATTCCGATAAGCGGCCAGCTCTCGGCCCGCCGCAACGTGGCCGAGAAGCTCGCCGGCGCCGCGGAGATGGACTTTGCGGCGGTGTTCTACAGGCTCGCGTCGGACGTGCGCGACGCCTACCTCGCCGTTCAGGTGGCGGAGGCGCGGCGCACCATCGTTCTGCAAGGCTTATCCGACTTCGATCGTATCGAAACGATCGTCGCCTCGCGCGTCGCCGCCGGCGCGAATGCCCAATACGACCGCATGCGCGCCGACGTCGAATTGAGCCGATGGCGAAGCCGCCTCGCGGAATCCGACAGCGACGTCATCGACGCGCGCACGCGGTTGATGCGGTCCATCGGCACCACGGCCAGCGCGCAGTCGTTGGCCGCCGGCGAAGCTATCGCCGAGCCGCCGGAGCTTCGTACGGACATGTCTGCCGCCGTCACGAAGGCGCTCGCGCAGCGCCCCGAGGTTGCCGCCGAGCGGCGCCGCGCCGAAGCGCTCGATGCGCGCGTCGGTCAGGTAAAAAAAGAGTTCATCCCGCAGCCGAGCGTCAACGTCGGCTACTCGCCCTGGTTCAACGTCCCCACTGCAGACGGCTACAAAGGCGGCGGCGCAGTGACGGCGGGCGTGTCGATCCCACTGCCCATTTGGGATCACGGTCAGGGGACGATCGACCGCGCCCAGTCCGAGGCGCTCGCGGCTCGCGCGCGTCGCGACGCGGTCGAGCGGGGCGTGGCTCTCGAGGTCGATCAGGCCGTGCGAACGCTGTCCGTGCGCGTCGCCGCGTGGCGCGAGCACCGCGACGTCGCCGTGGCGAGCGCCGGGCGCATGCGCCAAATGGCCGACGCCGCCTACCGCGAAGGGAAGCTCGGGATCCTCGAGCTCGTCGACGCTTACAATTCGCTCCTCGCAGCCAGCGAGACGGCGCTCGATCTCGAAGCGTCGGCCTGGGGCGCGGCACGCATCCTGGAGCGCGCCCTCGGCCCCACGAGCGCGTCGGCTGCGAAGTAACGTTTACGACGGGGTCGACGGCGACGTCGAGACCACGAGTCGCATGACGAAACGCGTGGGCGATACGGCAGATCCGAGGGCGACCTCGCCGCCATAGCGCCGTGCAACCTCGCGCGCGATCGCCAACCCCAGCCCCGCCCCCGACCGCTCGCGTTCGGCGTCGCCGCGCACGAACGGTTCGAAAATACGTTCGCGCACTTCGACCGGCACGCCTGCGCCGTCGTCCTCGACCTCGAGGCGAACCGAGTCGCGATCCATCGATAGGCGCCGCGCGAAGACGCGAACCTCTCCGCCCTCGGGCGTATGGGCAATTGCGTTGTCGATGAGATTACGAAGCACGCGAACGAGCTCGCTGCGGTCCCCCTCGACTTCGAGGTTCGTACAGTCTCCGAGATCGACGACAATCGACGATGGGCGCTCGCCGCGCACGACCGACGCGGCCACCGCGCCGTTCACCACGTCGTCGAGGCGCACGGTGCCGGCCTTGTCGCCGGCTCGAACGACGCTCGCGCGGGCAAATACGAGGAGGTCTTCCGACAGCGCGATAAGCGTATTCGCATCGTCGAGAACACGGTTGAGCGTCTGCTCGTATTCGGGCGCCGTGCGGGGCCGTCGAAGCGCGAGCTCGAGCTCGCCGCGAAGGGCGGTGAGCGGCGATCGAAGCTCGTGGGCCGCATTCGAAGCGAACCGCCGCTCGTGCTCAATGAGGCCGCGCAGGCGCTCGAGCATTTGACGAAAGGCCACCGCGAGGGCCGCAACGTCGGTATCGCGAACGACCCCCGCGTCGATGCGCACCTCGAGATCCCCCTCGGTCACGCGGTGGGCCGCACTCGCCATCGCTTCGACACCGCGGGTCATTCGCTTTCCAATCAGCCAACCTAAAAAGAGCGACACACCGATGCTGGCGACGAGCACCAAGATGCCAATGTCTTTGAGCTGGCGCGCGTCTTTGTCGATCTCGTGGCGCGAGACGGCCATAAGCAAATAGCGCGACTGCGGCTCGGTTTCTGGCGCGTCGATCTCTTTGATGATCGCGCGAAGTTGATCGCCGCCGTAGGCGAGGTCGAAGCACGTCGCGCTGGGCCGCCCGCCGTGCCATCCGTCGACGGACGCCAAGTCGGGCGCGCCGCTGAACGTGGGCGCATTCCAAAGGAGCTTCCCACGCTCGTCGTAAAGCGCGCCGTACGTAATCGTATGTTCGACGGCCTCCGGCGACTTCACGCCGGCGGAGCGATCGAGCGCCTTGCGGCCGAGGCGGGCGACTTCGGTCGCGCCGAACTTGGCGCGCTCGTCGAGCAGCGCG
>JANXMC010000259.1 GCA_025354825.1 Myxococcales bacterium
CGGCTGCTCCGTGTTGGGGCTAGGACCATCGGCGACCGCCGAAGGGCACACGCTCATCGCACGTGCCTTCGACTTCGAAGGTGGCGAGATCTTCGATCGCGACAAGGCGGTGTTCTTCGTCAAGGGCGACGGCGTGATTCCATTCGCGAGCGTCGCGTGGCCCGGCCTCGTCGGCGTGATGACGGGGATGAACCTCGAAGGCGTGTACGTCTCGGTCAACGGCGCCCGCGCGGGTGAGCCGCAAACCACGGGAATGCCCGTGGTATTTAGCCTGCGCGAGGTTTTAGAGACGGCGCGAACGACCGATGAAGCGATTGCCGTGTTGCGACGTCAAACGGTGATGGTCAGCCACTTGGTCTTCGTCGGCGACGCGAGCGGCAAGTTCGCCGTCGTCGAGCGCGCGCCCCGTCACGACGCGTTCGTGAAGGACACCTGGAACGATCCCAGCCGCGTGGACCTCACGAACCACTTCGAAGGTCCCATGGCGAGCGACGCGAAGAACCAGACGGTGCGCGCGAAGACGTCGACCCTCGCGCGGAAGGCCCGCGCCGACGAGCTCGTGCGGGACGCGCCGGCAACGTCGACGGTGAGCGACGTCGTGGGGATGCTCCGCGACAAGCAGTGCGTCGGCACCGGCGCGGGCGGCTGCGCGCTGGGCGATCGCCGCGCCATCGACGCCCTCATCGCGACGCACGGCGTGGTCGCCGACACGACCGATCGCGCATTGTGGGTAAGCCGCTATCCCCATCTGTCGGGCAAATTCGTGAAGTTCGATTTGCGTGCAATCTTCGCGAATGGGCACGATCCCGAGAACGACGCGCCGCCCGAAACGGTCGCCGAAGACCCGGTGCTGCACGACAGCCGCTATGAAGCCGCGCGGGGCCGCGGCCTCCCGGGCGGAGGCGCGCAATGACTGCGAGCAAGCGCATCTCGCGCCGCGCCTTCGCGCTCGGCGTCGGCGCGACGGGGCTGAGCGTGGGCGTCGGCACCACGGCAAGCGCACGCGCCTTCGCCGAAGCGACGCAGGTGCCGCCCACGTCCATCGACGAGGTCCTCGCGCGCATCGCGAAGGCCCGTGCGAACCTCAAAACGCTGGTGGGACCCTTCACGCAAGAGCGCACCATCGGGCTCCTCGCGACCAAGGTGAAGTCGACGGGCCGGCTCACGATGGCGCTGCCCGACAAGCTTCGGTGGGAGCTCTTCGCGCCCGACGCGATCGTCTACTGGGTGGCCTCCGAAGGGCTCGCGTACAAGAGCAAAAACGGCGGCGGGCGCATCCCCAAGGTCGCGGGATCGGCGGCGGCAGCGCTGGATGATCTGCGCATCCTCCTCGCGGGCGATCTCTCGCTTTTGCGATCGCGCCACGAGCTGCATCTCCTCGGCGCGACCCCTACCGAGACCGTCATCGAAGCCGTCCCCCGCGCCGACGCGGGCGCATCCACGGCGCGCATCACGTTCACCCTCGGCGCCGATCTGTCGAAGCCCAAAGGCGTCGTCATCGCCTTCGGTCCGAAAGACCACACCGAGATCGCCTTCGGAAACCTCGAACGGGACATCGCCATCGATCCAGAGCTGTTCAAGCAGCCGTCTTAGGGCGCCGGCTACCGCGGGCGCGCGCGCCTCGGCCGAAATTTGGCCCGTTCCCCACGCCTGCCCCATCCTCGCCGCTCCTCGCATTGCATCGCATCGCGCGGGGGGAGAGAGACGGAGAACAGCATGGGCGCACTCGAAAGCACCGCAGGCGATCTCAACGACTACGGCGGCCACGATCGCCGGCGCCATCGCGTGTATGTTACACGGAACACCGAATACCACTTTCGCGACGGCTTCTGCGTCGCGGTCCGTGACCGGCGTACGGGTGACTTTCTGCAGGGGCACCTGGCCCTTCGCCGCCGCATCCACGGTGGGATCCGCTTCTACATGAACGGCGCCATCATGCCGAACTCCGGCGACCCCGAGCCGGGCGAGGCGATCTACTTCGAAGCCAACGGCCGCGACCTCGTCACGAGCCCGCTCGAGCGCGTCGAGCGCCCGACGAAAGAGGTTGTCTCGGCCTACCCGACAGGGAAATCGGCCAAAGCCGCGGCGACGAAGTAGCGCGCGACAAACCGGCCTGGCCCCGTCGAGAGCTCGCGCGAGCCGTCGCGCCAAGCTCGCGATCTTGCGCTAACGTCTCGGTCTCCATGCTTGTCGTGCCGCCGAGATCCGAGCTTCGCGCGAGACCGCTCGAGACCCCGCGCCTCCTGCTCACGCCCATCGAGCCCACCGACGCGAGCGACCTCTGGTACGCCGTCGAAGGGTCGCGCGCGCACTTGGAGCCGTGGCTCCCGTGGGTCCCCTTCACCGTCGACATGGAGGCGAGCCACCGTTACGCCGAAGCCTCGGCGAACGACTGGGACAACGCCCGCGCGTGCCGCTTCGCCATCCGCGACCGCATCGGCCGCCGCTTCCTCGGCGTCGTCGGCCTCGAGGCACTGGCGCACCTGCACCAAAGCTGCGAGCTCGGTTACTGGCTTCGCATCGACTCGGTCCGCGGCGGAGTCATGACCGAAGCGTCGCGCGTGCTCCTCGCGTGGGCCTTCGGCCGCATGAACGCCCACCGCATTCGCGTCGCCGCCGCGACCGACAACCACGCGTCCCTCGGCGTCATACGGCGTCTGGGGTTCCGCTTCGAAGGCATCGCGCGCCACGCGGAGCATTGCAACCACCGGTGGCTCGACCACGCCCTCTTCGCGCTGCTCTCGACCGATACGCCCTAACCCCGCGATCGGCCCACAGATCGAAATCCGACGGGGAGGCGGGGAGGTAGGGAGGTGCCGCTCGCCGCGGGCCTGGGGCCGAGGGCCCGTAATTCCAATTAGGGATTAGAGGATCTCGTCATATCAAAAATAACTCCCTCTTCCTCCTTGCCTCCCCGCCTCCCCGTGAAATCTTCTCTGTAAGGTTTAGCGGGGCCTGTGGGCGTCGATGAGGGCGCGCAGGCGGGGTAGGCCTTCGATGCTTCGCGAGCCGTACCAACACAGGTCTTTGCCGTCGGTTTTGACCACGGCGTGGGCCACGTCGAGGGCGCGGAAGACGTCGGCGTCGGCTTCGCTGAAGGGGTGCGGCTCGTCGGGCAGGAGGATCAGTTGTGGAGCGCGGGCGACGACTTCGGCCATGGTGACGCGGGGGTAGCGTTTGTCGCGCCCGGCGACTTTTTCGCCCGTTAAGGGCTTTGCGTCGCTGAGGTCGGCGGCGAGGGGGTAGCGGCGCTCGCGGTCGGCGAAGACGTTTTGGCCGCCACAGAGGTCGAGCATGTCCGAGATGAACGTGTCGCCGTGGATCGTCATCAACGGGTCCATCCAGATGGGGCAGAAGACACGCAGCGGCTCGGTTGCGGCGCGGGCGGTCTCGGCGGCGCGGACTTCGTCGTAGCCGCGTTTAATGAGCGTTTTTACGGCGGGGTCGGTCGCGACGCCGAAGATGCGAGCAAGCTTCGCCATTTGCGCGAGGCCGTCGCCGACGCGCTTGGGGAAGCCGACGTAAATCTTGAAACCGCGCTGGGCGAGCTCTTCGAGATCGCTCCGCGTGTTCTCTTCTTGATTGGCAAGTATGAGATCAGGCTCGAGCGCCGCAATCTCGTCGACGCGAGGGTTTTTCGTGCCGCCGATGCTCGGTATTTTGGAAACGACGTCTTTCGGTAATTCGCAATAGTCGGTGCGGCCGACGAGGGCCGAGGCGCAGCCGAGGGAGGCCAGCGTGAGCGTGTCGCTGGGGACGAGGGAGACGACGCGCTTCGGCGTGGTTCCGAAGATTAATTCGCGTACGCGGTCGTCGAATACTTTGATCATCGTGGTGGGGATCTGGTGCGGGCGGGCGCGCTAGTCGAGGTCGGTGTCGTCGTTCTTCTTTTTTGCCGGCGCATCTTGGTCGTCGTCGTAGTCCTTTGGGGGGGGCGGCGCGGGCGGCCCGCCGTCGGCGTGGGCGCCCACGAGAACCGCGCACCTTGCCCATACCGGGTCGTCGCAGGCGACCTTGTGGCGCGCGACGCAGGCGAGGACGGCCTTCGTCTCGTGCTCGATCACGCGGTCCATCGACAAGTTGCAGCCGCGGAGGCACGCCTCTTCGCTGCACTGTTTGGCCTTTTGCTCGCACGCCCGCGCGCACATCGCCTCGGGGCGCGACGGCGGATCGAACACGCGGCAACCGCCGCCGGCGACGAGAGCGGTCGCCGTTGCGGCGAGCGCGGCCAACGAGACGGACGAGAAAGACCAGACGGACGAACGGCGCATGGGCGTCCCCGTCCTTACATCAAGCCGGCCCGTCAACTCAACGCAGCGCCATGAGCGAGACGACCGCGAAGCCGCCCTTGGGCACGTCGACCGACTGCTTGCGCGACACGCCGCGCGCATCGAGGCTCACTTCGTGGCGCCCCGCAGTTACGCGCACGCGGGTCACCGCGACGCGGGCGGGGAGCGTTTCCCAGCTGCGCGTGTCGGGCGTGTCGAGGGCCGTGAGGGTCACTTGCGCGCCAAGGGACGCGACGATGCCCCAAATGCTGTTTTTGCCCGCAGCGGCCTGAATCCCCTGCCCCACGGCGACGCGCGCGACGAGGCGCGTGATCGCGCTCACGATGATCCCCGCTTCGATCTTCTTCCACTCTTCGCGAACGGCCTTCGACACATTCACCGACTCCTCGACGACTTGGCTTTTGCCGTCGAGAACGAAGACCGGCGAAGCGTACTGCCCTTGCTCGGGGCCGAGGGTCGGGTAGTTGATCCACGACACGAGCCCTTGCGCGGCGAGCCTATTGGCGCCCGCGACGTCGTTGGGGCTCAGTGCGCCCGAAAAGTACGTGAGGGCGAGGCCGATTGGTATTCGGTGCGCAATCTTATGGGGCACGCGCCCGTAGCCGATGATGACGAGGATTTCACCGTCGTCGGCCGACTCGGGCGTTGCCGCGGCCGGCGATTCGCTCGCGTATTTCGCGAGGCGCGGCGTGCGGTAGCTCCCTTGATCGAGCAGCGCGCGGAGTGGGCCGCGAAGCGACTCGTAGCCGCCGAATTGAAGCGCCTCGTCGTAGTAGCGAAGGGCCTCGTTGGCGTCGCCGCTCTTCTCGAAGGTGAACCCCGCGAGAAAGCCCGCGAGCCCCAACATGGGGTTGTCCGACTTCAGCTTGTCGTGAAA
>JANXMC010000344.1 GCA_025354825.1 Myxococcales bacterium
AAACGCATCAGGCGCTCGTCCATGACCGGCCCGAGGGCGAGAAACTTCCGACGAATCGAGTCCACGTTCTCCATCGAAGCGTGGAACGAGGCGGGCCATCCGAAAATTCATTCTTCCGGGCGATTATTTCCGCGCGGCGCCATAGCCCAAAAACCGCCACCGAATTGCCGCAGCCCGCGCTCGACGTCGTCGCACAGCCGCTCTTGCCGCTCGGAGCGGGTGTTGCGCCGCCTGCGCCGCCCGCGCTGTCTGCGCCGGCATCGGCCGCAGTCGGTGCGACACAGACGCTTCGGCCATCGGCGATCTTGCAACCGTAGCCGTCGGGGCAGGGCACGCTGACATCCACTTCACTACAGGCCTGTGAGCACGCGCCCGTCACGCAGATTCCCGATTGGCAATCAGCGTCGGCCGTGCAGGCACCCGCGAAGGGCGCTTTGGAGCGATCTGGCCCGTCGAGAAGTGGCTCGTGACCGGCCTCGGCGAAGGCAGCGAGGATCCAATCGCGATGCGGGACGAGGCTGCTCCAGATGGTTCGGTCGTCGGCCCCGATGCAATTGTAGAAGCCGCCGGCGCCGTGAGTGCCATTGTAGGTGTCCGTGGCAACCCCGATGACCCCTTTCGTGGTCTCGGAGAGGGCGGGCGAACCACTGTCGCCGAAGCAGCCCGACTCGCCCGTCATGAACATGCCGTCGGGGAGCTTGCGACCGTCGGCGACGTCGGGGCCGACGGCGAGGATGGGAACGCCGGCACGCTGCATTCGCTGCGTCGGAATTTCCGCCGACTCGGTGGAGCCCCAGCCGATCGCGGTGAAGGTCTCCCCGACGGCGGGAGGATCATAAAGGCGGATTCGAGCGGGAGGGGGCGAGAGGTCGCGATCGAGGAGGATCAGCAAAACGTCGTCGCCACAAAACCGATCACCTTTGGAACGGTAGATCTTGGTGCCGAGCGCCTGCTCGGAGAAGGCTTTGCTGTCGGTGCCGACCGACACCGTCAACGTGTTTGCCGCGAAGAGCGCGCCGAAGGCGACAGTGGCGATCCCCTTCGGATCCGAACAGTCCGGGTAGCCGGCCGGTGGGCTCATCGTCTTCGCCAGACAATGACGGGCCGTCAGCATCAGGTTCGGCGCAACGAGAACTCCGCTGCAGAACGCAGCCGCGGGTGCGCCTCGGATGGTGTACCGAACGATGGCGTTCTGCGAGTCATCCGAAGGTACGCCGTGAATGATGGGCGTCGACCGCATCGCCACCGTTTGCGCCGGATCACCCGACGAGCACGACGCGACAGCCAGGGCCGCGATGAACGTGCCAGCCGCTGACACGAGGCGCGCGTGACGGTGGCTCTTCGGATCGCCTGTGGTCATCAGCTTCGGTATCGCTCGCGTGGAACTGTCGTCAACGCGGTTTCGGGAAGATGCGACGGGACGTTGTCTCCGATTGGCTACGCAGCGGCGCAGAATTGCGGCCAGTCAACTTTGCCTTGGGTCATGCAATAATCCCGAGCGTGACCGCAGAGGAGGACCGTCGCGCGACGAAGCAAGACGAGCTCGCGCAGACCATGCCGGCGACGTCCTCCGCGAGCTCCGCGCCTGCGACCGTCCTCCACTATCGCGTGATCGAGAAGATCGGCGAGGGCGGAATGGGCACCGTCTTCAAGGCAGAGGATCAAAGGCTCGCGCGCGTCGTCGCCATCAAACGCCTCGCCAGCGCCCACGGCGAGGCGGAGACCGCGCGCATCCGCCTCGTCCGCGAAGCGCGCGCTGCGTCCGCGCTCAATCATCCGAACATCGTCACCGTGCACGCCATCGAGGAAGAGGGAGGCGAAGCCTTCATCGTGATGGAGCACCTCGAGGGCGAGACTCTCGCCGCGCTGACTGCGCGCGGGCCGCTCGAGCCGTCGAGGGTCTCGGCGTTCGGCGCGGCGATCGCGGACGCGCTCGCCTGCGCGCACGCGGCGGGCTTGGTGCATCGCGACGTGAAGCCGGCGAACCTCATCCTCACGTCGCGCGGCGTGATCAAGCTGATGGACTTCGGGATCGCGAAGCAGGACGGCGGCGAGCTACCCGCCCTCACCGCGGACGAGTTGATCGTCGGAACCGCGCCGTACATGTCCCCCGAGCAGCTGCGCGGCGAACCGCTCGACGGGCGTTCGGACGTCTTCGCGCTCGGGTGCGTGCTCTACGAAGCGGCGACGGGTCGTCGGGCGTTCCCGGCGAGCGGTCTGCCAGCGGTCGTCCAGCAGATCATGGCGAGCTCGCCGACGCCGCCGCGCACGCTCGTGCCCACCGTGCCCCCGGCGCTCGAAGCGATCATCATGCGCGCGCTCGCGAAGGATCCGGCGAGCCGCTTCACCGCCGCGGCGATGGCAGAGGCGCTGCGTGCAGGGGTCACGAGCGATCGCCAGCGCGCGTCGGCGCCGCCGCCTGCGCCGTCGTCGATCGCCGTCCTTCCCTTCCTCGACATGAGCGCCGAGCGCGACCAGGACTTTCTTTGCGACGGCATCGCGGAGGAGATCCTCACCGCGCTCACGCACGTCGAGGGTCTGCGCGTCGCGGCGCGCAGCGCGTCGTTCCAATTCAAGGCCAAGGCCGACGCGGACGCACGCACCGTAGGCACGCGCCTCGGCGTGGACGCAGTGCTCGAGGGCTCGGTGCGCAAGGCGGGCGATCGCTTGCGCGTGAACGTGCAGCTCGTCGACGTGGCGGGCGGATACCAGCGTTGGGCGCACCGCTTCGAAGGGGTCACGGCCGACGTGTTCGCGATCCAAGACGAGATCGCGAGCACGGTGGCGAAGCTGATGCGAGGCGTCTTGAGCGCGTCCACCGCCAACGCGATCCGCCGCCCCGGTACCACGCCTGAGGCCTACGAACACTTCCTCCGCGGCCGGCAGCATTTGCGATCGCACGGCGCGACCTCGCTGGGGATCGCCCTGCGCGAGACCGAACGCGCGATCGAGCTCGATCCGTCGTACGCCCCCGCGTACGCGGTGCTGGCGCAAGTGCATGCGTTTCTCGTGGACTGGCACGCCGCGGGAAAGCGCGGCGAGGAAGCGGCCGAACGCGCGAGCGCGCGCGCCTTGGAGCTCGGCCCTGAGCTCGCCGAGACGCACCTCGCGCGCGCGGCGGTTTTTTCGATGCGCCGCGAGTACGCCGCCGCGGAGCTCGCGTGTCAGGACGCCATCCGCCGCAACGCGCACTCGTACGATGCGCACTATCACTACGCGCGCGTGTCTTTCACGATGGGGAAGCA
Organism: Myxococcales bacterium; assembly: GCA_025354825.1. Lineage (GTDB taxonomy): Bacteria > Myxococcota_A > Polyangia > Polyangiales > Polyangiaceae > JANXMC01. The sequence continues at coordinate 3,246 of JANXMC010000344.1, forward strand.
CGAGCACTCGGCGGACGCTCGCCGCTCGACCTCGTCGTAGAGCTGGCTACCGACTCCACGACCCCGGTGCAACTTTGAAAGTCCTCGGTTTGGAGCTCCGAGCACTTGCGATAGAGCTCCACTGCCTCTAGGACTTCGGCGGGTCGCTTCCCGGTGGGCGAAAGGGTTCGAGTGGGTTCTCCGGCAAGCCGTCGATCACGCGCCGCGCCTTCCGATAGCCGTCCGCCTCGTGGCGCACGTGCGCCAAGGCGTCGGGTCGGCGGGGTGGCTCGATGCAAGGAGGCTCGACCGACGTCGCCTCGCTCGATCCTGGTGCTTGCCCATCAAGATGCTTGCGCGCGAGGTAGGCGACGAGTCGCAAGAACGCGAGCGCGAGCATTCCTGCGGCGAGGCCGGACATCAGCGAGAGAGTAGAGCGGCCCGGGCGCTCACGACAGCTTCGCGAGCATCTCCGCAAACCTCGGCTCGTTACGAAGCCCGTCGAGATCCGGATCATGCAGCATCCAATCCCGCTTTCCGAGTCCGCGCGCGACGCCGATTTCGAGCGCGTCGAGGGCAGCCTCGTTTTCCCCGAGCCGCGCGTAGACGCAAGCCGTGTTGTACGTCAGCGAGGGATCCGCGCTGTCGGCGGCGGTGGCGATCGCACGCCCGCACCACTCTCGCGCGCGCTCCGGCTCGCCCAACGCCACGAGCGCGCCTGCGCCGAGCGTGAGGGCGCGAATGTGGTTCGGGTCGAGCTCGAGATGACGCTCGGCGCGACGCACGCCCTCGCGGGAGAACGCGATCGCCTCCTCGTGGTTCACCCTCGAGGTCAATCTGCACCCACGCAACGACGGATCCTTGCGATTCCATGCACGCAAGGGCTTCGAGGAGGTAGGGCAACAGATCGAGGACGTGCTCCATCGCCGCGACGAATGGCGCGTTCTCGCTCGCCGGGATGCAGAAGCGTCGCGTGAGCCAGGGCTTGAGTTCGTTTTTTTCAGCACCTGACGAACGGTCTCATACGAGACAGTATCGACGACCT
>JANXMC010000356.1 GCA_025354825.1 Myxococcales bacterium
GCCCGGAATACGGCTACCGCTTCCGCGCGTACCCGTTCGCCGAGAGGCTGCCCGGGTTCATCAACGTGCGCATCTACAACGAGAACGCCGTGAAGGCGGTGCTTTCGATCCCCGATTTGTGGCGCGGCACGCACCCGATGAAAGGGATGCACGACTGGTTCGCAACGGCGGTGCGAATGACCTTCTCGCGCCCCGTACCGCTGCAGATCGGCGGCGACGCCAGCGGCATGCGGCAGACCATCGAGTACCGCGCCGCCGATCGCCACGTCGACATTCTCGAGTGGCGGAGGCTCGGTTAAGTGAGCGACGCGCGCTGGCTTTACCACCTGCTCCTTCGCAGCGATCTCGGGCGCGGCGGCCTCGACGCCTATGCCCCCGAATCGCTCGCGGCCGAAGGGTTCATCCACGCGTCCTACCAGCCCGCGGTGGCTGCGAGCGCGGCGCTCTATTTTGCCGAAGGTGCGCCGCTCGTCGTGATGCGCATCGACCCGCGCGTGCTTGCGCAGCACGGCATCGCGATCGACGTCGCCGCGACGCCCCGCGGCCCGATGCCGCACATTCTCGCCGCCCTTCCGCGGCGCGCCATCACCCAGGTTTCGAGCCTCGGCGACGTCGCCCACGCGCCCGACGCGATTCGCGATATGCTCGACGCGTGAATCTTTTGGTTACAGGCGGTGCGGGCTACATCGGCTCGCACATGGTTCGCGAGCTCGTTCGCGCCGGGCACAAAGTCGTCGTCGTCGACAGTCTGCTCACGGGCCACGAAGACACGATCCCGAAGGACGTGATGTTCGTGCAGGCCGACATTCGCGACCGCAGCGAAGTCACCGAAGTGCTGCGCGCCTACGACGTGGGCGCGATCTTCCATTTCGCGTCGCGCATTCAGGTCGGCGAGTCGGTATCCAATCCCCGACTCTACTTTCGCGACAACCTCGCCGCGAGCATCGAGCTGTTCGAGAGCGCCCTCGACGCGAAGGTTACGCGGATCGTGTTTTCGTCGACGGCCGCGGTCTACGGCGACCCGATTCGCTCGCCCATCGACGAAGACCACCCGAAGAATCCGGTGAACCCTTACGGCGAAACGAAGCTCGCCGTCGAGCGTGTGCTCGCCGCGTACGATCGCGCGTACGGCCTGCGCTTCGCGGCGCTTCGCTACTTCAACGCGGCCGGCGCCGACGCCGCCGACGGCCTCGGCGAGCGCCACGACCCCGAGACGCATCTCATTCCGCTCGTCATCGACGCAGCCCTCGGCCGTCGCCCGCACATCACGGTCTTCGGCGGCGACTACGCCACGCCCGACGGCACCTGCGTGCGCGACTACATCCACGTGCGCGACCTCGCCGAAGCGCACCTCGCGGCCCTCGGCTACCTCAATGCCGGTGGCGCGAGCGGCGCGTTCAACCTCGGCACAGGCCGCGGCCACTCGGTGCGCGAGATCATCGACGCGGTCGAACGCGTCAGCGGCCGCAAGGTGCCCGTCGTTCACGGGGCCCGTCGCGACGGTGATCCGCCCGTGCTCGTCGCATCGCCACGCCGCGCGCAAGATCTGTTGGGCTTCCGCGCCAAGCGCTCATCGATCGACGAGATCATCCGCGACGCGTGGGCTGCCCGCACGCGCTGACAGAATCGAAACCGCGCCGCCACGCGTGAGCGTGAGGGCGCGGTCGTCGTCGCAAAGAGCGGGTACGTGTCAGTGCGCGGCGGCGGCGGTCGTCTTCTCGACCTTCGACTTCTTCGCATAGAGGCCGTCGAGGAGCGCGCCGTAGACTTCCATCACTTTGCGACGCTTCAACTTGAGGCTCGGCGTGAGCATGCCGTTGTCGGTCGTGAAGTCCTTCGCGATGAGCGCGAACTCTTTCACCTCCTCGAACGCCTTGAAGTGCGACGAGTTCTTCGTGATCTCCTCTTTGAACAGCGCCCGCACTTTGGGATCGGCCAGGAGCGCGTCCGCGTCGCCGGTCGAGATCTGGTTCGCGGTCGCCCAGTCCTTCACTTGGTCGACGTTGGCGACGACGAGCGCCACGTTGTAGAGGCGGTTGTCGCCGTAGACCATGACGTTGGCGACGTAGGGCGAGAGCTTCAACTGCTCTTCGAGGGGCGTGGGAACGACGTACTTGCCGTTCTCCAGCTTGTACTGCTCCTTGATGCGACCCGTGATGTAGAGGTAGCCGTGCGGGTCGAGATACCCCATGTCGCCGGTGCGAAAGCCGCCGTCCTTCGTGAAGACCGCGGCGTTCTCCTCGGGCCTGTTGTGGTAGCCCTTCATCACGTTGTGGCCGTAGACGATGATCTCGCCTTCGACGCGGTCGCGTAGGAGATCGTTGACCGGCTGCTTGTCGGCCATTCCAGTGGGGTCGATCTCGATCCGCACGCCGGGGATGGCGCGACCGACCGAGCCGATGCGCCGCTCGCCGGGGCAGTTCATCGTCGAAATCGGAGACGTCTCGGTGAGGCCGTACCCCTCGAAGACCGTGATGCCGAGTCCATCGATGAACTCGGCCACGTCCTTCGAAATGGCCGCGCCGCCGCTCGCCGCGAACTTGAGGCGACCGCCGAACTTCGCGCGCACCTTCTTGAAGACGAGGCGGTCGGCCATCTGCAACGCGGCGTGCTCGCGAATGCCGAGACGAACGCCGGAGCGCTCTTTCTGCGCCGCCTTCATGGCGAACTTCACGAGCTCTTGAACGGCCTTGGGCTTGGCCGCGAGCTGCTTCTGAACGCCGGCGTAAATCTTGTTGAAGATGCGCGGCACGCTCATGAGAACGGTCGGCTGCACCTCGGCGAGGTTCTCGATGATCTTCTCGACGGACTCGGCCATGGCCATGCTCGACCCGGCCGAGAAGAGCGCGTGGAGCTCGCAGGTCTGGCCGAAGGAGTGCGCCCACGGCAAGAACGAGAGCGAGCGATCCTGGCGATCGAACGGGAACGTGTAGCGAGCCGCGCTCACGTTCGCCGCGATGTTGTAGTGCGTGAGGATCACCCCCTTGGGGTTGCCCGTCGTGCCGCTCGTATAAATGAGGCACGCCATGTCGTCCTTCGACGGCTTCTGCATCGGCGCCTCTTTGCCGGCGTCGAGAAGCTGCTGGAAGGTGTGAATCTTCTCTTTTTTGCCGTTCTGCGCGCCGGGATTTCCGTCGAGAACGATGATGTGCTTGAGCGACGGGATCGTATCGAGGAAGCCCTTCGTCTTCTCGAGGATGGCCGTGTTCGCAACGATGAGAATCTTCGCTTCGCAGTCGCGAATGATGAACTCCCAATCTTTGTCGAGCTGGGCTTCGTACATGGGGGCGTAGGCCGCGCCGAGGCCGAACGCGGCGTACTCGCCGACCGCCCACTCGACGCGGTTGTTCGCGATGACGGCGATGATGTCGCCGCTCTTCACGCCGAGGCTGGCGAGGGCGCCGCGGAAGCGATCGACCTTCTTGCCGAACTCGTTGTACGTGAGCCACTGCCAGGTGCCGTTGCGCTTCGTCCCGAACAGCTCACGAAACCCGTAGGTCTTGATGCTGTCTTCGTAGATATCGATGAGCGTTTCGTAGCGCGGCTGAAATCCCATGATGCGGAGCGTAAACAAGAACGCGGCCGTAGGAAATGCTCAGTAAACGGAACGTGTCGCCTCCGCGTCGTCCGGGACGCGGACGGCCGGCGTGGCGCCGGGTTCGTGCTAGACAACGCGCCGCCGTGCCGTCCCCTCCCGAAGCCAATCCAAGCCTGCTTTTGCCCGAGACTGCCCCCCTCGCGACGCCGCTTCCGGCCGTGGAGGCAGGTGCGCAAGCCTCGCCAACGGCCGTAGAGCGTCGCTATTTCCTCCACACGTTCGGCTGCCAAATGAACGTGCACGACTCGGATCGCATGGAGGAGGTGCTCAAGAGCCACGGCTTCGCGCCCGTGGCGAGCGCCGAAGAGGCCGACTTGGTCATCTTCAACACCTGCAGCGTGCGTGAGAAGGCCGAGCAGAAGCTCCGTAGCGAGGTGGGGAAGCTCGCGCCGCTGAAACGCGACCGCCCCGAGCTCGTCGTCGCCGTCGCCGGCTGCGTCGCGCAGCAAGAGGGCGAGAGGCTCCTCGAGCGCGTCAAGCACATCGACTTGGTCATCGGCCCGGACAACATCGCGGAGCTTCCTGCGCTTGTCATGGCGCAGTACGGCGGCGCGCTGCCCGTCGCACGCACGGTGTTCGATCTCGACGCGCCCCAGTGGCTCGCGGCGGCTCCCACGCCGGGACGCGCGCCGGTGAGCGCCTTCGTGACGACGATGAAGGGGTGCGACGAGCGCTGCTCCTTTTGCATCGTGCCGTATACGCGTGGGCCCGAGCGTTACAGGCCGGCGGGGGAGATCGTTGCCGAGGTTGCGCGGTGGGTTCGCGAAGGGACGCGCGAGGTCGTGCTCCTCGGACAGACGGTCGACAGCTACCGCGACGCGAGCCTCCCGCCGCCCGAGAGCGACGATCCGGACGAGAGCCAGTTCCCTGCTCTGCTGCGCCTGATCGCGCGTGAGGTTCCCGGGCTTGCGCGCCTTCGGTACACGAGCCCGCACCCGCGCCATGCCACCGAGTCGCTCGCACGGGCGCACGCGGAGATCGACATTCTCGCGCGCCACATTCACCTGCCCGTCCAGTCGGGGAGCGACCGCATGCTGCGGCGAATGATCCGCAGATACACGCGTGCGGAGTACGTCGAGCGCGCGCGCCGACTGATGGCCTCGCGGCCAGGCATGACGATGACGACGGACGTGATCATCGGCTTCTCGGGCGAGACCGACGACGACTTCGAGCAGACGCTTTCGCTCGTGCGCGAGGTGGGCTTCACGTCGCTCTTCGGCTTCAAGTACTCGCCGCGCCCATACACGCCGGCGCTCAAGCTGAAAGACGACGTTCCCGAATCGGTGAAGTCCCAGCGCCTCGCGCGCCTCTTCGAGACGGTCGAAGCGCAAGGTCGCCTGCACTTGGAGTCGCTCGTGGGGAGCACCGCGCGCGTCCTCATCGAAGGGGCGAGCAAGAGCGACACGGGGGCCGATCCGTCGGGGCCGCTCGTTCAGGGGCGCACGGACCGCAACGAGATCGTCCACGTCGCCGCCGGCATCGGCTCGGACGCAATCGCCAGCTTGGTGGGCGAGGTCGTCGAGGTGAGCATCGTGCGGGCGAACAAGCATTCGCTCGCGGGCGAGCTTTCGGTTGCATCGCGGGCGCGGCTCGTCGAGACGCTCGCGCGCGCGAGCACGTCGGGCGCGTCGCCGCGCCCCGTCGCGAAGGCTGGCGAGACGCGCCGCCGCGCGCTTCCGCTCCTCGTCACGCCGTCGTGAACGCCTGAAATCCGCCTAAGAGAGCCCGCGAACGATGCCCCTCTACGAATACCTCGGCACGCGCCCGACCATCGGCCGCGACGTGTTCATCGCGCCCAACGCCACTGTGATTGGCGACGTTGTCCTCGGCGACGATTCGAGCGTCTGGTTCGGCGCGACGCTTCGCGGCGACGTCTACCCCATTCGCCTCGGCGCGCGGACGAATCTGCAAGACGGCTGCGTCGTCCACGTCACGGGCGGCATGGCCGCGACGACCATCGGCGACGACGTGACCGTCGGCCACATGGTTCTTCTCCACGGCTGCACGGTTGGCAACGGGTCGCTCGTCGGCATGGGCTCGACCCTGCTCGACGGCTGCGTCGTCGGCGAAGAGTGCATCATCGGGGCGGGCTCGCTGGTTCCGCCGCGTGCGGTGATTCCGCCGCGATCCCTCGCCATCGGCCGCCCTGCTCGCGTGATCAAAACGCTGAAGGACGAAGACCTCGCGTGGGTCCGTGAAGCGAGCAAGCTCTACATGGAGTACGCGAAAAACTACCGCTCCGGCGCGGTGAAGCTCATCGAGCAGCCGTAACGGGCGCGGGTCGCTCGCCACGGAATTAGGGGCCGCGGACGACGCGAATTTCGACGCGGGCTGCGCCCACGCCGACGAGGTCGAGAACGTCGGCGGCGGCCTTGGAGACGTCGATGACCTTGCGGTTGTCGCCCCACGGGCCGCGGTCGTTGATGCGGACCCGAACGCTGCGCCCGGTGTCGACGCGGCGAACCTCGACCCACGTGTTGAAGGGCAACGTGCGATGGGCCGCCGTCATCGCCTTCGGGTCGAAGCGTTCGCCGTTCGCCGTCTTTTTCCCCGCGAACGCGGCGCCGTACCAGGTTGCAAGGCCTGCTTCGTCGGCTCTGCGCGCGCCGGGGCCGCCACTCGCGTGGCCAAAATCGAGATCCGCCGCGGTCGCCGCTTCCGAGTGCGTCGATCCCGACGGAAGATTCGGGCGCCGGCCGGGAGAGCCGCCGCACGCCGAGACAGCCGCGCCCGCGAGGAGGAGACCTGCGAGCCATCGAGCCGTGACGGTGGGGTGCGTCATCGCGCGAAAGCTTAGCGCGGCCGCGGGCGAGACCGGGAATCGGCCTGGGCATTGACATTTCATCGCACATTGCCGGCAGCCGGAGGGGACGAACCTCGACGCGAGCGCGCCCCTTCGGCTTGTAGTAAGCAGACGAAGCTCTCATGCGAAGCCCCGCCTTTTTTTGCGCCGCAGCCGCCGCCCTCGTCTTCGCCGCCACCGCGGGCTGTAGCGAGAGTGGGGGCGACAAGATCGTGAACCCCACGCCGAGCCCGATTGGGCAGGGGCTCCGTTTGAGCGACGTGGGGGATCCCAACAGCCCGAAGCGACCGCCGGTCGGAGCGACTGTGAGCTGCACCGGCCTTAGCGTGGTCACGACCGACACGTTCGACGAAACGCGCGACGGCAAAAGCTCCGGCACGCTCTTCGTTCAGGACGTCGGCTCCCACGCGCCGTATGCGGGCGTCGGGACGTTCCAGGCGGCGTTCATCCCGTCGAGCCTCCGCGTGGCGCCGGGCGATGTGCTCGATATGACGGGGCAATACCAGGAGAACGCGAAGATCGGCGGCGCGGTATTCCCCGCCGGGCAGGTGCTGCCGCAGCTCTTCAAGCCGACGGCGACCTTTCGCTTCGAAGCGCCGGCCGTCGAGCCGACCGACATCGACGTGGCCGACCTCGCCGATTTTGCGAAGGGCCGCCAGTGGCTCGGGATGCTCGTGCGCGTGAAGAACGTCACCCTCTCGACGCTGCTCGACGACGGCAGCGGCCGCATCTCGGGGCGCATCATGAGCGGCAACACGTCGAACCTTCCGACGATGACCAACGAGCTTTTCCCCATCGTCGCGGCCGACTACCCCGCCAACACGACGTTCGCGTCGATCACCGGCGTCGTCACGTACTTCTTCAATCTGCACCTGGCGCCGCGGTCGGCCGAAGACATCGTGAAATGACGGTGCGGGCGAAGGCGCGATCATCGCGCCTCCTCGCCGTGCTCGTGCTCGTCGCGGTGGCCTGCGTGCCGGCGTGCGGCGGTGCGGGCGGCTCTGGGCGTGGAGCGGCGGGCGCCGAAGGGCTCCGTACGCGCGGCAGCAAAGACCGACCGCCCGTGTCGGTCGTCGCGCGCGAGGGGGATCCGCGAGGCGCCATAGCCGCGGCCATCGTGACCGCAGGCGTCGCCGATGCGCGTGGCGCCGACGTCGCCGTAGGCCTTTCGGGGCTCGCCGAAGCGCGGCTGCGTGCAGCGGGGCTGAAGGACGCACAGGTCACCGCGACGGCCAACGGGTACCGCGTTCGGAGCTTCGTTGCGACGGACGCCGACGCGGCGGCCTTTGCCACGGCGCTTCGGAGCGCGCTCCTCACGCCCGTCACCGCCGCCGACGCCGAGGGTCTCGCGGCGGCGCAACGCAAGGTCACAGCCCTCACGCGGAGGCCGTTGCCCGACGCGGCGCTCGCCGACGTCGCGCGGTGCACCGGCGAAGCGTTCGGCGCGCCCCACGCCGCAGCCCCACGCGGTGCGCCGGTCACCGCCGCGGAGCTCGAGGCGTGGCGTGCGGCGGCCCACGGCATCGGTCGCGTGGCGCTCGCGACGGCCGGCGCAGAGAGCCTCGGCGACGCCGCGGGCACTGCCCTCGCACGCGCGGCCGCATGGCCCGATGCGCCGTCGCGCCCCGCAGCCGTCGCGCTCCCCGCCGCCGACGCGCGCGCCGAAATCTACGAGCTCACCCCCGAGCTCTCCGCCGGTGCTGCGCGCGCCCACGTCGCCGTCTTCACGCAGCGCCCGCTCCAAGCGGTCACCGTCGCCGCCGCCATCGCCGACGCCCGCGGGGCGTTCGTCTCGCGCATCGGGGCCCTCGAAGCCGGCCCGCGCGTCCGCAACGTCGCGGCCACAGCCCATGTCGGCGGCGGCTGCGTCGCCGTGACGCTCGAGTGGTCCGCGCGCGATCTCGCCGTCGGCGGCGCGGCCCGCATGGCCACGGCCATCGCCCTCGCGCGCCAAGAGCTCGCCGTCGAGATCGCCGAGGTGCCGCCCGACGGCACCGATGCCAGCGCCGTCACGGTCATCGCGCACGCGGCGGAAGATCCGCGCGATGCGGCCGAGCGTGCCGCATTCTGGAGCTTCGCATCGAGCCGCGACGACGCATCGCTCCGCACCGTGACGACGGTCGGAATCGTCGCCGGGAAAGACACGGCGACCGACGGCGCCTTCGCGCAGCGTGCGCGCGACGTCCGAGCAGCGCTCGATCGCGCGGTCATCGCATGGCACGAGCCGGTGGTCGAAACGCGGTCGCGCGTCGAGCAGGGGCAGGGCGAGCTGTGGCTCCTGTTCGCCTCGCCGTGCGGAACGCACTCGGAGGGAGACGCGGACGCGGGGCTCTCGGCGCTCGTCGCCGCGGCGGCCGCTGAGCACGTGAACGACGGGCTGCGCGGCGAAGGTGCCCGCGCCGAAGGGTGGGCCACGCAAGAGGGCGTGGGGATCATCGTGCACGGCGCGGCGCGCCCGTCGGAAACACCGCGTGCCCACGCGCGAAGGCTCGCGGACGCGGCCGCCCGCGCGTTCGCCGCGGAGGCGCTCCCCGCCCACGCGATCACGCGGGCACGCGCACAAGTCGTCGCGCGCTTCGCCGAGCAGCAGGACGGCGCACGGAGCGCCGCGGTTCTCGCGAGCGCCCTCGCACCCGGGCATCCGTCGTGGGTCTTGCCGTGGGGCGTGGCCGATGCCGTGGGGCGCGCGTCCGATGCGTCGGTCGCCGCGCGTGCGACGGCGCTGCGTGCGGGCCCCTTGCGCGTCGCGGTCCTCGCCAACGTCGACGCCGCCCAGGCGCAAGCGGCCACGCAAGCGATCGATCGATGGATCGCGCGACGCCCCGGCGAGGCGCGCGCGTGCCCGGCCGCGAGCCCCGTCGTCGCCGCGAAGTCGGGGACGTACGCGGCCGACGGAACGGGGGGCCTCGCCGAAGCGTGGATCGCAGCTCCGCTCGCGAACGGCGCCAACAGCGCCAACGCCGTGGACGACGACGCGCGCGAGGCCGCATCGGTACTGGTCGCGGCCCTCGACGGCGACGGCGGCCTCCTCGCCCGCGCCTTCGAGGGGACGGGTCTCGCCCGCGCCACGAGCGCGCGCCTCCTCGGCGGCACGCGCGCGCCTGCCCTCGTCATTCGCATCACAACGCCGCCGGGAAGCCTCGACGCCGCCGTCGCGCAGGTGCGCGCGATGCTCGACCGCCTTCGCCAGGGCGCCTTCTCCGACGCCGACCGCGCGCGTGCGCAGTCGATGCGCGAGGTCGCGGCCGTCCCCCTCGCGTCCGATCCGCGCGCGCGCCTCATGGCCCTTTTCCGCGACGACAAGCCGCACGCGGCGCCGAGCCTCGACGCGCTCCGCGCGCTCGCGGCGGTCGCGCTTAAGGACGAAGCTCTCGTCATCGTGGCCGAGCAGCCACGCAGCGTCACGCCGTCTGCGCCCGGCCAGCCTTCGACGGCGCCGGCGACGGCAACGCCCACCCGTTAGCGCAGTCTGCTACTTGAGACCTCGCATGTCCGAGATGAACCCCGAGCTCCGCCGCGCTCTACGCATCACTGGCTTTGCCGCCGTCACCGGCACGCTGCTCCCTGCGTTTGCGCTCCGCGAAGCGATGACGCCGAAGGGGAGCCGCGAGGCGCTCCGCGACCGCTGGCTCGCGCGCTGGAGCGACGCGCTGCTCAAGCTCTTCGCCGTGACGGTCGTCGCCGGCGACGGACGCCCGGCCCCCGCACGCACGCGCGGCCGCGGTCGGCTCATTGTCGCCAACCACCGTTCGACGATCGACATCGCCATCGCCCTCCGCACCTTCGGCGGCTTCATGGTGAGCCGCGGCGACCTCGCCAACTGGCCCCTCGTCGGCGCCGCGGCCCGTCGCGTCGGCACCGTTTTCGTCGACCGCAGCGACTCGGTCAGCGGCGCAGCGGCGATTCGCCACATTCGCGATCTCCTCAAGGGGGGCCACACCGTCACGATTTTCCCCGAGGGGACGACGTTCCCCGGCGACGAGGTCCGCCCGTTTCACCCCGGCGCGTTCGTCGCGGCGCTCCATACGCAGTGCGAGGTCATCCCCGTGGGGATCGCCTACGAGACAGGCTCGGGCGCCGCATTCGTCGACGAATCGTTCATGCAGCACTTGAACCGAATGGCGAGCGCACCGCCCACGCGCGTGGCCGTAACGATCGGCGAGCCGATCGTCGTCCGCGAAGGGGTCCGCGGCGCGGAGCTTCGCGAGCGGTCCCACGCGGCCGTCGTCGCCCTCGTGAAGAGCGCACGCGCGGCGGTCGATCGCGACCTGGTTGCTCCGCCGGCCGAATCGACGACGACGCCGTCGACGTAGCCCCGCTCAGCCGCCGCCGACGAAGAGGACGACCTCGATGGCGTCGCCTTCGGCCACGGCGCGCACGACGTGCTCGGCCCGCGGCACGATGTCGCGGTTGATCTCGACAGCGACGGGCCCCTGCGTGAGGCCGAGGTGGTCCAAAAGCGCCCGGACGGTGAGGCCGTCGGGGACGTCGCGGAGGGTTCCGTTGAGGGTGACCTGCATGGCAACGGGCACCCTAGCAGCAGTCGCTTCCGTGCTAAATCGGCGGGCGATGCCGACCGAAAAGCTCTTCTGGCTCGACCCCTTCGCCACCACGTTCGACGTCACGGGCGCGCGAATCGCCGCGTACGAAGACAAGGCGTCGGTCGTGCTCGACAAAACGGTGTTCTACGCCGAAGCGGGCGGGCAGCTCGCCGACACGGGCGCGCTGGAGCTCGACGGGCAGCCCTTCGCCGTGAGCGACGTGCAAGTCGACGACGACGGCGTGATTCACCACCTCGTCGACGGGGCCGGGGCCGCGCGCCTCTCGCTCTCGTCCAGCACGGCGGTCAAGGGTCGCATCGAGCCCGCGCGTCGCCGCGACCACATGGCGCAACACACCGCGCAGCACATGCTCTCGCGCGCGCTGCTCGACGAAGCCCGCGCCGAGACCGTCTCGTCGCGCCTCGGCGCCAACGTCTGCACGATCGACGTCTCGCGCGCGACGATCCCCGACGCCGAGCTCGCCCGCGCCGAAGCAGCCGTGAACGCGGCGATTCAAAGCGACGTCGTCGTGCGTGCGTTCTTCCCGTCCGAGAGCGAGCTCAAGGCGCTTCCGCTGCGCCGCGCTCCGAAGGTCGCCACGGGCATACGGATCATCGACATCGACGGCTTCGACGTCTCGCCCTGCGGCGGCACGCACTGCACGCGCACCGGGCAAGTCGGCCTCGTTCGCATCGTCGGCACGGAGAAGTACAAAGGCATGACGCGCGTGACGTTCCACGCCGCCAACCGCGCACTCGACGACATGCGCAGCAAGGAGCGCGCGCTGTCCGACCTCGCGCGCGAGCTCACGTGCGGCGCGCTCGACGTCGGCAACGCCGTCGCCAAGCTCCGCGCGGACATGAAGGCACGCCTCGATGCGCTCTCGGCCGTTCGCGGCGAGCTCGTCGCGTTCCTCTCCGCGCAGGCGCTCGCGGCCCATCCCCCCGACGCGAGCGGCACCACGCGTGTCGTTGTCGTTCGCACGGCGGACGACATTGGGATGCTCCGCGCGCTCGCCGCCCGCATCGCGTCGCGCCCCGATGTCGTCGCGTTTTGCGCGAGCGCGGGCGAGCCCGGCGCAGCGGGCGAACGCGACCTCATGGTGGTGGTGCAGCGCGGATCGGCCACGACCTTCGACTGCGGCGGCTGGTTCAAGACCGCCGCGACAACCGTGGGCGGCCGTGGCGGCGGCAGGCCCGAGCGTGCCGAGGGGAAGCTCCCCGAGAACACATCGCTAAGTGTGCTCGTCCACGGCGAGAGCGCAAAAACGGCCGGGTAGCCAAGCGTTCCAACGGGGCGGCCATTTCGCGCGTATCGTGGAGGGAGCGCCATGGCCCACGACTCGAAAACGCCGCGAGGCGATGGCCCCCGGGCCGGTGAAAAGCTCGTGTTCCCCCGCGTTCGCGCCGACGACGCGGAAGACGTCTCGTGGGCCCTCTCGACCGCCGAGGCGATGTGGAACCGCGGCGATCACCTCGAGGCCGTGAAGTGGATTCGCCGCGCGGCCGAAGCCGCGTCCGAGTGTGAAGCCGACGAGCGCCACTTGGAGCTCGCGAAGGCCGCCGCCGAGCTCGCGTCGCAGCTGGATGCGGGCGAGCGCATGACCACTGTCGCGCCCCCGCCCGTGGCTGGCGTGCCGTCGTCTGCCCGCCAGACGCCGCAGACGCCGCCGTCGTCCATGACGCCGAACGCGCCCGGCGTGAAGCCCGGCAATCCGCAGTCGATTCCGCCGCCGCTCGTGAAGCGCACGCTCCCCCTTCAATCGCAGACGCCGCCGCCCGTCGCCGTCACGGTGAAAGAGCCGTTCGCGCACTCCCCAACGGCGCCGCGGGTGGCGCAAGGTCCCGCGCCAAGCTCTCGCCGCGAAGGCGCAGGGCCGCTCCGCCCCGCCGAGCCGCGCACGTCGCGACGTCGTTCCCATGCGAACCTCGGCGACGAAGCGCGCGGCGCGAAGAGCGCACGAGCGGCCGCCGTCGTGGTCGATCCGGACACGACCGCCGAGATTCACGTGCCGGTCATCGCGCCCGAACCGCGGAAGCGCGGGCGGAGCAAGCCCGTCATCGACGACGAGCCACCGTCGACGGTCATCCCTAGCGATCTCCAGCGCATCATCGCGCGCAGCGACGACCCGGACGCGTGGCCAACGCAGTCGTTCAGCGGCGAGGACATGGACGACATGGTCGAGGAGCACACGCGCATCGGCACGTCGGCGTACGTCGAGAAGGCGATCGCGGGCTCGCAGATCCCGCCTCGCATGGAGCCGTTCCAGCCCGCCGTGAAGCCGTCGCAGGCGGTGCGCGTCGTCGTCTGGCGCGACAACGAGGGCGTGCGCGTCGCGCCCCTCGGCACGAAGGTCTCGGCCATCGCGGTCGAGGCCGTGCTCGTGGCGCTCGACCCGACGGCCGATCTCGCCGCGTGGCTCACGAAGAAGTGAGCCCTCGCGCGCCCCTCGCGAGGGCGTGGTAAGGCACGCGGCCATGACGCCCCTCATCGCGGTGCTCTTAGGCATCGTCGAAGGTCTGACGGAGTATCTCCCGGTCTCGTCGACGGGCCACCTCATTCTGGTGGCGGACCTGCTGGGTCAAAACGATGCCGCGGCCGACTCGTTCAACATCGTCATTCAGCTCGGCGCAATCCTCGCGGTCGTCGTCCAGTACCGGCGCCTCTTGGCCGAGCGCGCGGTAGGCCTCCTGTCGCGCAAGCCCGAGTCTGTCGCGCTGCTCGTCGCGCTCATCGTCGGCTTCGTTCCGACGGCGATCACCGGGCTCTTGCTACGCAAGACCATCAAGCGGTTGCTCTTCGGGCCCGCCCCCGTTGCGATCGCGCTGATCGCCGGCGGAATTTTGATGATCGTCATCGAGCGCATTCGCGCGAAGAAGCACATCACCGGCCTCACCGGGCTCGAGCACGTGACGCCCAAGCGCGCGTTTCTCATCGGCCTCGGTCAGTGCTTCGCGATGTGGCCCGGCTCCTCGCGCTCGATGTGCACGATCATCACGGGGCAGCTCACCGGCCTCTCCACAGCGACCGCCGCGGAGTTCTCATTCCTCCTGGGTCTGCCGACGCTCGGCGCAGCGACGCTGTACGAAGGGTACAAAGCGCGGCACGAGCTCTTAGCTGGCGGAGGCGGGGTCAACCTTGTCATCGGCCTCGTCGTCTCGTTCCTCGTCGCGTGGGCCGTCATCGCCGGGTTCATCAAGTACCTGCAGTCGCGCGGCCTCGAGCCGTTCGGCTACTACCGCATCGTTCTAGGCGCGGTCGTGTTCCTCGTTCTCGCGCACTGACCGGCCGCGGGGCCTCGCAGTACGAAACAGAGACGTCACCTCGCTGTCACCTGTCCGCTATGCTCCGGCGCCCGTCAAATCGCGGGCGTCCGGGGAGGATTCATGCGGCAGGCTCTCGTTTCACGCGCGCGATCGACGTTCACCCTTTCGGCGTTCGCCGCGAGCCTCTTCGTTCTGACCCTCACGAGCGCCGCGTGCTCGTCGAGCGCGGTCGACGACGGCCCGCGCTTCACGCCGCTCGTGCCGCTCGAATCGGCGGTGATGACCGACGAGCTTCTGTACACGCCCGTCACGCCGCGCGAGCTCCCCGACGCGAACCCCAATCCGTCCGACCCCACGGCCCTCGCATCCTACGAAGCGCGCGGCTACGGCACGCTCGCATCGGCCGCGGGGGAGAAGCACACCACGCGCACGATCGACGGCGCCACCGCCCCCGCCGCCGGCGCGAATGCGAAGCGCCTCTTTCGCTTCGTCCACATGCCCGACCTTCAGCTGAGCGACGACGAGTCGCCCAACCGCGTCGGCGCGCTCGACAGCTACTCGGCCGGCGACGCCGCCCTTCGCCCGCAAGACCCGTTCATTTGCCGCATGGTCAATGCGAGCGTGCGAACGATTAACGCGCTCCACCGCAACGATCCGATCTCCTTCGTGCTGCTCGGCGGCGACAACTCCGACAGCGCGCAGACCAACGAGGTCGAGTGGGTGCTCAAGGTCTTGAGCGGTGCGCCCGAGGTCGAATGCGACTCCGGAAATGACGACCAGATGACGCCCGGCCCCGACAACGACGGCAAGGATCCGTTCAAGCCCGAGGGGCTCGCGATGCCGTGGAAGTGGGTCACCGGGAACCACGACGTCAACGTGCAGGGGACGTTCCGCATCGACGACGCGAAGCGCGAGATCGCGGTGGGCTCGACGGCGGCGCTCGGAACCCGCGACTACACGCGCGGCGGCGCCTCGTACCGCGGCGACTTCGTCGTCCCCGATGCGAAGCGCGCGCTTCTCTCGCGCAAAGACTTGATGGCGACCATCGCCGCCGACGGCGACGGGCACGGCATCGGCGACGCACAAAAAGCGAGCGGCAAAGGGATCTACACCTACGACGTGCCGGGCTCGCAAGTGCGCCTCCTCGTCCTCGACACCGCCGCCGAGACGGGCGGAGCCGAAGGGGTGATTCACCAGAGCGACGTCGACAGCGCGATCAAGCCGGCGCTCGACAAGGCCAAGGCCGACGCGAAGTGGGTCGTGCTCGCGTCGCACCACGCCGTCGGAAGCCTGACGAGCGACGGCGGCGCATTCGGCGAGCTCCAGGCAGACGCGCTCACCGCCGACGCGTGGACGGCCTTCGTCGGCGGCTACCCGAACGTGATTTTCAGCATGGTCGGCCATTCGCACCGCCACGCGGTGCGCGCCATCACGCCCGCGGGCGGCCACGCGTGGTGGGAAGTCATGTCGAGCGCCATCGCCGACTTCCCCCACCAGTTTCGTGTCCTCGAGCTGTACGACCAAGACAACGGGTGGTTGATGATGCGTGCAACCTGCACCGACTTCTCGACCGACGGCGACCCCGTTGCCGCCGAAGGGCGTGCGCGCGGCGTCGTCGACTTCGTGTCGGGATGGCTGCCGAGCGACGGGCGCGGCGACGTGGCCGACCGCAACGTCGAGCTCTGGATCCCAAAGCCCTGATAGAACGCTCCCATGCGTTCGCCTTTCTCGCGCTCGGTCTCCGCCGGCGCGATCGCGCTCTCCATCGCCGTGTCGATCGCCGCGCTCGCCGCGTGCGATGACGACGTGGACACGTTCGGGAAAGCCGTCGACGGCGGCGCCGGCGACGCGACGGCCCACGATGCGGGCGTGCCCGACGCCGCGCTCGATGCCGGCGATGCGGTCGACGGCTCCGCGGCCGCGAGCGCCCGCCTCCTCGTCACGGCCGTCGACTTCGTCGGCGGCGCGAGCGAGCTCCTCGTGGCGAATCTCGCGACCCATGCCGTCGACGGCCGCCTCGCGATCGCGAGCACGGCACCGACCACGGTGGCCTCGGGCGGGCGCCTCTTCGTCGTCGCGCGGGACACCGGCGCGGTCGTCGAGCTCGACGCCGATGCACCCTGGAACCGCAGCGCCACGTGGAGCATCGACCGCGCGAGCGTAGACGGCGGCACGCGCGCCATCGCATCGACCGCATCGGTCGTCGCCACGGACACGAAGGCCTACGCCCTCTTCGCCGACAGCAACACGGTGTCGATCCTCGGCGCTCCCGGGTCCGACGCCGGCGGCGTCGGCGCGCGCGTCGATCTCGCGCGCTACGTCCAGGCAGGCGACTCCGACGGCGTCGTCGACCCGCTCGGCGGCGTGTACGTCCCCGCGCGGCGCCTGGTGTATCTCGTCCTGCGAAACGTCGACACCACCACCGCGGCGACGACGCCGGGCGACCGCGTCGCCTGCGCCGGCACGAAGAGCACGGTGGTCGGCATCGACGTCGACTCCGACACCTTCGTCGATCTCAACGGCGACGCCGACGGCACGGCGTTGGACCTCGCCGGTGTGAACCCCGTCGCCGTCGCCTACGACGCGGCGGGCGATCGCCTGCTCGTCGCCCACGCCGGCTGCGGGCTCGGCGGCATCGACGACGCGAGCGACGCCGACGTCGCGGGGCGCCTGGTCGGTCGGCAAATCGAGGAGCTCTCTCTGTTCACCAATGCGGTCCGCACGCTTCTCGACGCGACGGATCTCGGCACCCCGGTCCGCTTCGTCGTCGTCGGCGATCACCGCGCCGTCGTGCAGCTCATGACCGACGACGCCGTCCGCCGCACCTTCGTGTGGGATCCGTCGTCGACCACCCTCGGGCGCGCCATCACGGCGCCCGATGCGTTCTCCGTCGACCCGTCGGGAAAGCTCTACGGCGTCGAACGCCAGTTCACCCACGACGGGGGCGCCGACACGTTCGATGCCGTCTCGGTGCGCATCGCCGACGGCCGCAAAGCGACGCTCCTCACGCTGCCGTTCACCGCAAGGGAGCCGTTCGTCGCGAGCGCCGAGGTTGTGACGCGCTAGCGCCGCACGCGCGCTTTAATGCGGTCGAGGATCGCGTCTGCGAGCTTGCGCTTGCTCATCGCCGGCGTGCTCTCGGCGCCCTGGGCATCGACGAAAATCGCGCGGTTGTCGTCGCCGCCGAAGGCCGTCTCGGCGCTGTTCGCGACGACGAGATCGACCCGCTTCGCCGTGAGCTTTCCGCGCGCGTAGGCCGTGATGGCCGCGTCGTCGCCGCTCTCGACGGCGAACCCCACGAGCATAGGGTGCGCGAGCTTGTCGCCCCGTGCCGCACCGAGCTCGGCGAGCAAGTCGGGGTTCTTCACGAGGTCGATCGACGCCGTGTCACCCTGTTTTTTGAGCTTCGTCTCGCTCACCGCCGCCGCGCGATAGTCGGCGACCGCGGCCGTCATGACGAGCGCGTCGAAGCCCGCGAGATAGGGCCCGCCCGCGTCCCAAAGTGCCGCACGCATCTCGAGGGCCGACCGCACGTCGACGCGGTGCACGTGGGCCGGCGTTGCGAGCGTGACGGGCCCCGCGACGAGCGTCACGCTCGCGCCCCGGAGCGCCGCCCGCTCGGCCACGGCGAACCCCATTTTTCCGCTCGATCGATTGCCGAGGAAGCGCACCGGATCGAGGTCCTCCACGGTGGGACCGGCCGTCACCACCACGCGCAGCCCGGCGAGATCGCGCGGCGCGAGGCTCGCGGCGATCGCATCGACCACGGCTTGCGGCTCGCTCATTCGACCGATGCCCGACTCGCCCGACGCCACCGCGCCGTGCACGGGCCCAACGAGCGTGACCCGCCCCTGCCGCGCGAGCGCCGTGACGTTCGACTGCGTCGCCGGATGGTTCCACATGCGCGGATGCATCGCCGGCGCCGCCAACACGGGGCCGCGCGCGACCAGGGCGAGCGCCGTCACCAGATCGTCGGCTCGCCCTCCCGCGAGGCGCGCGAGCACGTCCGCGGTCGCAGGCACGATGACGACGGCGTCGGCCCGCGCCGCGAGGCTCACGTGCATCTCGCCCGCGAACGACGCGTCCCACATGTCCGTCGCGACGGCCTCCCCCGTGATGCCCGACAGCGTGACCGGGCCGACGAAGCGTGCCGCGGAGGCCGTCATGACAGGCAGAACCTTGGCGCCCGCCTTAATGCACAACCGCGCGACCTCGACGCTCTTGTACGCAGCGATGCTCCCCGTCACGCACAGCGCGACGACGCGCCCTTCGAGGTCCGACGTTGCCATCTTGGTAACGCGCACTTTAGTCAGTCGGCATCGCGCGCGGGAGATTCCTGCGCGGCGGCCTTTGCCGCTTCGACATGCTTACCCGCCGGGGCCACGTCATTCGCGAACCCTTCGCGCACCGTCCAGCCTGCCGCGCCGTACCGCCCGGCCACGCGCGTTCGCGTCGTGTAGCCGCCACGCGGCGCCTCGCCCGCGTTGCCCGCGCGATCGCTCGCCACGCCCGGCCCCTGCGTGATCGTCACGACCTCGTCGACGAGCGCTTCGGAGCGCCCGTCGTCCCGTGCTTTGCGTGCGAATGCCGTTGTCGTCGCGTCGGGATCGGCGGTGCCGATGCGCCAAATCTGCGTCGTCGGCGCATAGATGCTCGTCCACGGCGCGTCGACGATCGACCGCGTTCCGTCTCCTGCAACCAGGCGAACCGTTCGCGTGTCCGCCACCGTGACGCCGGGCGCGCCCCGCTGCACGAGCACGCGCTCGCCCCGCGGCAGGCGCGCGTCGTCGGTCTTCCTATCGACGAACCGCACGACGCGGGTCACCGTCCGTGTGACGGACACGCTGCGGTCCCGCGCCGGCCCGAGGATCTCGGCGCGCACCGTGCCCGCGCCGACGGTCTCGCGAAGGACGATCGGAACGTCGAACGGATTGCGAATACGGAGCGTCACGCCTCCATAGGCCACCGCCGCGTCGAGCCCCATCGGCACCTCGGCGCTCGCGCGAAAGCCCGCATGCCTCTCGACGATCTCGAGCCCCGCCAACACCGCTGCAGCGTGCAGCGTGCCGGCGTTCTGCGAGACCGCCGCGGCATAGCCCTCCATGGCGTCGCCCGCGCCGAGCGACGCCGTCGCATGAAACTGCGCGTCGTCGCTGCGCGCCCCAACGACGCCATTGAAGTCGAACGTCTCCCCGGCGAGCACCACCCAACCATCGAGCTTCGCCGCCGCGATTTTCAGGTTGTGCGTTCGATCGACGTACCGTTCGCCGCGCGGATAGGGGGTCTCGAAGTAGCCGAGGACGTCGCTCGCATTCACAGCGGCGACGTCGGCATCGGACCGCGAAAAAGGCAGACTCACCAGAACGGCGTCGAACGTAGAGGCGCCTCGCAGGAGAGCGACATCGAGCCCTGCGAGGGTCGCGTAGACGTCGATTCGGCGGCCTAGCGCCGAAGGGACGGGGCGCGCGGCGTCAACGTCCCACCGCGCATCGACAGGCGAAACGGCGACGTCGAAGCTCGCCTGCTCGAGGGCCGCGACGGCGCGTGCACGGTCGATTTCGAGCGGGATGCGAAGCTCGAGGGGCGTGCCTCGGTGCCGCGCGTCGTGACCGCGCCGAAGCGCGCTCGAGGGGTCGCGCGCGCTCTCGAGAAGTGCGACGAGTCGATGGACATCGGCGGTCACACCAAAGGCTTCCCGCGGCATCGTCCGCTTCACGGCCCCCGCGACCAGCGTGATCGGCGTGGCGAGCGCCGCGTCGACGATCGCGGCGACGCGCGCCTCGGAGACGTCGCCCTCGCGTAGCGAGAACGGTCGCCCGTCGAGCACGACACCGAGCCCCGGGTCGGCGGCGGCGGGCGCGGGGCGACGCTCGCCACCCGCGGGAACGCCGATGTAGCCGGCCAGCGCGCCGAGCAGGCCTACGGCCACGATCCGCAGGCGCGTCGACGCACAAAACTCGAAAAAAGCGCTTGGAAACGCTGGTCCTCGGCCGATGACGGGCTGCACCACGCGCCCGCATCCATGAGCGTCGGTGCGCGAGGCGTCAAGAAGGAGTATGAAGCCGGCATCATGGGTCTCTCGGTCGGTATTGTCGGTCTCCCGAACGTCGGTAAATCAACCCTTTTCAACGCGCTCAGCTCGGCGAAGGCCGAAGCGGCCAACTACCCGTTCTGCACGATCGAGCCGAACGTCGGGGTCGTCGTCGTCCCCGACCCTCGAATCGCAGCGCTCGACGCGGTGGTGAAGGCCGACAAGCTCGTCCCCACGGTCATCAACTTCGTCGACATCGCTGGCCTCGTCCGCGGTGCGTCCAAGGGTGAAGGCCTCGGGAATCAGTTCCTGAGCCACATTCGCGAGGTCGACGCGATCGTCCAGGTCGCGCGCTGTTTCGAGGACGCGAACGTCGTCCACGTCGAAAACCGGGTCGATCCGGTGGGCGACATCGCGACGGTCACGACCGAGCTGTGCCTGAAAGACCTCGACACCGTCCAGAAGCGGCTCGATCGCGCGCGCAAGATGGCGAAGGCCAACCTGCCCCTCGAGAAGCTCGCGACAGATATTTGCGAAGGGCTTTTGAAGCACCTCGACGACGGCAAGCCCGCGCGCAGCTTCAAGCTCCCCGAAGCCACCGACGCGCCCCTCGTCCTTCGCGACATGCAGCTTCTCACGTCGAAGCCGGCGTTCTACGTCGCCAACGTCGACGAAGCCTCGCTGTCGAACCTTACGGCGAACAAGCACTTCATGGCGCTCAAGGCGCTGGCCGACAGCGAAGGCGCGCCGATCGTCCCGGTCTGCGCGTCGCTCGAAGAGCAGATCGCCGAGCTCGATCCGAAAGACCGCCCCGAGTTCCTCGAGAGCGCAGGGCTCAAAGAGCCGGGCCTCAACGCCGTCGTCCGCGCCGGCTACGAGCTCTTGAACCTGCTCACGTTCTTCACGGCCGGCAAAGTCGAAATCCGCGCCTGGACGACGACCAAAGGCGCGAAGGCGCCGCAGGGCGCCGGCGTCATCCACACCGACTTCGAGAAGGGCTTCATCAAGGCCGAAGTCATCTGGTGGGAAGACTACGTTCGCCTCGGCAGCGAGGCGAAGTGCCGCGACGCGGGCAAGCTTGCGATCGAAGGCAAGGAGTACGTCCTGCGCGACGGCGACGTGGTGCACTTCCGCTTCAACGTCTGATTCGCGCGCGGCGCCCGGGCGCTCCGGCGCCGCGCGGATTCGTGCGTCCTAAATGGGCACCGGGCCGCCGAACGCGCCCATGAAGCGCGCGGCCCAGACGATGAGCAGCGCGGCGAAGACGGCGGTGAAGGCGTAGCGGAACGCGGGGCGTTCGGCGGCGGCGCCCCACGTGCCCGTGCGCGCGTAGCCGACGACCTCGACGATGAAGGCGACGGCGAGCACGGGGAGCATGACGGCCCAGAGCGGGTGGACGTGCGTCGCATCGGCGAAGTGACCCGTGCATGCGAGGCGCGCCGCGCGGGTCATCCCGCACGACGGGCACGGGATGCGGAGCACCACGCGCATTGGGCACATCGGCGGAGCGCCTGGCCACGCCAGGAGGGCGACTCCCGCTGCGAGGAAAACGGCGGGGCCGAGAAGGCCCCGCGCGCGCGTGCGAATCAGCCGGGCGTCGACCACGCCTTGTTGAGCTCACCCTGAAGGAGCAGAACGTTGTAAATCGGGATGATGTACATAATGCCGTGATTTTGCGGGTTCGCGACCCCCGCGCGCTGCTGGATCTCCTGCATCAGCGACGGCAACCGCGTGATCATCCAGTACAGCGAATAGACGCCGCACGTCACGGTGCTGAGCAGGAAGATCTTCACGAACGACGGCTCGTCGCGCTTCAGGAAGCCCGCCATCTCGTTGCAAATCGAGAAGAACCAATAGAGCTGGTAAAACGGAATCAGCACCGAGAAGAGCAGCACGTTCATCTCGGGGCGAACCATCCCCTTGGGGCCGTTGTCACCCGAGGGGACGCCCGCCTGCATCATGGGGCCGCCCTGCGCGTAGCCGCCCATGGGCTGCATCGCCGCGGGGTTCTGCGCGCCGTAGTCGCCGTAACCGCCCTGTCCTTGCGGAGGCGCGCCGTAGCCTTGCTGCGCAGGGGCGCCGTACCCCTGCTGCGGAGCGCCGTACCCTTGCTGCGGAGGAGCGCCGTAACCCTGTTGCGCCGGAGCGCCGTACCCTTGCGGCGGCGGAGCGCCGTAACCCTGTTGCGGAGCGCCGTACCCTTGCGGCGGAGCACCCGCGTTTGGATCGACACCGGGCGGTGAACCGTAGCCGCCGTACCCCTGCCCCTGCGGCACGCCGTACTGCTGCGGCGGCGTTTGAAGCGCGGCGGGCGGAGGCGCGCCGCCACCTTGCTGAAAGCCCTGGTCGAGCGGCTGCCCACCATAGGGCGCGGGCGGCGGCGGCGGCGACGAGCCGAACGGGTTGAACGCGGGCGGACCGTCCGCGGCCATCGTTCCGCCGAGAGGGTTCACGCCTTGGTTGCCGTAGGCGTTCGGGTTGGGAGCACCGTAAGCGCCCGCATCGTGGGGCGGCGGCGCACCGTACGGCGCGGCCGGCGGCGGAGCGTACACGGCGGGCGCAGGCGGCGGGGCGTACGCGGCCGGCGGGGGCGCGCCGTACGCCGGCGGCGGAGCAGGCGCGTTCGTGGGGGGTGGCGGCGCGCCCATCCCGAACGCCGACCCACCCACGGGTGGCATTGGCGGCGCAACGCCGACCATGGTCCCTTTGAGCTTGCTGGGGATCGCGTGAGGCGCGGGCGGCGGCGGCGCGGCGATGGGCTGTCCGCCCGGCGGCGTGGGAACCCGCGTCGGCGCGGGAGGCGCTGCAGGAGCTTGCCCCGGCTGATTCATCATCAGCATCGTCCCCTTGAATTTAGGGGCCGAGGAGCTCTTTAGCTGGAAGCCGCACTTCCCGCACGTCGACGCCGTCTCGGCGTTTTGAGTTCCACAGTTCGGGCAGAACACGCGAGCCACCTCCATGACGACCCCGCGCGAAAGCACGTTGGGCCCAGAGTCGATTCGGGCAACGTCGCGGCAGCGGCCGAGGACGCGCAACTTCAAGCAGACGACGGATCGAGCGGAGGATACCGACACCTCTCACGAACGGACAACAACATTGTTCCGTCTTGATGGGCGGCCCCCGCGGCCAGCGCCGGGCGGCGCGCGTGAAGGCCGTGTCAGCCCGCCTTGACACTAAGCGAGTCCCGCCACTAGCTTCGCCGCGTTTTTCCGACTCCGCCCCTGACTTTCCGACAACCCTCACTTCGCCCGCCGACTCGAAACGCTAGGACCCACCGCATGCCCTTCGCCTTGACGGAACAGCGCGAGCGCGAGCTTGACGACATCCTCACCCGCTACCCGACGAAGATGGCGGCGTGCATCCCGGCGCTCCACCTTTGCCAAGATCAAAACGGCTGGGTGAGCGAGGACGTCATTATGTACGTGTCGACGCGGCTCGATTTGCCGCCGTCGCACGTGAAGGGCGTCGTCACGTTCTACACGCTCTTCAATCAAGAGCCGGTCGGCAAGCACCAGGTCTGGGTCTGCCGCACGCTGCCGTGCGCGCTCCGCGGCGGGCTCGACGTTCTGCACCAGTGCGAGAAGAAGCTCGGCATCAAGCCCGGCGAGACGACGGCCGACGGCATGGTCACGCTCCGCACGGCCGAGTGCCTCGCCAGCTGCGGCACCGCGCCGATGATGCAGGTCGATAAAGCCTATTACGAAAATCTCACGTCCGAGCGCGTGGACGAAATCCTCGCTCGCCTGAAGGAGGCGTGACCGGATGATTCGCAAGACGGATTTTCTGACGCGCACGTACGACAAGCCCGAAGGGTGGACCCTCCCCGTCTACGAGCGCCTCGGCGGCTACCAAGCCGTGAAGAAGGCGCTCGGGATGACGCGTGACGAGGTCGTCAACGAGGCGAAGAAGGCCAACGTCCGCGGGCGCGGCGGCGCAGGGTTTCCCATGGGCGTGAAGTGGAGCTTCATGAAGCCCCACCCGACCAAGCCCGCGTATCTCGCCATCAACGCCGACGAAGGCGAGCCCGGTACCCACAAGGACCGGACGATCATGGAGCAGAACCCCCACGCGGTCATCGAGGGGTGCATCATCGGCTGCTACGGGATCGGCGCCCACGTCGCGTCCATCTACGTTCGCGACGAGCTGCACCTCTCGAAGAAGCGCCTTTGGGATGCCATCAAAGAGGCCCGCGCGAAGGGCTATCTCGGCAAGCGCCCCTTCGGCAAAGACTACCCCGTCGAGGTCTACGTCCACACGGGCGCCGGCGCGTACATCTGCGGCGAAGAGACGTCGATGCTCAACTCGCTCGAGGGCAAGCGCGGCGAGCCTCGCCTCAAGCCGCCGTTCCCGGCGCAAGCCGGCGCCTTCGGCTGCCCCACCACGGTGAACAACCTCGAGACGATCGCCATCGTCCCCACGGTGTTCGGAATGGGCGGCGAAGAGTTCTCGAAGCTCTCCACGCTTCACGGCATCAACGACGGCGGCGCGCGCCTCTTCGGCGTGAACGGCCACGTGAAGAAGCCCCAGATCATCGAGCTCGCCGTCGGCGTCACGATGAACGAGCTCATTTACGACATTGGCGGCGGCGTCCTCGGTGACAAGAAGATCCTCTGCGCCATCCCCGGCGGATCATCGACGCCGGTTCTTCGGCCCGAAGAGGTCGTTAACGTCACCGACGAGAAGAGCCCGCTCTTCCAGTGGAACGGCAAGAGCGTCTTCGACGTGCCGCTCGGCGTCGACACGATGCGCGGCGTCGGCACGATGCTCGGCACCTGCTGCGTCACGGTGCTCGCCGAGGGGACGTGCCCCGTCCTGGCGATGCAGAACCTGATGCAGTTCTACCATCACGAATCCTGCGGCCAGTGCACGCCGTGCCGCGAGGGGTCGGCCTGGCTCGATCGCACGCTTCAGAAGATTCTGGACGGTCAGGCCAGCATGGCCGACCTCGATGCCCTCGGCGACATCGCCAACAACATCATGGGCAACACGATCTGCGCATTCGGCGAAGGCACGGCGATGCCGGCCCTCGGCTTCTTGCGCAAGTTCCGCAAAGAGTTCGAGCAGTACGTGCGCGGCGAGAAGAAAGGCTCGGAGGCTCGTCTGACGGTCCAGTGAGCGAACGGCGAGCGCGCGGGTGTTCGGCCCCTCGAGGGCCGTCCGCAACGCGCTCATGAATCACGAACTGCTTATGTAGCGTCCGCTTCGTCACCCGCCGCATCACGCGGCGTGACGCGGGGGCCCTTCTCCGAACGCCGATGGCGGCCGCGTCTCTGCGGCGAACCATGAACAACCGTGCCGGCAATTGCGCTCGCCACGGGCCGCGCGTTTGGGGTAAAGGGCTCGTCGAGCGGACCTGTCCCCTCCGCGAGGTTAGAGGCTCCGATGAACCTGGCCCAAGTTTTCTTCTTCCTCTGCGCCGCTGGCACCCTCGTCGGCGCCATCGCAGCGGTCGCATCGAAAAACCCGATTCGCGGCGCGCTCGGCCTCATGGTCATGATCATGGGCATCGCCGCGCTCTACCTCGGGCTCGGCGCTCAGTTCCTCGCGGCCATTCAGCTCATCGTCTACGCCGGCGCGGTCGTCGTTCTCTTCCTGTTCGTCATCATGCTCCTCGGACCCGACGCCACGAGCGCGACGGACATGCGAGGCCTCGCCCCCCGCGTGCTCGCGGGCGTGCTGTTCGCCGTCACCGGCGGCGCCGCCATCTCGCTGACGATCGCGGTCAGCAAGCACCACATGATCCCGCGCGTCGGGCCGGACTTCGGCGGGGTCGACGCCTTCGGGCGCGAGCTGTTCAGCACCGGCATCGTGCCGTTCGAGCTGTCGAGCGCGCTGCTCATGGTCTCCGTCATTGGCGCCATCGCCATCGCCCGCGGCAAGCACGGCGGCCTCCCCGGCGAGCTCAAGTCGGCCGACGAAATTCGCGCTTCCCTCGCCGCGCAAGCCACGAGCTCCGAGGAACACGGATGAACCACATCGACTACTACCTCGTTCTCAGCGGGCTGCTGTTCACCATCGGCGGCACGGGCTTTCTCGTGCGCCGCAACGTGATCTTCACGCTCATCAGCATCGAGGTGATGCTCAACGCGGTGAACGTGGCGCTCGTCGCCTTCAACCGCGCGCGCCCCGAGAATCACTCGGGCCAGGTGTTCGCGTTTTTCATGATTGCGGCAGCTGCCGCAGAAGCGGCCATCGGGCTCGCCATCGTGCTGTCGCTCTATCGATTGAAGCGCACCGTGCGCTCCGACGAGGCTGACTTGCTGAAGAACTGACGCGGCGCCGCCGGCGTATCTCGCCTTCGCCCCCCGTATCGATTCAGGAGTGTATTGGATGGAATCCGGCGTTCTATCGACGCTTTTCCCGGCGGAGAACTTCTCCCTCATTGCGGTCATCCTCGGGATGCCGCTGCTCGGCGCGTTCGTAAACGGCATATGGGGCAAGAGGCTCGGCAACAACGCCGTTCGCCTCATGGCTCTGTCGGCCGTTGGCGTGAGCTTCCTGGCGTCCGTCGTGTCGTTCGCGTCGCTTTATGCGCTCGTGCACGCCTCGGGGGTCACCAAGGGTGAGCACGGCGAGTCCATGCACGAGCACGTGAAGCTCGCGTGGACGGCGTGGGAGTGGATGCACACGACAGGCGGGAAATCCGTCGTCACGATCCCCATCAACGTGAAGTTCAGCATCGACGCGCTCTCGAGCGTGATGATGCTGGTCATTACCGGGGTCGGCTTCCTCATCCACCTCTACTCGACCGCGTACATGGAGAAGGACAAGGGCTTCGCCCGGTTCTTCGCCTACCTGAACCTGTTCATCTTCTCGATGCTGGTTCTGGTGCTCGCCGACAACCTTCCGCTCCTGTTCGTCGGCTGGGAAGGCGTCGGGCTCTGCTCGTACCTGCTCATCGGCTTCTGGTACGAGAAGAACGAGAACGCCTCCGCCGGCAAAAAGGCGTTCATCGCCAACCGCGTCGGCGACCTCGGCCTCCTCTGCGCGATGTTCCTCCTCGCGTATTACACGGGCGCTCTCGACTGGACGGGGATCGCGGCGGGCGCCGATTCGCTCGCGACGACGACGCCTTCCACGGGCGTTCACATCTGGCCCATAGGCGGCAACCAGTACACGAACTTCCTCTCGTTCCTCCAGCCGAAGGTTCCGATAACCGTGACGGGCGCCACGGGCGTCGCCATCATGTTGCTCCTCGGCTGCACGGGGAAGAGCGCGCAGATTCCGCTCTACGTATGGCTCCCGGACGCGATGGCCGGTCCGACGCCGGTCTCCGCGCTCATCCACGCAGCGACGATGGTCACGGCAGGCGTCTACCTGATCTGCCGCCTCTCGTTCGTGTTCGTGCTGTCGCCGTTCGTGATGATGCTCGTCGCGTGCATCGGTGCCGCGACCGCGCTCTTCGCCGCGACGATTGCCCTCGTGCAGACCGACATCAAGAAGGTCCTCGCCTATTCGACCGTGAGCCAGCTCGGCTTCATGTTCCTCGGCGTCGGCGTCGGTGCGTTCACGGCGGGCTTCTTCCACGTCTTCACGCACGCCTTCTTCAAGGCCTGCTTGTTCCTCGGATCGGGCAGCGTCATCCACGCGATGCACGGTCGCGTCCACGACGACGTAAAGGCGCAAGACATCCGCAACATGGGCGGCTTGCACAAGTACATGCCCATCACCTTCTGGACGTTCGCTGCGTCGACGGCGGCCATCATCGGCTTCCCGTTCACCAGCGGCTTCTTCTCGAAGGACGAGATTCTCTACAAGGTGATGGTCAACCGCACGCTCCACCCAATGCGCGTCGCCTACGAGAAGTCCCACTTCGACTACTTCTCGCCGCCGCCCTGGTTGGGAACCGTCCTCTACGCCGTCGCCATCTTGGCGGCGACGATGACGGCCTTCTATATGTGCCGCGTCTTCTTCATCACGTTCTTCGGAACGTTCCGCGGCTGGACGGTAGGTCGCCCTTCGGCGCTCGCGCAGGTCGAAGCCGCCCACGGTGATCACGGCCACGACGACCACCACGACGAAGACCTATCGATCCCCGGCTACGCGCCCCACGAGTCGCCGTGGCAGATGACGGTGCCGCTGATCCTCCTCGCCACGATGGCGATCGGCGCGGGCATCCTCAACGCCGGTCTCTTCCACTTCGAGCCGCTCAACAACTGGCTCGATCCGGTGTTCGAATCGGCGAGCCACGCGGGCGTCGTCGACGGCGATCCGGAGCACCACAAGATGTGGTCGCTCGCGGCGCCCGGCATGCTTGCCTTCGCGATCGGCACCGCCATCGCCTACTGGATGTACATCCTGCAAAAGGGCGGGCCCGCGAAGAAGCTCGCGGAAGCCGCGCCCGGCCTCCATGCGCTCGTTTACGACAAGTGCGCATCGACGAGCTCTACGACAACACGGTCATCGCGGCCGTCGAGTCGCTCGCAGAAACGGCGGCGGCCTTCGACAAGTGGGTCGTCGACGCCATCATCGCCCGCGTATCGGTCGCCGTAGTGCAGGGGCTAGGCCTCTTCCTCCGCGCCTTCCAGACCGGCGTTATTCACGTCTACGGCGCCTTTATGGTCGTCGGCATCGCCATCGTCGGATGGTTCTTCGTCGCGCCCCACGCGAGCGTGACGCTGAACGAGTCGAACGGCGACTACACGCTGAACGCCGCCCCGGGCCTTCAGTACTCGTACCTCTGGGACGCCAACGGCGACGGCAAGCCCGACGCGCAAGAGTTCGGCGGCCAGAGCCAGGTGAAGGTTCACCTCGAGCCGGGTGGCACCCAGGTGGTGCGCCTCCAAGTGAAAAACGCCTTCGGCCTTCAGGCGTCGAAGGAGATCGTCCTCTCGCGCCCGCAGGCGTCCAAGGTGATCGAAGTGGGGCAAAACTGATGTCTGCCACCGACCACGACCACGACGGCGCGCTCGAAGCCGAGTCGCCTCCCCTTCACGTGAAACCGGCGACGTTCGCGGCCTTCGCGGCGGGCGCCGTCGCCATGTTCGTCCTCTCGCGTTTCGTGCCGGGCTCGTTCCCCGTGCTGCTCGCTGCCGTCGTCGGCGCTCTCGTGCCCGGCAAGCTTGGTCGCGGCGATCAGGGTTGGAAAGTCCGCGCGCCGATGGCCATCATGGCCGGTCTGCTTGCGCTGTTCGTCGTCCGCCTCTGGCCGGCGACGAGCGGGATGGACATCCCCGACGGCCCCCCTCCGGCGGAGTCGGCGTCGCTTCTGTCGTGGCTCATCGCGCTCCCGATCTTGGGCGCCATCGCCATTCTCTTCACGCCGCGCCAGGCGGTGCAAACGCTCCGAGGAATGACCCTCGGCATCATGCTGGCAACCCTCGCGTTGAGCCTGCCGCTCCTTCGCGTGAAGATGGGGCGCGAGTTCCACTTCAACCAAGACGTCGTCTGGATGAAGGATCTCGGCATCCACTACCACGTGGCCGTCGACGGCATCTCGCTCTGGCTCATTCTCTTGACGACGTTCATCGTTCCCATCGCGACGTTCGCGTCGTTCGGGTCGATCGACAAGCGCATCAAGGATTGGTGCTTCGCGCTGCTGCTCCTCGAAGGGGCGATGATCGGATCGTTCCTCGCGCTGGACCTCTTCCTCTTCTACGTGTTTTGGGAGCTGATGCTCGTCCCCATGTACGTCATGATTGGCGTCTGGGGAGGCGAGAACCGCATCAAGGCGGCCATCAAGTTCTTCCTCTACACGATGTTCGGATCCGTGCTGATGCTCGCCGCGATCCTGTACCTCGCGTACACGTACGGCAAGGTTACCGGCGGCGTCGCATCGTTCGATTACTTCGAGCTTCAGCGGCTGATGATCCCGCGGAACACGCAGCTTTGGCTCTTCGGCGCCTTCGCGCTGTCGTTCGTCATCAAGGTGCCGATGTTCCCGGTGCACACGTGGCTGCCCGACGCGCACACCGAAGCGCCGACGGCGGGCTCCGTGATCCTTGCCGCGGTCATGCTCAAGCTCGGAACCTACGGCTACCTGCGCTTCTGCATGGGGCTTTTCCCCGAGGCGTGCGCAGAAGCCGCAGCCAACTTGGCGGGCGTCGCGGTGCTTGGCGGCATCCTCTACGGCGCGCTCTGCGCGTGGCGGCAAGACGACGTGAAGCGCCTCGTCGCGTACTCGTCGGTCGCCCACCTCGGCTACGTGATGCTCGGCATCTTCTCGGCGTCGAACGCGAGCCTCGAGGGCGCGGTTCTCCAGATGGTGAACCACGGCATCTCCACCGGGATGCTCTTCCTCCTCGTCGGCGTCGTCTACGACCGCCGCCACACGCGCCAGCTCGGTGACTTCGGCGGCCTCGCCAAGGTGATGCCGATCTACACCGCGCTCTTCATCGTCGCGACGATGGCAAGCGTGGGTCTCCCCGGCACGAACGGCTTCGTCGGTGAGTTCATGGTCATCACCGGCACGTTCAGCAGCACGCGCCTCGGCACGTTCAACGGTGTGCAGGCGGCGGGCGCCGCGTTCGGCGTCATCCTCGGCGCGCTCTACATGCTCACCGCGGTGCAGCGCATGTTCTACGGCCCCATCACGAAGGTCGAGAATCGCCACCTGAAGGACGTGAACAGCCGCGAGCTTCTCGCGCTCGCGCCCCTCGCCGTCATGGTCTTCGTGATCGGCCTTTTCCCGAACATCTTTCTCCTTCAGATTCGCGACGCCTGCGCACGTGTCAGCTCGGACATGAGCGCGCGCGTCGAGATGAACCGGGCCCCCCTCTTCTACCAGGGGCCGCCGACGCTCATCGCGCGCAAGCCTGAAGCGACGAAGCTTCCGGTCGCCACGGGCTCCGCTTCGACCGCCCTGAGCTCCAAGTAGGAATCGCGACCATGGGACTCGTCTTCGCCCTCTCTCCGCTTCTCATCATCGCCGTCGGCGCGCTCCTGCTGATGATGGCGGAGGTCTTCTTCAAACAGAGGAACGGCCTCGCGCTCGGCGCCACGCTGGTCTTCGCGACCGCAGGCGCCTTCGCAGGCTCGATCTGGATGGTCGGCGTCGAGAACCTCCCGGGCATCGAAGCTCTCTCGCCCTGGCTGATCACCGACCGCTTCACGCTGTTCTTCGACATGATCCTCTGCCTCGGCGGCGCGCTCGCGTCGCTCTTGGCGGGGGGCTACCTGCCGGAGCACAACATCGACCGCGGCGAGTTCTACTCGCTCCTCCTCTTCGCGACGTTCGGCGCAATGATGCTCGCCGGCTCGGGCGATCTCCTCACGGTCTTCCTGGGCCTCGAGACGATGAGCCTCGGCGCCTACGCGCTCACGGCGTTCCGTCGCGCGTCGCCGCGGTCGATCGAAGGCGCACTCAAGTACTACCTCCTCGGCTCCTTCGCCGCGGCGGTGCTCATCTACGGCTTCGCGCTCATTTACGGCGCCACTGGCCACACCGACCTCGCGGGGATCACGCAGGTCATGGCCTCTGGCAAAGCGGAAATGCCGCTGATGCTCATGGCGCTCGGCCTCGTCTTCGTCGGCCTCGTCTTCAAGGTGAGCGGCGTGCCTTTCCACATGTGGACGCCCGACGCGTACGAAGGCGCGCCGACCCCGGCGACGACGTACATGGCCGTGGCCGTGAAGAGCGGCGGCTTCGCGATGATGCTCCGTGTTCTGCTCACGGTCTTCGGCGACGCGCAGTCGATGTCGTGGTCGAGCGGCTGGCCGCCGGCGATGGCGATGGTCGCCGTGCTCACGATGACCGTCGCGAACCTCGTCGCAGGCCGGCAAGAGTCGGTGAAGCGGATGCTCGCGTACTCGAGCATCGCCCACGCGGGGTACCTCCTCGTCGGCGTGGTCGCGACCATGCGGTCGCAGACGCAGGCGAGCGCCGCGGTCATGTTCTACCTGCTCACGTACACGGTCTCCACGGCCGGTGCGTTCGGCGCGCTCATTCTCTGCGGCAGCCGGGGCGCCGAAGCGGTCAGCTACGAAGACCTCGCCGGCCTCGGTCGTCGCCACCCCGCGGCTGCACTGCCGTTCGCGCTCTTCCTGCTTTCCCTCGCCGGCATCCCGCCGACCGCGGGCTTCTTCGGCAAGTGGTTCGTCTTCCACGCGGCGATCGACGGCGGCTTCTACGCCCTCACGATCATCGCCTTCATCAACAGCGTCATCGGCGCGTATTACTACCTCCGCGTCCTCGTCTACATGTACATGCGCGAGCCCGCCGCCGGCGCGCCCGTCGCCATTCCCATGAAGTCGGGGTACGTCACCGCTGCATTGGTCCTCAGCGCGATCCTCGTCATCGCCCTCGGCCTCGCGCCGGCGGGGACGCTCGACATGGCCGTCCAGGCGGCGACCCACTCGGCCGGCTAGCGCGCTCGTGGCTCGACGCTCGCCCCTGTTCTCGAAGCGCGCGCGCATCGCCGGTGCCGGCGGCGCGCTTCTCGCGGCGCTCGCCGCTGCATTCGCCGGTTGCAAGGACGCCCCCAAGAGCGACCCCGCGCCGGCCGCGAGCGCGACGCCCGCACCGTCGACGCCGGCCGTGGGCTCGCCGATCCCATCGGCCTCCGTGGCCGCGATCCTGAACCCGTCGAGCATGCCGCCCTACCAAGGGCCTACGGGGAGCATCGAGGGGACGATTTTGATCACGGGCGACCCTGCCCCTCCCCTGCTCGGCAAGAACTTTTCAAAGTGTCCGGCTGCGACGCAGACGCGGGCCCACCTCTTTCGCACCGGCGCGACGATCGCTTCGACCGATGGCGGCGCCCCCGCGAAGCAGCTCGCCGACGCCATCGTCGCGGTGACGGGCTACCAAGGGTTCGTGGCCGAGCGCAACGAAGTGAAGCAGCTCGTCGTCGAGTCCTGCGAAGAGGTCCCGCGAACGATCGACGTGACCTTCGGGCAGCGGCTCGAGGTGCAGAACAAGACAAAGGTTCTCTTCGCCCCCGCGCTCGCAGAAGCGCAGAATCCGGCGCTGATGGTCGCGCCTCCAGGCGGCGACTTCGTGAAGGTTTACATCCCGCGGCCGGGTCGCTTCACGATGTCCGACAGGCTCGGTGGTGACTTTTTCTCGGGTGACGTGTACGCGCTCTTGCACCCGCTGCACGCGACGAGCGGCGTCGATGGGCACTTCCGCATCGACGGGATCCCCATCGGCAAGGTGCAGGTCGGCGCGCGGCTCTCCGCCATCGGCAAAGAGGCGACGCAGTCGATCGAAGTCCTCGCGGGCGTCATTCATCGGGTCGATCTGACGCTGCACTACGTGGCACCCGCCGAGCCTGCACCGTTCGCATCGAGCGCGCCTAATGCCGCTGCGCGCGACGCGGGCAAGGCGCCGCCGACCCTCCTTCACTGAGCTCCCGCGCCGCGGCGAGCTTGCGCGGCTACCGCGCTTCCGCCGCGGGTGTGGCGCCGGGAGCCGTCGCGCCGCGCGACAGCGCGCGTTCGGCATCGGTCACGGCAAGCGGCGCGAGGTACATGCGCGCACGGGCGGCCGCGGCTGCATCCCCTCGGCGATTTGCACTGGCCACGAGGGTCGCGGCCGCGAGCGGATCGACGGGGGCGATGAGCTCGAGCCGCGCCTGTGCGGCGGGGAGGACGGCCGTGTTCTCGAGCGCAGCGAGGCGCGTGAGAGCGACCGCGACGACGGAATCGACGGACGCGGCAGGCGCGAGTCGAAGGGCGAGGGCGCGGGTGGCCGGTGCTACGGGCTGCACGGAAGAGAGCGCGAGGAGACGGTGGCGAGCATCGGGGCCCCGCGTCGTGTCGGCGACGGGCGCTGCGAGGGCGGCGAGCGCGGCGGCGTCACCGCCTCGCGCCGCGAGCTCGATACGCGCGTCGGCGGACAAATCGGTGTCACGCGCGACGCCACGCGCCGCGAGGTCGGCGGCGATGGGCGTCAGGAGCGCGTCGCCGGCGTCCACCGCCTCGCGTGCGACGTCGCACGGCGCGCGCGCCCCGTCGACGGTCGCTTCGCCACCTCGGAGGCTCCGGGCGCATGCCGCGAAGGCCGCGAACGGCACTGCTTCGTCGCGCGGCTCGTTCGCGCCCCGCACGCTTCGCGCGCCTCGGCCACTGCGCGGCGGCGAAGTCGCGGATGCGCTCGCGACCAGCTGCGCGCCGCGCGATCGCGGATCCGCCTCGACGACAGGCGCAACGAGCTCGCGCGCCGCCGCGGCATCGCCCGCGAGAAGCGCCCGCGCGGCAACGTCGTCTAGCGCGAGGTGCATCGTCGTCGACCTCGTTCGTGCGAGGTCGAGATCGTGGCGCGCGATAGCGTCGTCGACGGCGAGGAGGCCGACGAGGCGGCGCACGCGCGCACTCTCGGGACGCGCCCGCGCCCACGCGCCGTCGCGCGAAACGTCGACGAGCTCGCCGGACAGGGCACGCGCCGCATCGGCAAAGCCGCTCCCCGCGAGGTCGACGGCGGAGTCCGCGACCATCCCGCGGCGGTCGCTCCGCTGGCGTGCGACGTGGCCGAGGGCGCGCGCCACGAGCCGCGCGTCGCCGTGCGCCACACCCCAGCTTGCGAGTGTTTCCCACGCCGCGGGGCTTTGCGCGCGAAGCAACGTCAGCGCGACGAGCCGCTCGCGTGTCGCACCGTCTGCCGTCGCTTGCGCCCCCTCGGCCACGCGTCGCTCAAGGCTCGCGAGCCCCACGTCGCCGTCGGCCGCTCGTCGCGCCGATGCCGCCGCGCGCACCTTGTCGCCACGCCCCGCGGCACATTCGGCGTCCGCCGCCCACGCGCCTGCGAACCCCGCGTCGAGGCTCAGGGCGCGGTCGACGTCTTCGCGGGCGGCAGGGTCCCGCGCATCGCGGCGGCACCGCACGAGGGCCAAGCGTGCCCAGATCTCCGGGTCTTTCGGATCACGCGCGGCGGCTTGCGAGAACGAGGCGATCGCGGCAGCTGTGTCGCCCGACGCCTCGGCGATCGCGCCGCGCAGGTACGCGGCGTACGCCTCGGGCCCGACGAAGGGGCCCGCGACGACCCGGCCGTCGACGATGCGATCGACGCGTCCACCCGTGCCCACGCACCCCGCGCTCACCAGCGAGGCAAACGCCCACGCGACGGCGCCCGCGAGCGTGCGCGCGCGCGTCAGATCGCGCACGTACGCAACGTTTCGAGGAGCCTGTCGTTCTGCGCGGGCGAGCCGATGGTGATGCGAAGTTGATGGGCCATTCGGCCGCCCGCCGCGTGGAATCCGCGCACGAGGATCCCCTTCGCGGTAAGTGCACTCTGCACGTCGACGGCGGGCTTCGTGGTCTTCACCCACAGGAAATTCGCGTCGCTCGGCGCCGGCGCGAGCCCATCGATAAGCGTCATCGCCGCCTCGACGCGCGCGCGCTCCGAAACGACGACGCGCACGTCGGCCTGCACGGCGTCCCACGCGTCGCGCAGCACGGCGGTCGCGGCGACCTGCGTCGTCGCGCTCAGGTTGAACGGCTGACGGCCTTTGTCGATCTCGCGAACGAGCTCGGCGTCGGCCTCGAGCCAGCCGACGCGCAGCGCGGCGAGGCCTATTTTGCTGAGCGTGCGGAGGATTCCGACGTTGGGAAACCGCTCGCGCAGGCGACGCAACGACCCCTTCGCGTAGTCGATGTACGCCTCGTCGAGGATGACGAACGCCCCCTTCGCCTCTTCGATCAGGGCGACGATTCGGTCTTCGCTCATCGCGTTGCCCGTGGGGTTGTTGGGGCTCGCGAGGAAGACCACGTTGGGCGGCGCGAACGCGAGGGCGCGGCTCATCGAGAGGCTCGCCAAGTCCCACGACCCATCGAGCGGCACTTCGATCACCTTGAAGCCGTGAACGCGCGCGGTGACGCGGTACATGACGAAGGTCGGCGTCGGCACGAGAATCACGGGGTTGCGCGCGTCGGCTCGTGGGCGCGCGAGCGCGTTCAAGACGAGCGAGATGACCTCGTCGGAGCCGGTGCCGAGGAGAAGGTCGTCGGGACGCGCGCCGGTGCGTGCGGCGATCTGCTCCTTCAAAGCGGTCGCGCGCGCGTCGGGGTAGCGCTCGAGCGGCAGGCTCGAAATCGCACGCACGACCGCCTCTTTGATCGCGGGCGACGTGGTGGGCGGAGCTTCGTTCGCATCGAGGCGAACCTCGATGCCGGACGGGCTCTCCGGAATGTAAGCGGAGAGCTCTGAGAGCTCGGGGCGGAGGAGCGCGCGTAGAGAATCGTCCACGCCGCGCATCCTACGCGAGGTTCATGCCTTTTACAGGTGTCAGCGCACGCGGAAGTCCGCGCTGTCGCCGTCGCCGCCAGGGCCGTCGTCGGCGCTTCCGCCGTGGTGCGGCTCGAACGGCCCGTGACCTTCGGCCACGCGAAGGCGTTCGGCGATCTCGATGATGCGCCGCTCGACGCGACCGAAGACGCTCGACGCCGGAAAGCGCCCCGCGCTGTCGCGCTCGCCGGCCGGAAAGCCCGTGAGCGCTTCGATCCCCTGCGCCACCGTTTCGATGGCGTAGAGGTGGAACGAGCCTGCCGCGATCGCGTCGGCGACGTCTTTACGAACGACGAGGTGAGGCAGGTTCGGCTTGGGGATGAGCACACCCTGCGATCCGTTCAGGCCGCGTGCGTGGCACAGATCGAAGAACCCTTCGATCTTCGCGCAGACGCCGCCGATCGCCTGCATTTCGCCCAGTTGGTTCACGCTTCCCGTGACGGCGAGCCCCTGCTCGAGCGGCACGTCGGCGAGGGCGCTCAGCACGGCGAAGAGCTCGCTCGACGACGCGCTGTCGCCGTCGATCTCGCCGTAGCTCTGTTCGAACGCGAGCTGCGCGCGGAGGCTCAGCGGCCGCTCTTGCCCGAACATGCGCGACAGGTAGCCACGAAGGATCGCGACCCCCTTCGTGTGAATCGCGCCGCCGAGCTGCGCCTCGCGCTCGACGTCGATAATCCCCTCGCGCCCCAAGGCGACGACGGCGGTGATGCGCATCGGTTGGCCGAACTCGACGTCGCCGGTGCTGTAGACGCTGAGGCCGTTGACGACGCCGACACGTGAGCCTGCCGTGTCGAGCGCGACCTCACCCCGAAGCGTGATTTCGCGGATGTGACGCTCGGCCGAGCCCAGTCGTTCGCGACGTTCGCGCCAGGCCGAATCGACGTCGTCGGCCGTGACGACGAGCGAGGCGGGTGGCGGAAGCGACGCGCGCGCGATGGCGTCGTCGGTTTCGTCGCCACCTCCAACCTCACGCACCGCGGCGACCGCGCTCGCGAACGCGGCGGTCTCTTCGAGGGGCGAGAGCATGAGCGCGATGCGCTCGCGATCGCCGGCGAGGCGCGTGGCGAGATCGAGAAGGCGCGCGCGAGCGGCTCTGTCGAACTCGCCCCATTCGCGCTCTTTCGCCATCGCCATGAGATACGCATCGAGGGCCTGCATGCTCTCGGGCGTGCGCGGGATGGACGGATCCACTTCGACCTTCACGCGGAAGAGCGACGCGAAGTCAGCGTCGGCTTCGAGGAGCGCGGCGTAAAGGTCCTGGGGGCCGACGAGGACGACGCGCACGCGAATCGGCGCGGGCACCGGACGCAGCGTCGTTGCATAGAGACCGAGCGGCCCCAGCGGATCTTCCGCCGCAATCTTCTGCTCGCGCAGCACGCGCTTGATGCGATCCCAAATGA
>JANXMC010000416.1 GCA_025354825.1 Myxococcales bacterium
CGACCACTTGACGGGCGCATCGAGCGTTCCCACCGGCGTCACGATCGTGTCGAGCTCGACACCGATGCGTTGTTCGATGGCCCGGCGCGCGAGATAGGCTTGATATTGTGCCTGCTTGAGCGCCTCGCGATATCGCCGCGCTGTCGCGTCATATTGCCGCCGGAGCACGACGTTCACGGGCAAGATCGTGACTTTGCCACCGACGGTGACGAAGTCCGCCCCCGTCGCCTTGGCCGCCTCGTACTGGGCCTTTTTCTGCAGAGACTGCAGTGCCTCGGTGGCCGCGCGAATTCCCCCGACGCTCGCGCGGATGCTCCCGAGATTCTTCTCCATGTCGTTCCAGGTCGGCCCAAGGGACGTCCGAAGGTCGTTGAGCGCTTTGTTGA
This sequence comes from Myxococcales bacterium, assembly GCA_025354825.1. Lineage (GTDB taxonomy): Bacteria > Myxococcota_A > Polyangia > Polyangiales > Polyangiaceae > JANXMC01. The sequence goes on from JANXMC010000416.1 coordinate 387, forward strand.
CCTGGATCTCGGCCGCCTTGTCGGCATCGCCCTTGAGCTCGCCGATCGCGGCCAGTTCCTTTCCACCGAACGTCACCGTCGCCGCCGCCCCGATCGACGAGCCGGCGATTCCGGTCGGACCCGACGCGACGCTGGAGAGCACGCTGCCCGCCGAGGCGACCATGTCTCGATAGACGCGGAATTCTTGGATGTTGAGGTTGAGCAGCTCTTTGGTCTTCTCGACGGACGCCGCCGAAAGCGCAAGGCGAGTCCCCGTCAGAGCGCTCTTGAAACCACTCAGGTCGGTGGTCACGCTGTTCCAGCTCGAGACGAGCGTCTGCAATTGCTCCTCGACTTGGAGGAGCTGTGCGCCATGCGCTCCGGCGGCGCTGCCCGTTCCGACGCGGCCTCCCACGAGGTCGTCGACCACGCGCGTGGGCACGCTCTGGAGGAACAACACCCCGACCTGCTGCCGCGCGCCGATCGCTTCGTTCGCGATCCAGCTCTCGAGAGCCGGCAAATCGTCGACGGTGCGGATGGGCGGAGGGTCGCTGCCCGCGGCAGCCACGCCGGTCGTCTGGAGGTAACAATTGAGGCCATATGCTTGCACGAGCTGATGAGCGGCCTCACAGGGGGAGCAGGGCGAACCGGAATTGACCGCAGCCACAGCTCGCTCGGAGGGCGGAGCCGACTTCGCATCGACGGCGCCGGCCACTGTGCGCAGCAGGGGTAGCTCGCAGTAGGGAGCGGAGAGCCCAGGCTCGCTCTCGGAGCGAACGATCGCGGCGCTGTTCGAGACTCCGTAGTGGAGATCAGGGCTATTGGTGCCGTCGTTGGCGCGGACGACACGAAGCCTCGCGAAGTGAGCATCGGAGGGGCCGTCTAGGTTCAGCTTCGCGGCCGCGAGTCCGAGCGTGAGGTTGCTCGTGGCCGCGGGCGGATTGACGTAGTCGCCCCCCGGACGCGGACAGTAAGCGCCGCCCAATTGTGGGCCGACGTTGAGGGCGTATTGCGCTCCAAACGAGCCCGGGGCGATGTCGGCGAATTTCGTCGCGGTCAACGCCGGCGTCTGTGCCCGCGCATAGCGATACTTGCCGCTCTGCGTGAGCGTGCGAAACCAGTCGGGGGGCAGCCCGGGCATTCCAGGATCGTAGACCGCGAACTGGCGCGAGATGGCGAACACCCCGCCTAGAGCATTCTGATTGATGACGTCGAACGGAGGTACCGGGTTGCTGACACCGGTCGACGGGTCCGTGACGTAGGAGTCTAGGCCGGTATATTCGCCGAAAGACTGCGGGCCGAACGGAATGCCTGCCCAGCCGGGTGCTCCGCGATCGGCCACAGCCACTGGCACGTCGAACATTCCGTCGGGCAGGTGTCCGCCGAGGCTGCCGAGAAGCCACAGGGCACCTTGAACGCGCCATGACAACGCGTTGAGCTCAGCGCGCGCCTTGAACGCGTCGTCGATGCCGTCGGCGTCGCAGCCACCCAACGGGGTCGTGTTCCGCTTCCCGTCATCGTTGGGGTTGGGCTCGCAGTGTCGAAAGAGCCGATTGAACGCCAGATTGAGCGGCGCGGAATCGAAGTGACAGCTCACTGGAGGAGCGAGGCATCCGGGCCAGACATTTCCTGGACCCGAGTCCATGACGAGGGCGCCGCCCACTCGGACGCTCCAATCGCCGTTGAAGTCGCGACCGCTCCCCGGAATCGGCGAGGCTTCGATTCGCATGCGGACGACGTCCGCCGTGCTCGTGAAGGCGCCGGGAGAAGCCCAGTCAGAGGCCACGACCTTGCCGAATTCTGCGTCGTTGAGACCACCGCCCTCGCCACGGAGCGAGGACAAGACCTTTTGCACGCCGGTGCACGCCGAGACGTCGGGCGCAGGTGTGGCGGGCACGAGATTCAAGCCCGTGTGCGTGATCACCGCTTTCTTGCAGAGCTCGTTGGAGATGCCGTCCGTCGCGCAGTGCAGAAATCGGTCCTTGATGTACGTCGTCGACGCAGCCGCCTCGGCTAGCGACTCCTTCTCCGAGGTCTTCCCTCGTGGATCGGGACCTAGAAACGCAATGTCGACGCTCGGCTCGTTGATGCAGATATCCAGGGACGCATCCGCGGGATCGCTTACGACTTTGCCATCGGGGGCGATTGTCACCTTCGACACCGTGGCAGGGTCCCCACACACCTCCGACAGCGCCTCGGAAGCCGCTTCCCTCCGCAGCTCCTCCTGCACGTCCAACTGCACGAGCTGCTGGCCGAGCTCGTCGGCTCGTTGCGCGCTCGCCTTGGCCAGATTGAGGTAATGGCGCCACGAGTTCTCGTAGGGATCGGAATCCGACGTCAGCTCGTTCTCGAGCGGCACGAAGATGCGACGCGGAACGCCGTCCAAGCAGAAGCTCGGTCCCTTCGAGGCCGGATCGGTCCCAACGTCGGGTTTGATCGGCGTGCCCCCGATGCCGAGCAGTCCATTGGCAAGCTCGCGCTGCATCGGCGCGACGACGAAGCCCGTCGTGATGCCGCCGGCCCCGACCACGCCGTCGGAACGATGCAGCGACATCGCGCCCATCACCCAGCCCTTCCCGGGCTTCCCGGGATCGCTGCGTCCGATGAGATAGAGATGCTCGTTGCCCACCGGATCCGTACCGGTGTTGACCTTGTAGACGGGATTGAACTGCGGCGGCCGCGACGTGAAGTCGAACATCAACTGCGTCAGCGGCCCCGTCGTGCCGAGCTGACGATGGAGCAAGGCCGTATCGGTGACGGTGCCGAAGGTGGCGCGCTGGACGTAGTCGGCCTCGAAATTGGCGGGACAGTCGTCGCGAAGCTTGGCGGCGCATTCGGCGACCCACGGCGGCCCGTAGACCATCTCGAGGTTGATGCCGGAGAACTGCTGCGGCGAAATCGTTCCGGTGACTCGCCCGTCGAAGCCGATGGCGTACACCGTGACCTGATCGGGCCGCGCAGCGCCGGCAACGTTGTTCGCCGAAATCAGAATTCGTTCGCCGCCCGCCCACGTCTTGAGCTCGGCATAGCCTCCGCGCGCGACACCCTCGGCGGTCGGATGAGCTCCGCCGTTGTTCGCTTCCTCGCGGAGCGCGACGAGGCGCCGATAGAACGCCTGGCCGAGGTTGAAAGTATCCTGGAACATCAACCGCTGTTTCCGACGCACCTCCGGAGTCGCGGCGGGCCAGCCGCCTACGTCGTCGGCGAGCGCCCCACTGGCGAGGCCTTGCTCCTCACTGCATTCGGACGCCTCCATCAAGCCGCCTGCGCGCGCGATCGCTTCCGCCGAAAGCCGCGCTCGCGAGAGCCCTCCGGCGATGACGTCGGCACCCGTGGGCAGCGACGAGGCGACGAACGGAGACTTCGTCAACCCGCCGCCCGGCGTCGCTGGCATCGCAGCAACGTCAGACGCGTTCGCGACGAGTCGATAGGTGTGAAACGCCCGATCCGCTGCAAATCGCAGGTCAGCGTCGGCCATTCGCGATACGGCGAGCTTCACGGCATCGGCCTGCACCCCGAGGTCGGCGACGGTGACGCCGTTGGCCTGCGCTTGCGCGCCGAGGACTTGGTCCGTCACGAACGACTTGAGCTGCTCGCTCGAAGTGGCCGCGAGAACGGTCGAAGGAATGACGATGCCGGTCTTTTCGAGCAGCGTCGCCGCGGCTGCTCGACCGTTGGTGTCGATCGGCAAATCTGTGTGGCGCGCGCTCGCGTCGAAGCCATAGGCCGCGTTGAGACCGAGAGTGGCCACGCCCGCGCATTTCGGATCGCCGGCGCCAAACGGTCCGAGCTCGAGGCGTCCGTAGAGGACGCGCACCGCGTGGACCATCGAGTTGTAAGGACCGTTGTCGGCGTCCGCGAGACCCCAGGCGATTTGATTGCCCTTTAGCGGGTCGATCGCCTGCGACGCGCGTTGCTCGGCGCCCGCCATGTCCGCGAAGACGGAGTCGCGTACCAGGTCATGGAGCAGCCGGCCGCTCGCACGAAGAATGTGGGCCTCGAATTGGAGGCGATCGTCCGCGAGCGCGTGAATCGCCGGCGTCGCCGAGATGGGCGCCCTCGGCGGCGGATACACGGGAATATCCCCGACGGCTGCACCAAAGAGCAACGAGGCGCGACTCGTCACCGTCGAGGGATCGCGCGTCTCGGCGTAGAGCTGCGAGCACACGCCCGTCGTCGTCCCGTCGGAGATCTTGCGAGCGTCCAGCCGCGCGATCTGCGAGAGCACGTTGATCGCGAGATCACGAACGATGAACTTGTCCTTGTCCGCTTGCGGAGGGATCAGCCATGGGCCCTTCGGGATCGACGTGAGCGGAGGCGCGACGCTCGCGACTCCGTCCCAGTACAGCGGCTTCACGGTGTCGGCGACCTCGGCCAGCTTGTCGGCGATGCAAAGAAGGTCTTCTTCGTACTCCAGCTCCTCGTCACAGTTCCTCGGCGGACGCGGAAAAATGTACCAAGCGGTCCCCTTCCAGGGAGCGATGGTCGGCTGCATCGCACTCGTCCACTTGGTGGGAGGCGTCGCGCCGGGCGGACCCTTCATTCCGCACTGCACGGCCGCGCCCCAAACCAGAGCCCATGACGCCTGGGTGTTGGGAGAATTGAGGCCGTCTTCGGTCGGCACCGACGGAGTGCCTGCGTCGAGCGCCTTGGTCTGCGCCGTGGGCAGATTGCCGGTCGGTCCATTCTCGTCGCCAGCCTGCGCGGCATCATCACCGCCGCTCACCTCAGCAACGGGTGGGAAGTCGACCCGTTGGCGTCCCGATTCACCGTCGACGAAAATTTTGATGGCCCAGGACGAGGCTGCGATCGGTCCATCTTGCGGAGGGGGCGCGTCGTGGCCCGAGCACGAGGAGCAGGACGCGGTCCCCGCGCCGACGCCACCTATCACCGAGGCCAACAACCCAGCGCGAAGCACTCGGCGCGTGCCGTTGGCGAAACGAGAGATTCGCGTGACGGTCCTGCGCTTCTTCGGATAAGCGAACATTACGGACATCCTTTCGTGCTCGGATCCTCGATGACGACGTTGCGTGATGGCGCATTCGGATCATCTGTCTCGATGAGGAGATCCATGAAGACAGCGTCCTGATAGACGCAGCCAGCACCCAGAGCGGGCAAGGTCGTGCAGTACGGTGACCATTCGGCTCCCACGTATGCTGGCCGAACACGCCAGGGACTTCCGACGGTGACGCGGAAACCTTTCCTGTAAAAAGGAAGGTCGATTCGCAGCCCCATGGCGAACGCAGGTGACTGGCCGGCGTCGCAACCGAGCGAGTTGCACACGCTGTCGAGTCCGGGCTTGTCGGGCGTGCGAAGGACGAATGGCAGCTTGCTGTAGCTATGGCACCGCGCGAAAATAAAGCCCGCGCATATGTCTAGTGCGCTTCAACGTTGTAGTTCCAGTCGCCGTGAAGCTTGTGCGGCTTGATTCGCAACGCACTGACGACGTCATCGGGGACTTTGATTCCTGCCTCGTAGTGGTCCGAGTCGAGCGCCGCGCGCACTCGCAGACCGGCACGCGTTGTCGTGTTGCCTATCAGGCTCACAATCGCTTCTACGGTCTCGAGTGGGCGGCCGCGCCAGTTCTGGGTGATGTGGCAAAAGAGTCGATGTTCGATCTTGTT
>JANXMC010000464.1 GCA_025354825.1 Myxococcales bacterium
CCCGAGAGGCCTTTGTAGAAGTTCGTCGCGCTGTGAGCGCCGAGGGGCGCTTCGAATTCGGGCGTGCCGCCTGCCGCTGCGGGCGCGGCGATCGGCCCGGCCGGTGACGGCGGGGCTTGGAAGACGGGTTGCGTGGGCAACGCCGGCGGAGGGGGGGGAGGAGCGGGAGGCGCCGCGGCAACGACCGGCGGCGGCAGCGGGGGGGGAGGTGGCGGCGGAGGGGGCGGAGGCGCCGCGACGATCGGCGGCGGAATCGGCGGCGGAGCGGCGACCGGATGCGGGATCGGCGGCGGGACGAACGCCGGCTGCGCGACCGTGGCCGCGTAGGCCGACGCGGGCTGCTGCGGCGGAATCGGCGGCGGCGCGGCGATGGCCGGCGCTGCGGGAGGGATCGGTGGCGGGGCGGCCGCAACGGGCGCTGCGGCCGCGACAGGCGCTGGGGGCGACGGGCGCGGAATCGCGGGCGGGCCGGCCGCGGCGGCGCCTTTCGCGAGGGAGTTCACGAGGCCGAGGGACCCCGCGACCGCCTCGAGGGCCTGGGCCACCGCGGGGTGCGCGGATGGCGTCGCTTGAAGCTGGCTCAGCGCCGTTCGCACGTGGCCCAAGGCCGTGTCTGCGTGGGGCTGCAACGTGGCCCCACGGGACTGTTCGATTTGATGCAAAGCGCCCATGGCTTGGGCGATCGGCGCCGCGGCTTCGAGCAGCTGGGGCGGCACGTTCGGGTCCGCCTGAAGGGCATTGAGCCCTTTTGCAAGGGACTCTCGGGCGCTGCGCGCGGTCGTGAGCATATCGGACACGGCGTTCTCTCCTCGGTCGGGGCGAAACGAATGCGCGGAGTCACGATGCTATGCGAGCTGCGTAGGTTTCGCTACGGGACGGCCAGGCCTCGCGTCGTCTCTCACGGCAGCACGACCGATCGCCGCAAATCTCCCGCGGATCAGGCGCGACCTCAGGAAGCGCCCGCACGGCTTGCGAAAGGGCTTGCCCCCGTCGATAGTCAGCTCCGTGCGTACCTCCGAGAAGCCGTCGACGTCGAAACCCGCAGGCCAGATCGGCGTGCTCCCCAAGCAACGATCGACGGCGTGGTGGCTCGAGACGCTGCGCAAGCGCGAGGCACGGATGGGCGACGAGTATCTCCGCCGCGACGTGAAGCTCACGTTCGAATCGGCGGAGGAGCGCGAGGCGTGCATTCGGTTCTTCAACGCCGCGTACCGCGCCGAAGAGTCGGGCCTCGCGCAGGCCCACGCCCTCGCCGGCCGCGTCGAAGAATGGGATCCGGATCTTGCCGAGTGCCTTCGCCTCTACGGCAATGAAGAGGGGTGGCACCGCTCGCTGCTGACGGAGTTCTTGGGCGAGCTGGGCGGCGACATTCGCCCGATGAGCGGCCTCACGCAGACGATGTACGAGAAGTACGGCGAGGCGAAGGACATGGCGACCATCGTCCTCACGAACCTCATGTTCGAGACGATCGGCGCGACGACGTACCGCATGGCGCTGCGCAACGTTCGCGCGCCCCTCGCGCGGCAAATGCTCACGATCCTCACGCGCGACGAGGCGTTCCACGTCCCGCTGAACGTGCACTTTCTCCGCGCCGTGCTCGCCCGCACCGACGCGACGCGCGCCGGCGGTCTGCTTCATCGCGCGAAGCTCCAGGCTATCTACAACGCCGTTTTCGTGGGGCTGCTCTTGTCGGCGCACCGAAGCCGCAAAGCCGCCAAGGCGTTCGATCGAATCTCGTTCGTCGACCTCTCGCGCGCTTACGTCGAGAACCTCGCGCGCCTCTTCGTGCACGAGCCCGACTTGCGCTTCGAGCCGCCGCGCGCGCTTCTCGCGATCTTCGGCCTTCGTCGTGCGGGCCTCGTTGCCGCCGGCGGCTTCAGCCCCACGAGCGGCGACGCCGCCGAGCTCGCGGCCGATCGCGAGCACGTCGCGGTCACGGCGCTCTAAAAGCGGGCTAGCCGCACTTCTCGGCGCCGATCTCGGGCAAACCCGATACGACCCAGCCGCCGCCTTCTTGCCGCTTTCGGAACTCGGGTCGGTATTCGCTGCGCGCGTCGGGCGCGAGCAGATCGCACGGGTCGAACCAGTGGAGCGTCTCCGTGCGGCCGAGGACGCTCGGCATCTCGCCGCGGAAGTCGGCCACGTTCGGGCAGCGGTAATGCCAGAGGGCGCCGCGATCGGGCACCTCGCCAAAACAGAGAATCTCCTTCACGCCGCCGTTGCAGTTGGTGGCCACCACGAGGATGGGGCCGGGCAGATCGCCCGGTGTCGCGAGGCGCAGGAGAACGTCGTGGTGAAACTCTCCCTGTTTCCAGTGATCGAGGAGATCGAACTCGCCGTAGCTTGCGTGCACTTCTTTGAGAAGCGCTCCAAGCACCAGCGTTTCGCCAAGCACATCGAGGGAACTGCTCATTCGCGTTGCGCGGAAACGTAGCGCTCGAAAGCGAGCGCGCTAGGTCTCGGGAGAGGCTCGAAACCTTCCAACCATGCCGGCGATCTCGCGCGCGGACACGTCGCGCGTCGTGTCGTCGCCGGCGTCTTCGACGGTGCCCGCGAGAAGCGCGAGCGCGCCGTCGGCCGCACGAACGACGGCGACCTCGGCGTCGCCACGAAGCACGACGGCGGCCTCCCCCGGCACGAGCGCACGCGGGAAATCGTGGGCAATCGCGACGCGCGTAAGCGTGACCGCGACGTCGCCGAAGTACGTGAACGCGCCGGGCGACGGGCTCGCGGCGCGCACGCGGCGAGCGATAACGTCCGCGGGGAGCGACCAGTCGATCTCGAGATCGTCGTCCGTCGGTGCGGGGGCGAGGGTCGCGTGAGCTTCGTCTTGTGCGATGGGCGTGGGCGGATGGCCATCGGCGAAGGCGCGCGCCGTGTCACGCAAGAGCGCGAGGGACGGTCTGTCCAAACGCTTGGCGAGGGTCCACGCATTCCACGACGGATCGATTGCGAGGGTGCGCGCGCCCAAAATCGCGCCGGTGTCGTACTCCTCGTCGAGCCTGTGGGCCGACACGCCGGTCACCTCGTCGCCTGCGTCGATGGCAGCGAAATAAGGGTCGGGGCCGCGGTGGCGCGGCAAGAGTGACGGGTGCACGCCGAAGGCGCCCATTGGCGCGAGGGCGACGAGCGCGGGCGGAAGGCGCGTCGTCCAGAACCAGCTCACGAGGAGGTCGGGCTCTTTCGACGCGAGGCTCTCGCGAAACGCTTTCGTCGTGACGTTCGGCTTCACCGAAACGCGGCTATCGCCGAGGCGCTTTCGCAAGCGGCGCTCGCCGGGGCAGCCCGGTCGACACAGCGCCGCCGCCACGATGTCGTGGCCATCGCCCGCGAGGAGAAGCCCCGCGAGCGGCAGGCCGAAGAACGCGATGCGCACGCGTGCTCGCTGCGCGCGCGGTTACGGCAGACGGACGATGTCGCCCGCCGCCTGCTTCCCGCCGACCTGCTCGTCGCCCACCTGGCGAAGGAGCGCCGTGCGCGCGGCGTGCTCGACGAGCTGCCAGAGCTGCGCGCG
>JANXMC010000471.1 GCA_025354825.1 Myxococcales bacterium
CGCCCTGCACCACCACGTCGTGCCGCTCCCCCACGGCATCGGCCGTCGCGCCCCGTCGGAAATCGGGATGCGCCTCGACGACGCCAAGGAGGCGGCCGCCGTTCTCAACGAGATCGGCGCGACCTTCGTTCTTCACGGCCACCGCCACATCAGCGAAGAGCGCCAGCCGGCGGGGCTCGACTTCCGGCTCCTCGCCGCTCCGAGTCTCACCCTCGGCTGCAAGAGCGGCGACGGCCCGTCGTTCTGGCGCCTCGAGCTCGGCGAGCGCGCCCACGTCTCGCGGGTTTACGTCCCCGTCGAGGCGATTGTTCAAGAAGACGACCCGAGCGCGGGGGTCATCGAGGCGCTCGAAGACTAACGGACCCTCAGGTTCCGTCGGCGGCGTCCGCCGCGTCAGTGCCGGCATCGACTGCTGCTGCGGCGGCGGCGTCGGCCCCGGCGTCTACGACTTGGGCCGCGGGGATGAGGAACGCGCACGCCGGATCCGTCTCCGGCGCGACGACGACGCTGCAGAAGCCGCCCGTGATCGCCGTCACGCATGCCGTGACTTTCGGGCCGCCCGGATCGTTCTTCGACGCGAGGCCGTGGAGGCATTCGTCTTTGTAGAAGTCGACACACGCCGTCACGTCGTCACCGCGGTGTACGGGCGTCGACAGTGGGATTGCGCACTCGACGGCGCGGTAGCAGCGGGCCTCTTCGATGCGCCGACACGCGTCGACGCCGACCGCGTCGTTGCCGCAACCCGGCGCGACGGCGATGATGAAGACGACCGCAACCGCGGCGAGCGCCGAGGTCGCAAGGGTTGCCCCTTTCAAGAGTCGCGCGAGATGCATCGCTCGAGCACGTACTACGCCTCCCGGGGCGCGACCAAGTTACTTGATGCGCGTACCAATCCACTCGACGCCGTCGCGCGCGCTCTCGGCGTAGCCCCACCGGCCGGTGAAGCTGTTGCCGTCGGCGTTGATGTCGAAGGCCCCTTTGCCTTTCGCCGTCCCGCCCTCGCGCTCTTCCCACGTGAAGTCGAGGTGCAGGCCGTGGAGATGTCCGGAGAGCACGCCGGTCGTGATGAGCTGCCCGTTGGGATACTTGTAGACACCAAGCACTTCATCGCCCGTCTGTTCGAGCACGAGAGGGCCGAACGTCGTGTCCCAGCCGCCCGCCCACGTGATGCCGGGCGGGAGAGACTGCGGCGCGGTCGCGGCGCCCCCGCAGCCCGTCGCCGCCAAGGGGAAACCGAGCGCGCAGAGGGCGAGGGCGCAGGCTCGGCGGGAGATCATCGTGAGGGGATGATATCGATCGCCTGGTGATTGCCGCGATGATCCTGTGCGCGGGGAAGGGGACGCGCCTCGCTCCGTTGACCGCGCAGTGCGCGAAGCCCGCCGTTCCTGTGGGCGATCGACCGATGCTGTCCCACGTCGAAGCGCGAGTGCGGCCGGTTGCATCGCGAATCGTCGTGAACGTGCACCATCGCCCGGACGACGTACGCGCGATTGTCGGCGCGAGCGTCGCCGTGTCGGAGGAGGTGACGCTGCTCGGTACCGCGGGGGGCGTTTCGAAGGCGCGCGAGCTTCTCGGCGATGGGCCGGTGCTCGTCTGGAACGGCGACATTTTCGCCGACATCGACGCCGAAACGCTGGTGCGCGCCCACGCCGAAACTGCCGACGCGGTGGCGACCCTCGCGATTCGAACGGCGCCGCGCGGCACCGGGAACGTCGGTCTCGACGCCGACGGGCGCGTCGTGCGGATGCGCAAGGAGACCGTGCGCGACGGCGAGGTCGAGGGGGGCGAGTTCCTCGGCGTGCACGTGCTGTCCGAGGCGCTTCGTGCGTCGCTTCCAGCGGTCGGCTGCCTCGTGGGCGACGGGTACTTGCCCGCCCTTCGTCGAGGCGCTCGCATCGGCGTGCACCGTCATCCACGCGATGGCGTCTTCATCGACGTCGGCACGCTCGCGATGTACCTCGCCGCGAACGAGGCGTGGCGCGCAGCGCAGGCGACGATCATAGACGGGTCGTGGATCGCCCAGACGGCCCACGTCGACGCGGCAATTTCCGTCGCACGAGTCGTCGTCGGCGAAGGCGCGCGCGTCGTTGGATCGGGCGCGATGACCGACGTGGTCGTGTGGCCCGGCGCGGTCGCCAGGGCGCCGCTCGCGCGTGCCATCGTTACGCCGAACGGCGTCGTCGCCGTGCCCGCAGTCTAGGGCTGTCCGCTAGAACGTCCCCGCGATCGATGCGCCGCCGCCGTTCCACGTGACGTGGGGCACGAGGGCGGCACGCACGACGGGGCGTGAGCTCGCCCCGCGGGTCGTCGAAAGCACGAGCCACGAGCCGACGCCGAGGCCGATGAGGCCGACGCCCAATGCGACGCCCGCGACCGCGGTGTAGGCGCCCCCTTTGCGATCGCTTGACGGCACGGTGTCGTCGCAGCCGCGTGGCCCTCCGCAGCGTGACCGCACGTCGCCCGCGCTCGAGAGCGCGCGCACGGTGAAGTACGCACCGACGACGGTGGCGACGGCGCCGGTGCCGAGCGAAACGAGGCCGGCCGTGCGGCGCGTGCGTGCCGCGGGGGTGAGCTCGGTGACCGCGCCCGATACCGGCGGAGGCGCGGCGTGGCGCGCGAGCTTCGCGGCCGCGACGGGGTCGTCGAGGAGCGTCGGAATGCGCATCATCCGCGTCGCGGGGCCGGGTTCGACGTAGAACAAAAGCGGCTGCGGCTCTTTGCCGGGCGACGTCGTCGTCAGCATGTGGAGGCCGGGGTCGACGACGAGGGGCGCGCCCCAACGGCTCCGCGGAACGGGCTGCCCATCGACGCGAACGTCGACCGGCCCCGACTCGGACGCGGGCCCTTCGAGGACCAGATAGGAGAGCCGTTTTTCGAGGGATGCGAGGTGCTCGCGGGCGAACTGCTCGCGATCGCGCTGCCCCTTTTGCACGGCCCACATGAGCGCTTCGTCGAACTCGGCGCGGGCGCGGGCGGTGCGCCCTTCGCTCTCGTGGCAGAAGGCCAAATTGAGAAGCGTCCCGAGCTTGGGATCGAGGTCGTGGTTCGCGGCGAACTTCGCGCAGGCCTCGGTGAAGCTCCGCGCGTCGAAGAGCTCTTCGCCTTCGTGAAAGAGCTTCTCGGCGCGATCGCTGGCCGACGTGCTCGCGGTCGCGGCGGGCGGCGGCGTCGGGCTCGCGCCGAGCGTGCGGTCGTCGTCGGCGTGCGCGATTCCCGCAGTCGCGAGGAGCGCCGCGGTCGTCGCGGAGACGAGGGTACGGCCGGCACGTCGACGAGGGGGAACGGTCATTCGCGGGAGTGGAGCACCTTCGGGCGAACCGGCTTGTCGACGGGCTTGGGAGCCGGCCTCCAGCCGCTACCGGCGGGCTTCGACGGGAGCATACCCTTGCCGCTCGCCGCGGGAACAGAAGCCGATGGCGCGGCTGTCGACGAGGCTAGCGACGCGGCGCCGCCATCGAGGGAGTCGACGGCCCGCGCTCGATCTTGCGATGGCTCCGCGGGGGCGGCGGACGTCTCCGTTGCGGCCGACGGCGCGGGTGCCGCGGACGCGGCGGGTGCGAACGCTTGGGCGCTCGCGAGCGTGCGCGCGGGGTCGATGGCACGGCTGCGCTGCGCGAGCAGCATGCCGCCCGCCAGAAGGCCTGCCACCGTGACGAGCGCCATGACGACGACACGTCGCGGTGTGAGCGTCGCCCCCGCGCCCCCCTTCGACGGCGCCCGCGGCCGTGCGCTCGGCGTGGTGCTCGAGTGCATCTGCCCGTCCGAGCCCGGGACGTCCATCACGTCGACCGGCAGCTCCATCGTGCGAAGCTCGTCGGGCAAGATTTCGCCCTCCGAACGGGCGCGCAAGGTGCCCGACGACAGCGGCGACGACGGAATCAGGCTCCGTGGACCGTTGGCGAGGATGCCCTCGATGCGGTCGGCCAGCGGGCGGAAACGCGGCGACCCGAACGGCTCGAGAGCCCGCGCGAACTCGGCCGCCGATGCGTAGCGATGGTCGCGATTGCGGCGCAGCGCGCGCGCCATGATCTTCTCGAGCGCCTCCGACACGTCGGCCTTGCGCGCCCGGGCCGGCATCGGCGGCTGCTCGAGCACGGCCGCGAGGAGCTCGCCGATGCCTTCGCCCTCGAAGGGCAATTGCCCCGTGATGAGCTCGTACATCACAATCCCGAGCGACCAGAGATCGGACCGTATATCGACGGTCCGTGCGTTTCGGATCTGCTCCGGCGACAT
>JANXMC010000139.1 GCA_025354825.1 Myxococcales bacterium
GTCGCGTCGCGAGCCCGCGGCAAAGACGATCGCCCGGCCTATACGCACGTCTTCGACGCGCAGCGCGCCGCGCTCGACGAGGCCTTTGCGACCTTCCGCGCACGCCACCAAGACCCCCAGCATGCGGGGCACGCCCAGGCCCAGGCCGTGGCCGAGAGGCTCACGAGCTTCGCGAGCGCGAATGCCGATTGGCTCGAGAAGGACTCGCTCTTCGAGGCGCTCTCCGAAGAGCACACGACAGACGACTTTCGTCAGTGGCCGGGCGCAGCATCGAGCCGCGAAGCGCATCACGCCACGACGATCGAACGGTATTCGCTCACGCAGCTGATTGCCCACGAGCAGCACGACGAGCTCCGTCGCACCGCGCGCACACTGGGGCTCAAGCTATTTGGCGATTTGCAAGTTGGCATATCGGCCCGCGACATGTGGAGCCGCCGTTCGCTCTTTCTGCCGGGCTATCTCATGGGGGCGCCGCCTAGCCGAACCAACCCAGACGGCCAGCCGTGGAGCTACCCCGTGCTCGACCCGGCGCAGTACATGCCGACCCTCGGTGCGACCAAAGAGAGCGGCGTGTTGCGCTTCATGCGCGCGCGCATTGGCAAGCTGCTCGCCGAGTTCGACGGCATTCGCCTCGACCACCCTCACGGCCTGGTCTGTCCGTGGGTTTACCGCGCCGACGACCCCGACGCGCTGCACGCGGTGCAGACGGGCGCGCGCCTCTTCGATTCGCCGAGTCTCGCAGGCCACGAGGGCCTCGCCGCCTATGCGATTCCGCGGCGGGAGCAGCTCAACGCAGACGCGAGCACACCACGCTACGCCGACGGGTGGGTCGCGTCGCTCAGCGAAGCGCAGGTCGCCTCGTACAGTGCGCTCTTCGACGTCGTCGTCGAGCATGCGCGGGAAAACGGCCGCTCTATTTCGGATATCGTTTGCGAAGTCCTAAGCACGCAGCCTTACCCGCTTGCGCGGGTCATGGAGCGGTTCGGCCTTGGGCGCTTTCGCGTCACGCAAAAGGCCAATCTCGAGAACCCCGCCGACGTTTACCGAACCGAGAACGCGAAGCCGCGCGATTGGATCATGGTGGGCAACCACGACACGAAGCCGATCTGGCTTCTCGTCGATAGCTGGGCACGGGACGGCAGCCTCCCCGCGCAGGCGCAGTATCTCGCGGCGCGCCTTGCACGCGAGACCGAGCGCGCGGTCTTCGCGCAGTCGCTGGTCGAGCACCCGAATCGTGTCGCCGAAGCGAAGCTCGCCGACCTTTTCACGGGCGGCGTGAAGAACGTGATGGTCTTCTTCCCCGACCTTTTCGGGATGACCGATATCTACAATATGCCGGGCGTCGTGAACGAAGCGAACTGGACACTTCGCGTCAGCCCTACCTACGAAAGTGACTATGCGGAGCGGCTCGCCAGCCGTTCTGCGTTCAACATCCCGCGGACCCTCGCGACCGCCATGCGTGCACGCGCGCCCGAGCCCACCGACGCGCAGCTCGATCTTATCGCGCGCCTCGAGACTCTCGGCGCTCGCCTCGCCGGCGCCGCGTGACGGCCGCGTAGCGCCGCCTACCTGCCCGCGATGCGGTCTCTGACGCGCGTGTGGCAAAGTGCATCGACACCCTCGAACGCTCTGCGTCTGGCAGCGATGCCTCGACGTTCGCTCTGGGATTCATCGCCTCGCGCGTGTGGCGTATTGGCGTGTCCGGAAATGCCACGTTCGCGAAAGCGCCATTGGCGAGTGGGGCAACGCGCCCGAACGTAGGCTGCCTTCCTACGCGAACGAGGCTGCGGCCTGAGGCTGAGGGGTTCAAATTCCTCGTGGAGAACAGCCAGTTGCGGCAAACTTCTCTGTCCTCGCACGCCCTCGCATCCGCCTCTCGATTCCGTAAAAGGAGCAGCACGTGGCCCTGAACGATCCGACGAACCCCGGCAGCCCCAAGGCCCGAACGACGCTCAAGCGGAAGACGCGCGATCCGTCGCCGAGCGAAGCTCCCCACGTTGTCCCCGGGAACGGCGCGGCCGCGAGCGCCGAGCTCCACGCCCTGCTCGATGCGCTCCGCTCTGCCGAAGCCGGCGACTTCGGCGTCCGCCTTCGCCCGGCCGCGCGTCGTGGCGTCATGAAGGAGATCGCCGACGCGTTCAACGGCGTCGTGACGAGGAACGCGCTGCTCGCGAGCGAGATGGTTCGCGTGGAGCGCGTCGTCGGTCGTGAAGGGCGCATGACCGAGCGCGTGTCGCTGGGCGAAGGCGTGGCCGGCGGGTGGGCGACGAGCGTTGGATCGGTCAATGCGCTGATTGCCGACTTGGTGCAGCCGACGACCGAGGTTGCGCGCGTTATCAGCGCCGTCGCCGAAGGCGATTTGATGCAGAAAATGGCTCTCGAAATCGAAGGGCAGCCGGTGAAGGGCGAGTTTCTTCGAATTGGGACGACCGTGAATTCGATGGTCGATCAATTGAGCTCGTTCGCCGCCGAGGTCACGCGCGTCGCGAAGGAAGTCGGCACCGACGGCAAGCTCGGCGGTCAGGCCGAGGTGCCCGAGGCCGCCGGCATTTGGCGCGACCTCACGGACAACGTGAACATGCTCGCCAACAACTTGACGGCGCAGGTTCGAAACATCGCCGACGTCACGACCAGCGTCGCAAAGGGCGACCTTTCCAAGAAGATCACCGTCGACGCGAAGGGCGAAGTTCTGGAGCTGAAAAACACCGTCAACACGATGGTCGATCAGCTCAACTCGTTCGCCGCCGAGGTTACGCGTGTTGCGAAGGAAGTCGGCACCGACGGCAAGCTCGGCGGCCAGGCCGACGTGAAGGGCGTCTCCGGCACGTGGAAGGATTTGACCGACAACGTTAATTCGATGGCCTCGAACCTCACGGGCCAAGTGCGAAATATCGCTGAGGTGACGACGGCCGTCGCCAAAGGCGATCTGTCGAAGAAGATTACGGTCGATGCGAAGGGCGAAGTTCTCGAGCTGAAGAACACCGTCAACACGATGGTCGACACGCTCAACTCGTTCGCCGCCGA
>JANXMC010000625.1 GCA_025354825.1 Myxococcales bacterium
CACGGAACGCCCTTCGGTGAGCCGGTAGTGCTCGCCGACGGTCCGGCCGCCCTCGCGGTGTCGACGCCCGTAGTCGCGGCGATCCCCGGCGGCCGCTTCATCGCCGCGTGGTCCGCTGTCGATGCGAACAGCGGTGCTGACGTTTTGCTGAGACCCATCGATGCGGCGTTGGTCCCGGGGCCACCCGTTCGCGCGAACACCACAACACCGTTCGCCCAAAGCAATGCGGACATCGTGTGGACGGGCAGCGAGCTCGCGGTCGCGTGGGAAGACACGAGCAACGCCGCGACAGGGCCCGATATTGTGATTCGCACGTTCTCGAGCGCGCTCGTGCCCACGTCGGCCGAGCAGCGCATCGCCGGGACGGCGGACGCCGAGAGCCACGTGGCCCTCGCGGCGATTCACGGCGGCTGGGCGGCGGCGTGGCGTGTCGTAACGGGGACGGAGGAGCGCATCCGCGTGATGTTTGGATCTCCATCACAGACCGTGACGGTTGGCCCTTTCGAGCCCGCGGTCGAGACCGACGCGCCGGCCCTCGTCGCCCTCGATGACACCCATTTGCTTGTCGTCTTCATCGCCGGGAGTGCGCCGGTCTCGAGGGTTCAAGGCGTCGTGGTCGACACCGCCACAGGCTCCATGAGCCCCACGCTTAGCGTCACGAACGGGGCCGGCGAGACCCACGCGCCCACCCTGATGCACGTCGGCACGCGCGTATTTCTTGCGTGGACCGCGGCCTCCGCCGTCGGCGACGTACGCGGCGACGAAGCGCTCATCAAGGAACTCTTGTGGCAGGGCAGCGCGCTCGACGGATCGCGTTCGGAATTCGCGCTCCCGCGCGACGACGCGCACCGCCTGGGAGACCAACGGGCGCCGGCCTTGGGCGCCAGCGTCTTCGGCGCGGAGGGGGCGCTCGTCGGAGCGTGGGACGATCTCGGAAGGACGTTTGCGCCGCTCGGAGCCGACGGCGACGTCGTCGTGCAGACCATGGCGCTGCCCATGGTCCGTAGGTGAAGTGCGGGGCGTGGATCGGGCGTGAGCCTGCTCGCGCATCTCGTAGATCGACGTTAACGAATGGTAGGAAAATTCGGGGCGCCCATGAATCATTACTACTCTCTAATAAATCGAATTGCGCTCTCGCTCCTCTTCTGCGGATTCGTGGGAGCCGCAGCATGCTCGAGCGGCGCGGACGCCGTGCCGTCGTGCAAGCTCGCGGCACACACGACGTGTGAATCTTGGGATATAGAGTTGTGTACGAATCTGCGAGGTTGCTCCCTCAAGACTCAGTGCACAACTCTGCAGGCGACTCCGTGTGAGAATCGGTCAGAGGATAAGTGCGAGACGAACAGCAACAACTATCCCACAGGCTGCCAGCTTGTGAACCACAAATGCACCGGCGATCAACGACCAACCTGTGACGGGAGTGACCACAGCCCCTACGACTGTGAGGCGGCAGGCTGCCAGCTCGGTAATCCACTATGCGTCGGCACTCCCGACCCGTCCTACTGCAGCAAGGTGCTCGCGGCGGAAGATTGCCCCGCCTCTCCGACGAATCCGTGCGAGTGGCGTTGACCGCAGCCACCTAGGAGAGCGCGACGCCGCGCGTGCGACTCCCATCTTTCGGGCTTCATCTTCGTGGATTGTGCTCAGGAGCTCCCCTACAATGAGAACTCGTCATCCCAAAACGATCGCAACGGCAGCGACAGTCGCGCTCCTCGCTGCAGCGTGTAGCTCGGACCGAAGTGACGCCCCCGCGCGTGAGACCGGCCCTGCGGTGGACGATACTTACGCGTTTCACGTCTACGTGGGCACGACGAGTGCGACGCGCAGGCGGCTCGACATTCCGCCCACGGCGGCGGTGAGCGCGCCGCAGGGCGGGGCCGCCGCGAACGCCGCGGGGGCGAACGGTGTCCGCGCGCAGAGCGTCTCTCCCGCAGCCGATCGCAGCGTCGCGCTTGGCGGCGCCGGTCAGCCCGGAGGCGACGGATCGTGGGCGCTCGTGAGCGCAGCGGCCGCCGAATGCGGGATGCTTGGCTACAGCGAGGCGAGGGCCCGCACGCTGCTTGCCAACCACGAGCTCTCGGACCCGCGCTTCGAAACCCTGGTGGCGATGCTGACCTCCGAGCGGACGAATATGGGCCAAAGGCCCATCGTGCCGTGGTCCGAAAAGGGCTCTTTCTACGTTTTTCCGAGGGCGCCGACCACATGCGACGAGGTGCTCGAGGACGAGGAGACCCTGTTGTGCATGGCCGACAAGCTCGCGGAGGCCTCCGACGGGATCGCGCCCATCTACTGGCACAACGCCACGTTTCTACCCAGCTCGGAAGACAAGCTGCTTACGCTCGATGACGGCTGGGTAATCCCGCCGCAAGCCGACAAGGATAAGTTCATCGCGCGTGATCTTGCGATCAACATCCTCGGCCATATCACGCGCCTCGATGCGACCCGTTTCCCCAATCCCGCCAGCGGTGCCGGGTCGGACTCCAACGCGCCATTCGAGACCTGTTCCGAGGTCTATTCTCGGGTGGCGAATCTCTCGCCCGGTGATGCGAGCTTCGGAAAGGTCTCTACGCTCGCGTTCGGCGTAGCCGACCCCGATCACGACATGGCGTCCGTTAGGTATCCCGGTAGGGTTCGCCAGGCGGCGGTTGACTCGAACGTGGCGACGCTCGTCAACCATCGGTTGAAGTTCGAGACGAACGTGCTTCGGCAGGCAGGTCACCTGCTGCACGATCTTATCCGAACCTCTGTCTATACCGACCTCTCGGCGAGTGAGCTCGCAGCGGCGCGGGGGGCGAAACGATTCGAGGCCCCTCGGAGGGCCTCGCTCTACGAGCCGATGCCCCACGCCGCGCGCGTGCTCTTCGGTCGGTGGGAGCTCGGCGGCATCTCCCCCGATCCGATGTGCGCCGGAGCCGCGGCAGACGGCCTCATAGGGGGCGGATACGCGAAGTTTGCGCTCGGGCGTGCGTTGGACGACCGGATACGCACGAGGCTCGCGGCAACGGCGGGGAGCCTGTTCGAACGCACGGGGATCATCCTACAGACCGAGCAGCCTGCGCCCTTGATTCGCGAGGCCCTCTCGTCGCGCCTCATCAACCTCGAGGCGGCGAAAATCGGCGTGCCGTCGCCCCTCTTCGGTGCGTCGTTCCAGGGCACGGCGATTCGCTCGATGATCGCGGGCATCTCCGACCAGGATCTGAACGCGGGCCGCGCCCGCTCCGCCGCGACCGTGAGTCTCCTCACCGAGGCGAGCACACTCGCGGCGAACGATGCGGACGCGAACCAAAGTGACGGGTTGCTCACGTCTCCCACGCGCTTCGGACTCAAGCTCGTCAACGAACGGCTCGCCAGCGAAGTACAAATCGGGGCGGTCGTGCTCGCGGGAGGGGTGAACCGCGCCCAACTTACGACCGACGCGATGGCGCGAGGCGCGTACCTGGACACGCTCTCCCAGTGCAATGAGTTTGGGGGGCCGGACGTCATCGCCTCGGTGGACGCCTCCTCCGACGGGTTCGGTGGCGATCTCACCGTTCCGAACGGTGGCGAGCGGTGGATGCTCCAGGACGCGTTCTCGATTGGGCAGGGGTTGCGCAACCGCCTGGTGAAGCTTCGGGCCAACGCCGACGGGATCGTCGGAAACGGGAACGTCGACCGGAAGGGCCCCGCAGCGGGCGTCGCCGAGCTCGGCGCGTGGGCTGGAAGCGGTCGAATCGTGCTGACGATTCCCGCCGACTACGACGAAGGTTCGGGCGCCAACACAGCGTCGGAGCTACGGGTAGACCTCTTTGGCATCGAGCCGAGCGCCTACGGGTTCGCAGACGCCGCCGACCTCGCGAAGCACGCGAAGCTCGTATTCGGCGAGGCGCGCGACGCCGAATGCGCGGCTGGCCTTCGGGCGGACTGCGTCGCGGACGCGACGACGACAACGGCGGCGCCGACGTCGTGGTCTCTCGCGAGCGGTGACAGCGATGAGGTCGTCGCGCAGCGGAACGGGGCGACCACCAAGCCGCTGCGTCTCGTCTACGACTACCGCATGGCCGGGTCGACTCTCCGGAAACCGTTCGTCGGGCAGAGCGCTCCGCCGTCGATCGCACTGTACGTGGTGCTCGACGCCTCGGCGTCCCGCGCCGGGCCGGGAATCGTGCTCGGCGCCGTCGCCCCCCGCGGTCCTGCGAACTCGCGTGAGCTGGACGCGTGGAGGAGGCAGTCGGACGTGACGGCGACGTCCTTCACCGTCAGCCCCATGATGCGTGAGCTTGCGAACGCGGTGCTCGGCCTCGGCAAATGGGTCGGCGAGCGACCGGGCGCGATCGGCGACGCGTCGCTCGACAGCACGTCTGCGTACTGCGTCGAGGGCGTGCCGCGCGACGTGTTCGTGCCGCTTGAAAATGAGCTGACGAGCGACAGCGACAACTATGAGAACTCGTGGCGCCACTACCTCGCGCTGGCGAAGGA
>JANXMC010000656.1 GCA_025354825.1 Myxococcales bacterium
GCGGCCTCGAGCTCGCACGCCGCGAGCTCGTTCGCGGTGAGCTCGATGATCCGATGCGCGCGGTGCTGATCTTCAGCCGTAAGCTCGGCGAAGCGCTCGCCAAAGCGGGCCACTACACCGACTCCGAAGGGGTGCTTCGCGAAGCCCTCGACATGACCGGCCCCAGCGGCGAAGACCGCGCCCGCGTGCTCGGCGCGCTTGCTCACGTGGCGCACGGGCGCGAACGCAAAGCCGACGCGCAGAACTACCTCCGCGAGGCGATCGAGCTCGCGAACCGCACCGGTTCCTTCGAGCTCGTATCGACGCTCGAAGATCTCGGCCGCGCCATCGCCGTGTAGATGAACCGCCGCGCGAAGCAGGCCCCGGTTGCGGTCGCGTGGATGCTTGCGGTCGCCCTCGGGGGAGGCTGCCGATCGACGCCCGTCGACCCGCCTGCGGTCACGCCGGCGGCGGCCCACGCCGACGCGACCGCCGCGCGCGCCAGCGTGACCGAGGTCGCGCGAACATGCGCGCGCATTACGAGCTGCGGCCGCATGCACGACCCGACGCGTCTCCGTGACCCTTCGGCGTGCGTCGACTGGTGGCTTCAATTCGTGGCCGTCGCCGGCGAAAGGCCGCTTCACGACTGCGTGCATAATGCACGTAGCTGCGCCGACGTCGATGCGTGCACGAAGCCGCCCGGCGACGAGCGAGCGCGCGCCGCGTGCAGAACGGCCGGTCGTGGCGGTCACATCGGCCGTGAGAACGGCAGCTTTTGCGACGGCAAGCTCCTCGTGACGTGCAACGACGACGACCCCGCGCAGAGCTCCGTCGTCGACTGCGCGACGATGAACGCCACCTGCGGCGAGAGTCGCGGCGCCGGCGGCCTCGTGACACGCGCGTGCCTCGCGCCCAGCGTCTGCCCTCCCGATGCGCCCGAAGCTCGGTGCGACGGCACGAGGGCGATCCTCACGTGCAACGACGGCGCGGTGGCGCGCGTGGCCTGCCCCGCAGGCTTTCGATGCGACGACATGCGCGACGAAGGGCGCGCGTCCGCGAGCTGCGCGCCGCCGGAAGACGTTCGATGCGCCACCGCCGGCGGCCGCACGTGCGAGGACGACACGCTCGTCGACTGCGTGGCCCACGGGCACTTCCGCGCCGTCGGCATCACCGACTGCCGTGCGCGTGGCCTCGTGTGCGCGGGCACGGGCGAGGGGTCACGCTGCGCGGTTTCTCGCGACGCCGCGTGCAACGGCCGCGCGCCGCGCTGCGAAGGGAACACGCTCGTCTTCTGCGCCGCCGGCATGGAGGCGCGCATGCCGTGCACCGAGGCCGGCTTCGCAGGTTGCGACGCCGACGCCCACGGCTCGGACGCGGCCTGCGCGCCGTCCCCGACCGCACCGGCGGGAAACGATGCAGGCGTCTCTCGCCCTTGATACGATTTGAGGCCTCATGGCCGACACCGCTGCCCCGCCTCCGCCCGCGCCGACACGCAAGTCGCGTAGCACCGCCGCGACCGAACCGGTCGTGCGCGTTCGGCGCATCCACCGGCGCGATCTCAACAAGGTGTGGGACTTTCTGAAGCTCTGTTTTCGAACGGTGAATCGCGAGACCGTCGAGTACCAGCGCCCCCGCTCGAAGAAACGCTTTCTCGAGGTCTACGAAGAAGACGGCGTCGAGCAGCTTCTGTTCGAAGTTGCGGCAGGCCCGAAGAGCGAGATCGTCGGCTATGCCGAGTGCGCGATCGAGATCATCGGCAGCGACAACTGGATGAACGAGCGCTACTTCGCGAACCGCGACATGCGCCCTCTGTTCGTCGAAGAGCTCGCCGTGCACCCGGACTACGAAGGGCGCGGCGTCGGCGGGTTCATCCTCTCGCAGCTCGAGCATCTCGCGCGCGTTCGTGCGTGCACGCACCTCGTTCTCGAGGTCGCCGAGAACAACAAGCGAGCCCTCGGCTTCTACCGCGCACGCACGTTTTTCAGGCTCGACGCGGCGATCTTCCTGGCGAAGAAAGTCGCCATCGAGCACGAGCTTTTGGCACCGCGAAAGCTCAAGCCGCGGAAGAGCGACGTCGATGCCGAGAATGCCAAGAAGGGCGACGGCTCCGGCGACGGAGCGGCGCCAGCGCCCAAGACCCGCGCTGCGAAGAAGCGCGCTTCGTCTGCGTCTTCCGGCGGCTCGAAAGCGTAGAGTCTCGGCGTGCCGCGCCACATCGCCCGTTGGGATCTCGACAAGACCTATCTCCGCACGGAGTTCGACACCGTGCGCGACTTGGTCCGGACGGCGCTCGAGCGCCCCGACGAGAAGCGGACGAACCCGGGTGCGTCGACATTGCTGCGCGAGATGGTGCGGGCGGGAATCTCCGTTCACATCTTGTCGGGCTCGCCCGAGCAGATGCGTCGAAAGCTCGAAGACAAGCTGCGCCTCGACGGCATCAAGTGGGACGCCTTCACGCTGAAGCCGAACCTGCAAAACCTGCTTCGCCTCCGTTTCAGAGCGATGCGCGATCAGCTTGGATACAAGCTCCCCGCGCTCCTTCAGGCCCGCATCAACTCGACCCCGTCGGACGACGGCGTGCGCATGGAAACGCTCTTCGGCGACGACGCCGAGGCCGACGCGTTCGTCTATTCGCTCTACGCCGACATCCTCGGCGGCCGCATCAGCGAAGAGACTCTCCTCCAGGTTTGCGAGAAGGGGCGCCTCTACGAAGACGTGCTCACGCAGCTGTTGCAATATGCACGCGTCGTCGAGCGCGCGCCGTCCGTCGAGCGGATCATGATCCACCTCGAAGGGCAGACGCCTCCCGATGACTTCCGCATTTACGGCGGGCGCGTCGTGCCGTTTTACAACTATCTCCAAGCAGCCTTCGTGGTGCACGAAGACGGGCGCCTGCCGCCCGACGCGGTGCTTCGCGTCGCCATCGAGATGGTCGTGCAACACCGCTTCGACGGCGACGGGCTCGCGCGGAGCTACCTGGACCTCGCGCGCCGCGGCCACCTGCGCGGCACGGGCGTCGCGGCTTTCACCGCCGCGCTGGCGATCATGGCCGACTCGGAGCGCCTCCCCGGCCTCGCGGAGCTCCGCGAAATGATGGCCCGCCTGCCGGCCCACGCCGACACGGCCCAGCGCGCCTACCGAAGCGAATCGACCGACGCCGACGTTCCCGACTACGTCACGCTCGTCTCGGCCCACAACCGTAGGCGCAAAAAGTAAAACGGCGTCGCGCTCCGAAGAGCAGCGACGCCGTTACGCGTTCCTACGAGCCGTCGCTCACGTCCAATGACCCGCTCGCAAAGCCGCCGAGTCGATGACCTTGATCTTCGGCCCGAGCGCCTCGCGGAAGCTGTCTTCGTCTTCGTCGTCCATAATCGCGTCGCCAAAGCCGGCGGCGATCTCCATCCCCGTCGCGATGATGCGGAGAAACTGCGCGAAGCTCGACGCGGCGAGGGTGGGGGCCCAGCGCTCTTGGCCGCTCATCGCCGTGTAGACCGGGCAGTCGCCCTCGGCGTCGGGCTTCGACACGTCGAGAAAATAGGGGTCGCCGAGGAGCGCGCTCTCGCCGATGACGACCCACGACGCCTTCCAATCGAGGGGGACGGTGCCGCCCTCGGAGGGGACCTTCACGAGGTCTTGCGCGCGCGTGAGCTCTTCAGCCGGGAGGAGGCGAACGCGCTCGACCGGCGTCACCGTCTCCACTTTGAGAGGGTTCGCACCCAGAAGGAAATTCCGGTAGCGCGACGGGACGCGGAGCGACTTCTTCAGCGCTTCCACGACGTCCGCGGGCGCCTTGCCGAAGCTCGCCTCGATCTTGCGCTTCTGAAATACGCCCTTCAGCGCGTCTACTGAATCCGCGAGATCACTATCCACGTAACCCTCTTCTTGGTCGAACCCTGGCGGGCGACCCGCAGGGGCAAGCACAATAGCACCTCTTACCGAGTTTCGGGCTCTTGGAATTCTGCTAAGGAAACGCCCCGTCATGCCGGTGAAATCGCCGCTCATTTCGCGTTCCGCTGCCAGGCTCGCGCCGGGCTCGGAGGGCAACGCCGAAACGCTCGCCATCGTCGAGCTCGGTACCCCCGCATTCGAGACTGCGCTCGCTCATCTCGAGGGGCGCGGTGAGGCCGATTTCGAGAAGGTCGAGCCCGTCGTCCGTGAGATCCTCGCGGCCGTTCGCGCCGAGGGCGACGAGGCGGTGCATCGCTATACGTTGCGGTTCGACAAGCGACGCGCAGAGCCGCTCGTGCGCCGTGAGTTCGGCGGCGCGGACGCGCTCGGACGGCTCTCGCCGGACGCGCGCGCGGCCCTCGTGCAAGCCGCCGAACGAATCCGTGCATTCCACATGCACCAGCGCGACGACGGGTTCCGCTACACGGAAGACGGCGTCGAGCTCGGCGCGCGCGTCAGCCCGCTTCGTCGCGTCGGCGTCTATGCGCCCGGCGGCAAGGCGCGCTATCCGTCGAGCGTCTTGATGGCGGCGATTCCGGCGCAAGTCGCCGGCGTGGTCGACATCGTCCTCGCAACGCCGCTCGCGGGCGACGGTGCAGACGACTTGATCCTCGCAGCCGCGCACCTCGCGGGCGTGACGGCAATCGTCGATGCGGGGGGCGCGCAGGCGATCGCGGCCCTGGCCTACGGAACGGCGACAGTGCCGCGGGTGGACAAAATCGTCGGCCCCGGCAACATCTACGTCGCGTGCGCGAAGCGGCTCGTTTTCGGCGCCGTGTCGATCGACAGCATCGCGGGGCCGAGCGAAATCCTCGTGATCGCCGACGCGTCGGCCGATGCCCGCGTGGTCGCCGCCGACTTGCTGTCGCAGGCCGAGCACGACGAGCAGGCGTACCCGCTGCTGATTTGCGCGACGCGCGCCATCGCCGAAGCGGTGAGCCGCGAGGTCGAAACGCAGCTCAAGGCGCTCCCGCGCGAAGCCATCGCGCGCGTGGCCGTGGAGACGAACGGCCTCGCGTTGGTCATCGCAGACCGCGCGAAAATGGCCGAGGTCGCCGACGCGATCGCCATCGAGCACCTCAGTCTGCAGGTCGAAAACCCGGACGGCATGCTCGCGGCGATTCCTCGCGCGGGCGCCGCGTTCATCGGCCACGTGACGCCCGAAGCGGCAGGGGATTACTTCGCGGGCCCTTCCCACGTGCTGCCGACGGGAGGCGCCGTGCGCTACGGCTCGCCCCTCGGCGTCTACGATTTTGTCACCCGCACGTCGCTCATTCGCTATTCGCGCGAGGCGCTGACGCAGCACCAGAAGGCGATCACCGACTTCGCACGGCTCGAAGGGCTCGAAGCCCACGCCCGCGCCGTCGACGTGCGCCTGCTCGCGAAGCCGTAGCCGCCGCTTCGCGCCGCTCGCGCTCACATTCGCGCGTCTGTTCGTGCGAACGCGCGGGCAGCTCGCGCGCGCGCGCTGAGAGGCACGGGTGTTCAGCGTGCGCAGTCACTCCACTAACGCTGCAGCTCTACGGCGTCGTCCTTCACCGCGTGCAGTTGCTTACTATTCGCGGCAATTTCCTGGAATTTCGCGTGGAGCGACCTTTGCATGTGGCGCCGTTAACCTTTCGCCCGGTGCTACTCGGCACTCGCGAAGGACCCTCGTTTGGAGGCGCTAAGGAGGATGGGGATGCAACCGAAGTGGACGCGGCGCTGTGGATTCGCCGCCATCATTGGGCTCACGGCATGGGCCTCGATCGGCTGCGCTCAAGAGCGCGCCGCGATCGACCGGGTTCAGCCAAACGGTCTCGACAAGAGCTTCTTCGTCGGCACGAACCTGGAGTCGACGTCTGACGACCCCGAGTTCTACATGCGCAACACGGTCGTGGACGTACCGTACGGCGCAGGCCAAGACGGACTCTTCACGGCGACGTACGCGCAGCCGGTCAACCGCATCAAGTGGGAGATTACCCGCGAGATGCTCATCGCGCGCATGACGCACGAGCGCATCACCAACTCCGACTTCAAAGGCTCGGCGCGCACGAACGACGGCCAGGTCGTCGCAATGTTCGCGATCCAGAGCCACTTCGACATCCGCCGCGCGTACAACCCGTCGACGGGCGAAGAGATCAACGTCGTCGAGGAGAACGCCTCCGACCGCCCCTGGTACCAGCGCGAGCACTTCCGGGTCGACTGGTCGAAGAACCTCGTGACGGACGGCTACGAGGTCGACACCGCGTCGATGCTCGGCGCCTTCGGCAGTGTGAAGTTCGACCCGATGGCGTACTACGTCGAAGAAGGGCCCGATGCGCCGCAGTTCGACGTGAAGGCGGGCTACTTCGACATCACGTCGAAGGTCTTCGCGACCCCCGAGAAGGTCGACTTCACGCGCTACGGTTACGGGATGATCCCGGCCTGCTTCCTCACGGGGCAGCACCCGGTCACCAACTGTAACTCGACGGAAGTCACGCTTCGCCTCTCTTTCAAGAAGGTGGTCGACACCGACTTCGAAGCGACGGAGTGGGACGGCCGGAAGATGGACGCCTTCGGCGTCTTTACGGAAGACCGCTACGGCTACGACCGCAACTACCAGGTCACCGACCAGGCGTGGCACCGCTTCCAGGCGAAGTACAACACCTGGGAGAAGAGCCACATCGCAGGCTCGCAGTGCGCGGTCGACTACTGGCGTGACGCGAACGGCGCGGTCGCCAAGTACAAGGCCTCGGGCGACGGCTTCGCGACGGACCCGGCGACGGGCCTTCCGATCCCGGACGCAGCCGGCCATAGTAGCACCAATGAAAATAGAAATAGATAGTGTAAAAACAGTAGCAAACAACAATTAATAAAAAAATCTGCTTTATCCTGCAAAGAATACATGGAAAACAAAAAAGACATATTATCAAGGACTTACCTGGTGTACGTATTTTTATG
>JANXMC010000693.1 GCA_025354825.1 Myxococcales bacterium
TGTACTCGTCGACGCAGACGTCGGTCATCACGATGAGGTTCGGCGCGGCCGCCTTCATCTCTTGAACCGCGCGCGGCACGGGACCTTTGGGATCGCACCCCGACGAGCCGCGGGCGTCTTTCGTCTTCGGCAGGCCGAAGAGGATCACGCCCCCGATGCCGCGCTTTGCAATCTCTTTCGCCTGGGCGCCGGCCATCGACAGCGGAAGCTGCGCGATGCCGGGCATCGTGGTGATGGGCTTCGGCGCGTCGATGGCGTCGCTGAAGAACATCGGCAGGATTAACTTCGACGGCGAAAGGCTCGTCTCGCGCACGAGGCCGCGCATGGCGGCGCTGACACGGAGACGACGCGGACGGATAGTCGGAAACCCCATGGCTTTGGGTTCCCATAGCACGCGCTTGCCGCACGAGGCGCGCCGCGCGATGGTGCGACATGCGCTTCCGAAGGCCGCTCGTGGCGTCTGTTGTCTTAGGCGCCTGGGCCGCCCTTCTCGCGTGCGGGGCGCGCACCGGACTGGTGTTCGACGACACGCCCATCGTGACGGAGCCCGTGCCCGACGCCGGGCTCGGCGTTTTCGACGCGCGCACGACAGTGGATGCGACGCGGCCGCGTGACGCGGGCGAAGACGCCTTGCCGCTCATCGATGCGACGCCGATTCGCGATGCCGACCTGCGCAACTGCGCCGATGCCGCGGCGACCCTCGTCTACGTCATCTCGACGGCAAACGATCTGGTCAGCTTCGACCCGGCCTCGAACGCGTTCAAGCGAATCGGCCTCATCAACTGCAACTCCGCAGCTGGCGCGACCCCGTTCTCGATGGCGGTCGATCGCGCGGGCGTGGCGTTCGTTCTCTTCAGCGACGGCAATCTTTACCGTGTGAGCACGAAAACAGCGGCCTGCACGCCGACGACGTTCGCGGCTGGCCAGGGAGGCATCAAGACCTTCGGAATGGGCTTCGCGGCCGACGATCAAGGGCCCGGCGAGCGCCTCTTCATCGCGGCCGACGACAGCACCAACCTTCGCGGCTTGGCGTATATCGACGACACCTTCGTCCTGCACCCGATAAGTCCGTTCACGCCGGAGATCGCGCAAGCCGAGCTCACGGGAACGGGGGACGGGCGCCTCTTCGCATTCTACCAGCGCGCGGGGACAACCACGGCGATTGGCCAGGTCGACAAGACGACGGGGAACATCCTCGCCGAGAATCCGCTGGCCACGGTGGAGCAGGGGAACTCGTGGGCCTTCGCCTTCTGGGGCGGCGATTTCTACACGTTCACCGCGCCGACCGGGACACCATCGGTCGTCACGCGCTTCCGCCCGACGGACAACTCCGTGCGGCAGGTGGCGACGTTCACGGGGCAGGGGAGCATCGTGGGGGCCGGCGTCTCGACCTGCGCGCCGCAGCAATGACCGTGTACTTCGTGGGCGCGGGGCCCGGCGCGCCGGAGCTCGTGACCGCGCGGGGCGCCGAGCTTTTGGCGCGGGCCGACGTGCGGATCGAAGAGGGGAGCGCGCCCCTCGCGGATCTCGTGCAGTCTGCACGGGATCACGCGACGGTCGTGCGCTTGGTGAAGGGGTGCCCGACGGAATCGCCGGCGGTCCTCGCCGAGATTCGCGCGATCGCGGCGGCGGGGGTCGCGTACGAGGTGGTGCCCGGAATTACGGCGGCGGGCGCGCTCGCGGCGTACACGGGGCTCGATGCGTGGAACGCCGAGCTGCTCGTGGCCGATGCCGATGCGGCGGCCGTGGCGACGACGGCGACGGAGCTTTTGGAAGAGGGGCGAAACCCGGCGACGACCGCGCTCGTCGCGGTCGACCTCACGCGGCCGACGCAGAGGGTGCGCGTGGGCACGCTCGCGGACATCGCGACGCGGGCGCGCGGGCTTCGCGCGGAGTCGATGCTGTTCGCCGTGGGTGATGCCCTCGACGGTGAAGCGCTCACCTGGTTTACGGCGCAGGGGGCGCACGCCGTGCGCGCGAGTCGGCCGCTTTTGGGGAAGCGCGTTCTCGTTACGCGAACGCGGGAGCAGGCCTCGGGGACGGCGCAGCTTCTTCGCGAGGCCGGCGCGGAGCCGGTGATTTTCCCCACGATTGCGATTCACCCGTCGCCCGAGCCCGAGAAGCTCGCGGCGGCTATCGAAACGTTGGCGGGGCTCGGAGAGCCCGGCGATCGGTACACGTGGGTTGCCTTCACCAGCGCCAACGCCGTCGATGCAACGTGGCGCGAGATCGCGCGGCAGGGGCGCGACGCGCGTGTTTTCGGCGGCGCGAAGCTCGCAGTCGTCGGCCCGGCGACCGCTGCGGCGCTTCGGGCGCACGGCCTCGAGGCCGACGTCGTCGCGAAAGAGCAGGTGGGCGAAGCGCTCGCCGCCGAGATGCAAAGGGCCTTCGGCGCCGACACCGCCACGCGCGTCCGCGTGCTTCTCCCGCGCGCAAAAGAGGCCCGCGAGGTGCTGCCGGAGATGCTCCGCGCGGCCGGCTGCGTGGTCGACATCGTCGCCGCCTACGAGACACGCCCGCCCGAGCCCGACGCGGTCGGCGCCCTCGTGACGCTCCTCGTCGAAAAGCGAGTCGACGCGGCGCTCTTCACCTCGAGCAGCACGGTGACGAACCTGTGCGACCTCCTTGGTGACCAGGCGACGCTGTTTTTAAGGGGCGTCGTCCTCGCAAGTATCGGCCCTGTCACCACCACTACCCTCCAGGAACGGGGGCTCAGGGCCGATGTGCGCGCAACCGAATACACCCTGAAGGGGCTGGTCTCGGCCCTCGAGGGGTTCTATCGCACGCCTTAATTGACACTTTAGTCACGGGGCTGCGATCCTTCCGATCCCGATGCGGGCGTGCGTTCGATGTCCCTGAGCTCTCTTCTCGTTCAGAGCGAGGTGGCATCGATCCGCCAGGTCGAAGAGGCCCTCGCACGCCAGGTCATCTACGGCGGCGATTTAGTCACCAATTTGCTCGAGGTCGGGCGGTTCGACGAAGCGCGGCTGGCCGGCCTCGTCGCAGGCTCCTTCGAGCTCGCCGCCGCGCCGAGCGGGCCGCTGCCGACGCCCGAAGATCACGTGAAAAGCCTCGTGCCGCGCTCGCTGGCGCTGCTCGTGAACATGGTGCCGCTTTATTTCGAGGGTGATCACCTCGTCGTCGCCGTCTCGGAGCCGCTCGCGCCGAAGATTGCGAACGAGCTGAGCGCCTCGGCTTCGACGCCGATTGAGCAGCGGGTCGCCCTTCACGTGCGCCTCCGCGAGGCGCTCACGCAGATCTACGGCCAGCCCATCGAGCGGCGCATCCACCGGATCCTCTTGCGGATGAACGCGCCCGCCGGCTCGCCGAGCACGGTGCCGCCGCCATCGGAGCCGATCCCGGGGTCGACGGCGCTGTCGTTCGGGCCCGACCTCGCCGACGGGCGCGGGCGCACGGCCGTGCCACCGCCCGATTCGACGACGCTCCCCGAGCCGGGTGCGCAAGCGCCGGCGGCCGCGGGCGGTGCGCCGGTGGCAGCGGGCTCGCCGTTCCGGGCCGCGGGATCCGCGGCGGCGGTCCCGGCCATCGTGCAGGGGCTTCAACGTCGGCATACGTCGATGGGCCTTTCGGCGGTTGCGGCGCCTTCGTCGGCGTCACCGTCGCCGGGCGCAGGCGAAGTCGCGGGGGCGAGCGCGGAAGGGGCGCGTGGGCTCGTTCGTCGTGAGCCTCCGGCGCCACGTCCGCCGCGCAAACGGCGCGGGCCGATGACCCTCGAGATGGCGATGAAAGAGCTCGACGAGGTCGATGCTCGCGACGCCGTGCTCGATCTCCTGTTCGACTTTTCGCGGCAGTTTTTCGACTACATTGCGCTCTTCGTCGTGCAGGGCGACATGGCCGAAGGGCGCGAGGCGCACGGCGCGGGTGCGTCGCGTGATCGCGTGGCGGGGATGGGCGTGCCGCTCGACTTCCCGAGCCTCTTTTCCACCGCGCGCGATCGCAAAGCGGCCGTCTTGGCCATGCCCGCGAAGGACGGCCTCGACGCCGTTCTTCTCAACGATCTTCAGCGTCCTGTAGGGCCGCAAGTCGCCGTTCTGCCGGTCGCCGTGCGCGGGCGCGCGGTGGCCCTCGTCTACGCCGACAACGGCGACGCGGGCGTCGACTTCGACGCGGTGAGCGACGTTCTCGCCTTTGCCGCAGCCACCGGCCCGGCGCTCGAGCAGCTCATTCTGCGGAAGAAACTTGGCGGCGCGCCCGGCGACGGGGGAAAGCGCGGGGCGACGTCCGCGTCAGAGCGGGCGCCCGCGAAAAGGGCGGCGGCGCCCAAGATTCGGCCATCGGCCGTGCTCGCATCGCTGGCCACGCCGCTGGTCGCGCTCGATCCGGCGCTGGCCGATCCGACGGACCGGCCACCCGCCAACGAGCCGGAAACTCCGCCGGATTCGCTCTCCTTCGGTGCGAACGACAACCCGCCAGTTGTGAGCCCGTCGCTCTCGCATTCGCAGAGCCCGCGGTCGCCGCTCGCCGTGAGCTCCCCCGCGATCGCCCGCGCCTCGCAGCCGCCGGAGCGCAATTCGGTTCCACCTGCGCCGCCCTACGCCGGGCACGCGCCCGAGAGCCCGGTGCCACCGCCGCCTCCCACTGCGGCGGCGCTGCGCCGTCATGTTGGCCCGCCGATTCCGCGCGAAGAGCCGCCGGATTCGGGCGACGCGGCCGCGCGCGCGCTCCTCGAGGACATCGCGCGTAAACCGGATTCGGACGTGGGGCCGCGCCCCGATCCTTATGTACCGCCCTCGTCGCCGCCGTCGGACATGGCCATTGCCATTGCTCCCCACAGGCCGCCGTCGTCCCACAGCGAGCCGGTTGTCGGCCTGCCGTCGGTCATCATCGACGGCGACGACGAAAACCGCGATCTCGTCGAGACGTTGGTGGTGCGGGGTGGCGACGAGACAATCGAGGCCGAGCTCGTTCGGCGTGGACACCACGCGATGCCTTCGTTGATGGAGGTTTTCCCGGGGCCGATTTTGGCAGACCGCGCGCGAAACAGCGACGCGCTATTGCGCATTGCGGATGCGGGGCCAATCGTTCGCGTGATTGCGGCGCAGCGCCGAATTGCGCTCCCGTTCGTCCTTGGGCATATGGAAGATTCGGACGCCGAGCGCCGTTTCTGGGCGACGCTCCTCATTACCGAATTGCCCTATCCCGAAGCTATTCCCGCGCTCCTTCCGCGGCTGTTGGATGACGAGGCGCGCATTCGGCGAGCGGCCGTACAGGCGGTCCGTGCGATCTACCGCGCGACGCCAGGCCCCATCGTCGATGCCCTCGCGCGCGTTGGAACCGATACGACGCAGCCGACGGCAAAGCGCATTGCGATGCTCGATGCGCTCGTCGACGCGCGGGCGTCGGGCGCGGTGCCCGTGCTCATCGACGTCCTGGGCGACACCGATCGCAACGTGGCGGTCGCCGCGTGCAACGGCCTCGCGTTGATTACCCATCAGGACTTCGTTCTCGACGTCGCCGCGTGGCGCGGTTGGTGGGCGGAGAACGCCGGACGTCACCGCCTCGAGTGGCTCATCGACGCCCTCATGCACGAGAGCACCGACGTGCGTCGCGACGCAGCCGTCGAGCTCCGGTCACTCACCAGAGAGTACTTCGGCTACTCGGAGGATCTGCCCGACCGCGAGCGCGCGCGCGCGCAGCAGCGTTGGCGCGATTGGTGGCTGACCGAAGGCAAAACACGCTTCGCGCGCCAATGACGCAAGCGCGACGTCCCGCCGCGTACGCAGACGCGTGAACATCGTATTACGCAGACGCGTAAACCCTCGGTTACATGCGGCAATTTCGCGTGCGGCGTACCTTGCGCGCGGGGATGAGCCGTTCCACCTTCGGGGTGGCGGTTCCATCGATTGGCCGCCCCATTCGTCCAACTCCCTGTGAAGAGGCAAATGAACACGTCCCATGTCACGCTCGCCGGAGCGCGCGCTCGTTCGCGGTGGTTCGGCTTCGCGCTTCCACTCGCGGCGGCGCTCGCCTTCGTTCCCGCCACGTTTGCGCCGAGCATCGCGCACGCGGACGACGACGCCGACGTGACGCGCCTCAACGCCGCGACGACGGTTCTCAAGTGGAACTACGTTCCCACGGGGAAGGCCGAACGTTTTGGCCATGCGGAAGTGATGATTAACGCGCCCATCGCCAAGGTGCGCGCGCTCGTCACGGACTATGGCCACTACAAAGACTTCGCGCCTACCAAGTTTCAAAACTCACGCATTGTCGCCAAGAAGGCTGGCGAGACCGATGTGTATTTGCAAATACCGATTATGAACGGTCTCGTGACGTTGTGGGACGTCGCGCGCTTCGGTGCTCCGCGCGTGATTTCGCCGGGCGTCGAGGTGATCGAAGGGCATCAAGTCAAAGGCAACTTGAAAGACCTCGTGGTCATTTGGACGATTCGCTCGCTGGGCGACAACGCGACGGTTCTCAAGTGCGATCTGCTGCTGTCGCTCAATGTCGCGGCGCCGCAGCCCGCAATCGACGAAGAGCTGCGCGACGCGGCGGGCCAGGCCGTCGACGCTATTTGGATAAAGGCGCAAAACGGCAATCGCAAGATCATCCCATTTACTGGGACGCCTGCCTCGAAGCCACTCCCGGGGTCGCCCACGCCTCCGTGAACGCGTGCTGGGGGCGCGACCGACCTCTCGCGGGAATGCTTCTGCGCGAAACGATCGCGTTTGCTGCTAACGAAGCTCTGTTCGTACTGACGGCGATCGTTCCGTGCGGAAGCATTCCCGTGGAGGCGCGGGGTCGCGCGAAAACCGGGCGCTAGGCTTGGCGCAGGCGCGCGCGCCAGTCGGCGGGCAAGTCGAGGAATCCGTCGTTGTAGAGGTAGTCGTAGACCGCGTCGCAAACGAGCTCGCACACGTCGCTGAAGATCTGCGGGTCGGCGACGAAGCGGATCGTCTCGCTGCGGAATTTCCCTTCGGTTTCGCGCACGCGGAGGAGCATTTCGTCTTCGGCGTAAGAGACGAGGCGCACGACGAAGCGGCGCTCGAACGCTTTGCGGAAGGCGACGAACGCGTCGGCGGAAATCTTGTAACCTGCACGCACTTTGGCGTCCGCGAGCTGCGCTTCGTGGACAACCTCGGCGGCCATGGCGCCGACGTCGGGCGGAAGCTCCTGGGTGAAGAACTGAATGAGGACTTCGTTTAGGAACTTCACGAGCGAGTTGAGCTCGGGCGTGGTGCGTCCGAGGAACGCGTCGCGGTTGCCGCGAATGAGCTCGGACAGCTGCTGCTTCGCGCGCTGAAGCACGTCGGGCGTCGTGTACTCGAAGGCCTCGAGCTGCCGAAGCAAGTACGACTCGTTTCGCGCGAAGACGAGAAAGAGCGCCTGCTCGGAGAAGCGCATGGTTTTCACTTCACTCGCCGAGCCGCGGATTTTCTCGTGCAGCTCGCTTTCGAAGAAGATGCGCGCGAACCGCTTCGATGCCTCGGCGACTTTGCGCTCGATGATGCTCGCGACTTTGTCCTTTTTGAAAAGGCGCGAGAGCATCACGGTGAGGCTGCGAATCAGCTCGGCTTCGAGCTGCTTCTTGTCTTGTGGCGTGGGGGGTGGCTGGCTTGGGCTGCGTGCGACCTGCTGAAGCTGATGAAGCTCGGCGACGACTTGCGCCGTGATGGCGTCGAGCTCGGGGCTGGTCGCGAGGTCGGCCTTGTAGTGCACCACCCGCGCTTGAAGCTGCTCGTCACGAAGCTGCATCGCGAGATCGGCCAGCGACATCTTCGCGGCGGCCGTCATGAACCCCTCCGCCGTCGGCAGAGGCGCCCGGGACGGCGGCGCGGAGGAGGGGGGACCGCTCCGATCGTCCCGCGTGTTGGGATGCTGCGGTGGCACCGGCGGCGATAGCGGACGCTTCATGGGTGGGTCTTCGAGCCGAACGCGCGAGGGACTGCGAAGGGGGAACGGAGCAAAGCGAGCACGGCGACGGACAGAAGTGTACTGCGAGCCAGCCTACGCGGCGAGAAACGGGCGGTGCGGGGGGCGGAGGCCAGGGGCGGCCGGGACCGAGCGCGGCGGCCGTAGGATGGGGAGAACGAAAATGTGTGTGGAAACGCCGGCGAAACGGAGGTTTGAGGCGGTTCGGAGACGAATGTATTGACAGGCAAAGTGGGGTAAGTATGTTGCGCGAACTCGATTCCGAGTGTGTCGCGCGGTGGAGCAGCCTGGTAGCTCGTCGGGCTCATAACCCGAAGGTCGTAGGTTCAAATCCTACCCGCGCAACGATGGCTGGAGCACGGGGATTCACTCCCTTGGCTTGACAGCACGAAGAACCCCGCCACCGGAAACGGTGCGCGGGGTTTTGCGTTTCCGAGGTCAATCCTAGAAGGGCCAGCGGGAAGAACCGGCTCTTCGCTGTCTACGCGCGTCTTCGTTCGGAGTGCACT
>JANXMC010000744.1 GCA_025354825.1 Myxococcales bacterium
TCGGCCTACGTTCGGATGGTTCGCAAGGACGTCGATGAGCGCCTCGTCGAGCGTCTCGGGGTAGAGATAGAAGAGGCGAACCCACTTCACGCCGGCCACGTCGGCCACGCGACGAACCATGTCGGCGAGGGACGTGCGGTCGGCTTTGGGCAGATCGCGGCCGTAGGAGACCGTGTCTTGCGAAACGAGATTCAGCTCGCGGACGCCGCTCGCGACCAGGCGCTCGGCCTCGGCGACGATGTCGTCGGCCGCGCGGGAGCGCTGCTTGCCGCGCAAGTCGGGGATCACGCAGAACGCGCAGGTGCGGTTGCACCCTTCGGCGATCTTGAGGTACGCGCTCGCACGCGACTGCGTGATGACGCGCGGATCGGTTGCGCGAATGACCCAGTCCGCCGGGTTGCCGACGAGCATGCGATCGGCGCCGCCCTTGAGCACCGCGCCGAGCTTGAGCATGTCGCTCGAGCCGAGGAAGTGATCCACTTCCGCCATCTGCGCGGCCAGCTCGGTGGGGTAGCGCTGCGAGAGGCAGCCCGTGACGACAATCTTTTCGCAGGCGCCGTGCTTCTTCAGCTCGGCGAGCTCGAAGATCGTGTCGATCGACTCTTTTTTGGCTTCGCCGATGAAGCCGCAGGTGTTGACGACGACTACTTCTGCGCCACTTGCTTCGTCGACGACCGTGTAGCCGCCGTCGCGCGCGACGCCGAGCATGACCTCGGTATCGACGCGGTTTTTCGGGCAGCCGAGGCTGACGAAGTGGATGGTCTTTCGCTCGACGTTCGACATGAGTTGGCACTTCGTTAGCGCGCACGCCTTCGCAACGCCAACGGGAACCGTGTCACCCCGCGTTCATGAGGGCTGTGAACCTATCGAAAAGATAGAGCGAATCGTGGGGGCCGGCCGCAGCCTCGGGGTGGTACTGCACGCTGAAAGCCCGATGTTCCGGCGCCGAAAGCCCTTCGCTCGTGCCGTCGTTCAAGTGAACGTGGGTCGACGACACAGACTTCGGGAGCGTCTCGAGATCGACGCAAAAACCGTGGTTCTGCGTTGTGATTTCGACGCGGCCGGTCTCGAGATCCTTCACCGGCTGGTTCGCCCCGCGGTGGCCGAACTTGAGCTTGTAAGTCTTCGCGCCGAGGGCCTGCGCCAAGAGCTGGTGGCCTAGGCAAATGCCAAAGATCGGCTTCCTGCCGAGGAGCTTCTGCGTCGTCGCGACGGCGTACGTGACGGCGGCCGGATCGCCCGGGCCGTTCGAGAGGAAGACGCCGTCGGGCTGGAGGGCGAGAATCGCCTCGGCAGACGTGTCGGCGGGGACGACCGTGAGCCTGCAGCCGGCGTCGACGAGGCAGCGGAGGATGTTCTTCTTCGTGCCGAAATCGAGCACCACGACGTGATGCTTCGGCGGCTTGGGCGGCTCGGTCGTCCAGACGCCGCGACCTTCTGTCCACGGGTACGGCTCGCGCGGCGTCACGTGCTTCACCAAATCGAGGCCGCTCATGTCGGCCGCCTCGCGGGCGCGCTCGTGGAGCGCTTCGACGCCCTCGGTGCCGATGGCGCCGTTCTGCGAGCCGTTGTCGCGCAAATGCCGCGTGAGCCTGCGCGTGTCGACCTCGGTGATGCCGACGATGCCGTGGCGCGTGAGGTAGGCGTCGAGCGTCTCTTCGGAGCGCCAGCTTGACGCGATGGGCGAAAGGTCGCGGACGACGAAGCCGGCCACGTGGGGGCGGTTGCCGACGGCTTCGCTGTCCTGCGCGTTGATGCCGACGTTGCCGACCATGGGCGCCGTCATCGTGACGATTTGGCCGTAGTACGACGGATCGGTGAGGACCTCTTCGTAGCCTGTGAGCGTCGTCGTGAAGACGGCCTCGCCGGTGGTCGCGCCGCGCGCCCCGAAGGCCACGCCTTCGAAGACGGTCCCGTCGGCGAGGACGAGATGGGCCTGCTCGTTCTTCTTTGCGTCTTTCGGGTCAGCCATGGCGCTCGTCCGTCTCCATCTCGCGTGCGGTCACGCGCGCTTTTCTTCGCGTGCAGTCACGCGAACGCTTCGTGAATGATCTGCCCTGCGGCCACCGTGAGGGCAACGCGCCCCTCGACCGGAACGCCCGTGAACGGCGTGTTTCGCCCCTTCGTGCGCATGCGCGACGGGTCGATGACGTACTTCGCCTTCGTGTCGATGAGCACGAGATCGGCCCGCGCGCCTTCGCGCAGCGTCGGACGATCGAGCCCGACGATCTTTGCGGGTGCGGCCGTGAGCGCGTCGACGAAGCGGGCCATGGGAAAGGCGCCGGCCTTCACGAGACCGAGGAGCAGCGGCACGCAGAGCTCGAGGCCGATCATCCCCGGTGCGGCCTCGGAGAACTCGCAGTCTTTCTCGAGGGAGCTGTGGGGCGCGTGGTCGGTTGCGATGCAGTCGATGGTGCCGTCGGCCAGGGCGCCGCGAAGGGCTTCGACGTCTTCGTCCTCACGGAGCGGCGGGTTCACTTTGCAGGCCGTGTCGTAGCCGAGGACCCGCTCGTGCGTCAGCAGCAGGTGGTGCGGCGTGACTTCGGCCGTGACGGCGATTCCGCGGTGCTTCGCCTCGCGGAGGATGCGAACGGCGCCGTACGTGGAGACGTGGGCCACGTGGTAGCGCGCGCCCGTGTACTCGGTGAGGAGCACGTCGCGGGCGACGATGATGTCTTCGGCCACGCGGGGCCAACCGCGGAGGCCGAGCTTCGTCGACACGGCCCCTTCGTGAACCTGCGCCCCTTCGGTGAGCGTATGGTCTTCGCAGTGCTGAATCACGGGCATCCCGAAGGTGCTCGCGTATTCGAGCGCGCGGCGCATGACGGCGCTCGACATCACGCAGCGGCCGTCGTCCGACACGCCGACCGCGCCGGCGTCGCGCATGTCGGCCATCTCGGCGAGCTTCTCCCCCTTGAGGCCGACGGTGATCGCGCCAATGGGGTGGAGGCGCGTGCCGCCGATATTTTTCGCCTTGGCGACCAGCATTTCAGTAATCGCGCGCGTGTCGTTCACGGGCTTCGTGTTCGGCATCACGCAGATGTCGACGAAGCCGCCCGCGGCGGCGGCGGCGAGCCCCGAGCGCACGTCTTCTTTGTACTCTTGCCCCGGCTCGCGGACGTGGGCGTGGAGATCGATGAGCCCGGGAAGAACGAGCGCTCCGTCGAGCTCGACGACGCGAACCCGCTCGCTCTTCAACAACGCGGCGCCTGCGTCGGGACCGATGCGGGCGATACGCCCTCGCTCGATCACGATGTCCACTTCGGCATCCAACGCGAGGGATGGATCCACCGCGCGGACGCGCCTCAGCACGAGTGCATCGGTCATTGCGAGCGGGAGTTAGCACACTCGTGGGCGATCGCTCGATCGGAACCTTGACCCACCTGCAGATCCTGCGAGAAAGAAGGGGAATGACAGCGACACGCCCCTCGCGGAAGGTTTGCTGACCCGGTGCGCGCGCGCATCCTCGGCTCGGCTGCGGGCGGTGCCTTCCCGCAATGGAACTGCGCCTGCGCGCA
Organism: Myxococcales bacterium; assembly: GCA_025354825.1. Taxonomy (GTDB): domain Bacteria; phylum Myxococcota_A; class Polyangia; order Polyangiales; family Polyangiaceae; genus JANXMC01. The sequence continues at coordinate 3,519 of JANXMC010000744.1, forward strand.
ATGCAAGCGCGTTCGTAGCGGCGACGCGGATCTCGTCGCGCGAACGCAAGACTCGGTGTTCGTGCGCGCGAAGGGCGCCGGGCCATCGTCGCGCGGCGTGCTCCTCAACGCGTCGCCCGACATTCTCGCGCAAATCGCGGCGACGCCCGAGCTCTGGCCCACGTCGCCCCGCGACACGGGCATCGGCGCCATCGTGCTCACCAACGGCGACATCGATCACACGGCCGGCCTCTTCTCGCTGCGCGAATCGCAGCCGCTCGCCATCTACGCCACCGACGCCGTTCGTGAAGGGCTCGTCGGGCGGAATGCGATGATGCGCACGCTCGCGCGGTTCGAAGGGCACGTGGTGTGGCGGCCACTGCGCCTCGATGCCGACACCGTGCTCGCCGATGTTACGGGGGCGCCGCTTGGCCTCCACGTGCGTGCGCGGGCGGCCCCGGGCAAGCTCCCCGTGCATCTCGTGGGCACGTCGGAGCCGTCGCCGGAGGACAACGTCGCGCTGTGGATCACCGACGCGACGTCGAAGGTGACGCTCGTCTACGCATCGGCCGCGGCGAGCGCCGCGCCCCTTCGCGCGCACCTCGACGGCGTCGACGCGCTCTTGTGGGACGGCTCGTTCTGGTCGAGCGACGAGCTGATTCGGCTGGGCCTCGGGACGAGCCGCGCGGAAGATATGGCACACCTTCCCGTGGGCGGCTTCGAAGGCGGCCTCGCCGCGCTCGCGGGCCTGCGGATCGGCACGCGCGTTCTCACCCACGTGAACAACACGAATCCGATTCTCGACGCGCGGTCGCCCGAGCGCAAACAGGTGGAAGACGCGGGCTTCGTCGTCGCCACGGATGGAATGGAAATCGTTTTATGAGCCTCGAGGCGCCGTGGACGCGGGACGAGCTTCTCTCTCGCCTGCGCGACGTGGGCGCATCGCGCTATCACGACAAGCATCCGTTTCATCTGCGCATGCACGAGGGGAAGCTCTCGAAGCGCCAGGTTCAGGGGTGGGTGCTCAATCGGTATTACTACCAGACGCGTATCCCGATTAAGGACGCGGTGATTCTTTCGAAAAGCGAGGACTCGGCGTTTCGGCGCGCGTGGATCAAGCGCATTCACGATCACGACGGAACGCCCGGGGGCGACGGTCTGGAGCCTCGCGCGCAGGAGGGCGGCCTCGTGCAGTGGTTGCGATTGGCCGATGGCGTGGGCTTGTCGCGGGACGAGGTGCTGAACCTCTCGCGCGTCGAGGCGGGGACGCGGTTCGCGTGCGATGCATATGTGTCGTTCGTGCGGGAGCGGCCGCTGCTCGAAGCGGTTGCGTCGTCGATGACGGAGCTGTTCGCCCCTGAGATCATGGCCGACCGGATTGCCGCGTGGGAGACGCACTACACGTGGATCGACCCGGCGATTCTCGACTATTTTCGCGCACGACCGCCGCGTGCGCGTCGCGATTCGACCGAAGCGCTCGATTTCGTAACGACCCACGCCACCACGCGCGCCGCGCAGGAACTGTGCGTCGCGGCCCTCGTCACGAAGTGCCAGATCCTCTGGTCGCTGCTCGACGCGGTCGCCCTCGCGTATCCCGACGAACCGTCCCTCGCCGAGCCCTCACGCGACGGACCCTCTCTCCGCGAGCCCGCCACGTGAGCCGGATCTCCCTCGAGAGCCGCCCGAAGCTCGCCCGCAAGGCGCGCCTTCGATGGGACCGGCGCGAGGGGAAACACATGCTGCTCTATCCGGAGCGCGGCCTCCTCTTGAACGACGTGGCCGCAGCCGCCGTACAGCGGTGCGACGGCGTTCGAAGCGTGCAAGCGATCGTCCTCGAGGTTCACGCCGAGTTCGTCGGGGCCGACGTGGAGACCGTCACGCGCGACGTACTGGCGCTCTTCGAAGCGCTCCACGCGCGCACTGTGCTCGAGGTTTCCGGCGTCGTGAGCGCCCCGTGACGCCCCATCGCCCGTACACGCTCATCGCGGAGCTGACGTACCGGTGCCCGCTCCACTGCGCCTACTGCTCGAACCCGGTCGACTACGCGAGCGCGACGGGCGCCGAGCTGTCGACGGACGACTGGCTTCGCATTCTCGGCGAGGCCGAAGCGCTCGGCGTGGTGCAGGTGCATTTCACCGGCGGCGAGCCGCTCGCGCGGAAAGATCTCGAGAGCCTCGTCGCACGTGCGCGTGCGCTCGGTCTGTATGCCAATCTCATCACGAGCGGCGTCCCGCTCACGCGCGCACGAATGCAGGCCCTCGCCGATGCAGGCATCGACAACGTGCAGCTGAGCGTGCAGCACGCCGACGCCGAAGGGACGTGGCGCGTCGCCGACCTCGACGCGTTCGACGCGAAGATCGCCGCGGCCGCGTGGGTGAAAGAGCTTGGCCTGCCGCTCACCGTGAACGTCGTCTTGCATCGCGAGAATCTCGATCGCGTGGGCGATCTCATTGCGCTCGCCGAGCGCCTCGGTGCCGATCGCCTCGAGCTTGCCAATACGCAGTACCACGGCTTCGCTCTGACGAATCGCGACGCGCTGTTGCCCACGCGCGCGCAGCTCGACGCGGCGTTCGCCATCGCGTCGGGCGCGAGAGCGCGCCTCCACGGGAAGATGGAGCTCGTTTACGTTCGCCCGGACTACTTCAGCGATGTGCCGAAGGCTTGCATGGACGGGTGGGCGCGGCGCTACATCCACATGACGCCGGACGGAACGGCGCTCCCTTGCCACGCGGCGCGAAGCTTGAAGCACCTCGCGTTCCCCTCGGTGCGCGAACATGCGCTCGCCTGGATTTGGGAGGAATCGCCAGCGTTTCAGGCCTACCGCGGCGAGGCATGGATGAAAGAGCCGTGCGCGTCGTGCGATGCGCGCGGGCGCGATTTCGGCGGCTGCCGATGCCAAGCCTTCGCGCTCACGGGCGATGCGGCGGCGGCGGATCCATCGTGCACGCTCGCACCTGGCCACGGCATCGTCACCGAGGCGCGCCTTCGCGCGAGCCATGCGGCGAGCACTTCCGAGGGGGCGAAGCGGATGCTCGTCTATCGAGGCCGGCCCGCGCGTTGAGCCGCGCGATGCTCGGTGGACGCGCCCGAAGGCCGTCTTTATAAGGCATTCATGCTTCGTCCCCGCATGCCGCTCACCCGTCTCTCCGTGCCGGGCGCGCTCGTCACGCTCGGCGTCCTCGTTCTCGCCGGCTGCCACAAGCCCGCGGCCGATGCCGTCGGCGACGCCGGTACTGTCGCGACGACCGCCGCGAGCGTCACCGCGCCGCCCCACGCCGCCGCGCCGTTTCCGCCGCCCCACGGGCCGCGCGCCTTCGTGACGAACGAGGCCTCCGGCGACGTGTCGGTCATCGATCTCGCGACGAACGCCGTGGTCGGGACGATCCCGGTGGGCAAACGCCCGCGCGGCATACAGCGATCGCCCGACGGAAAGACCGTCTACGTCGCGCTAAGCGGTTCGGTGCCCGCCGGTCCGAACGTGAAAGGGCCCGTCCCGCCCCCCGACAAGAGCGCCGACGCCATCGGCGTCATCGACACGGCGACGGGCGTTCTCACGGGGCGCTTGCCGAGCGGCTCGGACCCCGAGCAGTTCTCCCTCAGCAAAGACGGCGCACGGCTGTTCATTTCGAACGAAGACGTCGCGCGGGTGTCGGTCGTTGGCGTCGCGTCGAAGAAGGTCGAAGGGTCGGCGACCGTCGGCGAGGAGCCCGAAGGCGTGACGACGAGCCCCGATGGGCGATGGGTCTACGTCACGTGCGAATCGTCGGGCAGCGTCGAGGTGATCGACGCGACGAGCCTCGCCGTCGTCAAGAAGATCACGGTCGGCGGGCGACCGCGATCGGTCGTCTTTTTGCCCAACGCAACCAAGGCCTACGTCTCGTCCGAGACCGGCGGCGCGGTCGCGGTCGTGTCGCTGCCGGGCCACGAGCTGGTGAAGACGATCAAGCTCACGACGGACGGCGCACGCCCCATGGGGCTCGCCGTCGCGCCCGACGGTTCGCGGCTGTTCGTCACGACGGGCCACGGCGGGAACGTCGCCGTCATCGATACCGCGAAGGACGAAGCGGTCGGGGCGATCGCCGTCGGAAAGCGGCCCTGGGGCATCGCGCTCTCGCCCGACGGGAAGACGCTCTTCACGGCCAACGGGTTCTCGGACGACGTTTCCGTCGTCGATGTCGCAACGCTCAGAGAGAGCCACCGCATCAAGGTCGGGACCAAGCCGTGGGGCGTGGTCGTCGTCCCGTAGCGTGACGTGCGTACGGCGAAGCGGGGAGCGCGTGGACGCGTACGCGGGGCGAGCGCTCTGCGGCGCGCTCGCGGCGCTTGCCGTCGCGACGCTGTCGGCACCCACCGTCGCGCGCGCGAACGGGCGCTTTCCAGCGGCCGACATGCTCGTCGTCGATCCGCGCGACCCGATGCATCTCGCGCTGCGTGCGACGTACGGCGTGCTCGTGTCGAACGACGGCGGCACGACGTGGGGCTGGGTCTGCGAGCGCGCGGTGGGGTACGCGTCGTCGGAGGATCCGGCCCTGGCGATTTCGTCGAACGGCGTGCTGCTCGCCGGAATGGGCGGGAAGCTCGCGCGGTCGAGCGATCTCGGGTGTACGTGGCCCAAGGCGGAGTCCGCGCCGGAGGGCGTCGTCGACATGACTCTTCGGCCTAGCGAGCCCGCGCGCGTCTACGCACTCACGTCGCGACCATCCGGCGTCGGGGAGCGCGGCAGACCTCGCTTTCGTTCCGAGCTTGTCGTGTCGAACGACGCGGGCGCGACATTCACCTCACGCGCCGTGCTCGACCCCGCGCTCACCGTGCTTACCATCGACGTCGCGCCGTCATCGCCCCGTCGCGTCTACGTGTCGGCAACGCGCGATGGCGAGGCGCCCGATTCGGTAGGCGTGCTCCTCGTCGCGAACGACGACGGTCGGACGTGGAGCGAGCATCGCGTCGAGCTTTCGCGCGGTGAGCGCGGGCTGTTCATCGCCGCGGTCGACCCTAAACACGACGGGCGCCTGTACCTTCGAACGGGCGGATTTTCGGCGAATCGCCTCTTCGTGAGCGACGATGCGGGCACGACGACGCGCCCGATTTTCAGCGGGACGGCACTGCTTGGTTTCGCCCTCGCGGACGGGGGCGATACGGTTTACGTCGGCAGCCGCGCAACCGGCGTTCACCGCGCGTCGACGCGCGACTTCCGGTTCGAGGCGCGCGACGCCTCGCCGGTACAGTGCCTCCTCGCGACCGCGGGGAAGCTTTGGGAGTGCGCGCCCGCCACCGGCGGCAGTGTTCTCCGCGTCTCGACCGACGGCGGCGCGACCTTCGTGCCGAAGCTCACGCTCTCGGGCCGCGGCCCCCTTGCGTGTCTCGGCGACAAGGGCGGCGCCGCGTGCTCGGGAGAGTGGGCGGCGCTCGGGGCTCTCGAGGCGCAGATCGCGGCGCCGCGCGCTGGGGCATCGGCGACCGCGCGCGACGGAGCCGTGCCCGATGCGGGCTACGTCGAGGCGAGCGCCACGAAAGACGCGGCGCCAACGAGGCGGTCGCCCACGTGCGGGTGCGAGCTCACTGGACGCGACGGGGCACCGCACGGCGGCTGCGCGGTGCTTCTGGGCGCGCTCGCGGCATTCGCCGGCCGACGCCGCGCGCGCGGGCTAGAGAGTCAGTAGATAGGGAACTCGTTCCAGGCGCCGTCGTGCAGCGCGTAGTAGCCGAAGACGCCGAGCTTCCCCGTCACGACGACGTCGGTCACCCACGGCAGCTGCTTGGCCGCGGCCACGCTGCTACCGACGATGCTCACGCCCAGCGAGCTGCCGTCGTGGGGCATTTGCGTCGGCCCCGTCCAGCCCGCGGCGCCTTCCCCCAGGAGCTTGCTGAACGTCGGCACGCCGCTCGTGTCCACGGCGAAGACATCGAGCTCGTTCTGCGCCGTCGGCGCGTTCACGTAGGGCGCGCGAACGGCCGTCGCGAGCGCCGTGCCGGGAGTGAGGGCCGCGGGGCTCGCGCTGGGCCGATTGATGATCTGGGGCCCGGGCCAACCGGTGCTCGTTCCGCTGCCGACGAGCCACGTAACGCGGAGATTGCCAGACGTATCGACGGAGAACACGTCGAGCGTATTCGCGCCTTGAGCCCCCGTCGCCACACCGCCGCCGGGCGTGAACAGAGCCGTCCCGATCGTGCCGCCTTGCCAGTTGCCCACGTACGTATCGAGCAGCCACCGCTCTTCGAGCGTGCCCGACGCGTTAATCGAGAAGACGTCGAGCGCGTTGGCATTTTGGCGACCCGTCGCAATCTGCCCGCCCGGCGCGAAGCCGCCCGAGATCGGCGCGAGCGCGTGGAACGTCCCCTCCGCGACTCGCCAAGCGACGTCGAGGAAGCCGCTCTCGTCGATGACGAAGACGTCGAGCACGTTCGCCGCGCTCACTCCCTGGACCCCTGTCGCCAGCGCCGCGCCGGGACGCAGGCGAGCACTGATGGGCGACGTGATCGCTTTCGGCGCGCTCCACGCTTGGGCGCCTCCCACCGTCGCGATCGAATCGGTGAACACCTGGAGCGTCCCTGTGTTGTCGACGACGAACGCGTTGAGGCGCTTCGCGGTGGTCGCCGGCGCGCCGTTCGGGCCGTTGGCGGGAGGGGCGAGCTGCTCCCATCCCAGCGCGACGCCGGCGCCCGGCGGCGCGAAGTTGGGGCGCGTGAGCGGCACCGGCGCGTTCCACGCGCGGTTGTCCTGCTCACCGCCCGCATACACGGCGCCGTCGCTGCCGACGAAGACGGTCGCTATCCGGCCGCCTGCGCCGCTCGCCTGCACGACCGTGGGAGAGAACTCGTCGCTCGCGGCGATCGACCCGCCCGCAGGCGCGAACGGTGGCGTCGAGCCGTACGTCGCGACGGGGCCGAGCGTGTAGATCTGCAGCTCGGCGCTGGGGCCGCCCCCACGTTGAGAGCTGCCGACGATGACCTTCCCGTCGACGATGGTGGGCGCCGCCCACTTCGCCGCGTCCAGCATTCCAGGGGTCACGCTCTGCGACGACCACAGGCCCGTGTACCAGAGGAGCTGCAGGTTCTCTGCGTTGTAGGCGTAGAGCTGACCGCCGAGCGCGCTCGGGAGCGTCGCCCAAACGATGCCGCTTCCCACTGCCGTCTGGTTCGACGAGACCGAGAGCATACCGCCGGGCATGAGCACAGAATCGGCGAGCTCCGTCCCCACGGCGACGGGCGACGGCGTCAGCACGCCCGCGGTGACGTCGTATTCGAAGGCGCGGAGGTAGTCCTTTTCCGACCACGCGAAGACGCGCCCGTTGAGGCCCGGCGCGCGCCAGTACGCGGGGGTCCCGTGAACGTGGGGCGCGCGGCCGAGGTCGTATTCGCCACCGCCCTGGGGGACGGGCACGTACTGATTCTCGAACGCGCGAAAGGGCCGTTGCACGGGCCGCATCGTCGACGGGCTTAGCGTGTAGAATACACCCGTTTTGCCACCGCCGAGCAGGCGCGTCGAGGACCCTTGGTTTAGCAGCAGCGTGCCGCCCGCGCCCAAGTCGAGGTCGTTCCGATCGAGGTACTGACTCTGGTACGTCGCGTTTTCAGCGGTGCAGTCGATGGCTCCGGGCGGGATCTCTTCGGGCGCGCATTTGGGCGAGTAGATGGGGGCGCCAACGCGCGCGTGAAGCTGCGAATCGAGCGTGACGATGCTGTTCGCTTGGTTGCCTGCGGCACGGGCGGCCGCGCCCATCGGGCCGTTGCCCGTTGCGAAGTAGAGATTGCCCTGCGCATCTGCCGTGATGCCGCCGCCACTTTGCCAAATGCCCGCGCCCTCGCCACAGCTCGTGCAGTCGCCCGCCATGTCGTTGAGAAGGCTGGGCGTGGTCACGTAGGACGCCTGCTGCGAGAGCGTCGCCGTGTCGTAGCTCATGATCCAGCCGTGGAAGAGGCTCTGGGTTTCGCTCGACGCGCCGAAGGCGATGTAGACGTTGCCGCCGCTGAGGAGGAGCCCGGGGCGGCTTCGCTGCGCCTTCGCTTCAAACGTGACTCCCTGCGAATAGGCCCCGACGTGCGTGACTTTCTTCACGGCCTTCGCGTTCACGTCGATCGCGGCGATGTACCACTCCGCTTTGAGCTGGCTCCACCAGTTCATAAAGGCGGCGCGCACGTTCGTTCGGTCTGCGACGTTCATGCCGCCGCACTCGCGCCACCAGTTGGCCTTGGAGGCCTGGCACGGTGTCGCGTAGTCCTGAATTCCCGATGCGGTGATCCGGTCTGGCGCAGGGTTGGGGATTGAGTTGAACGTGCCGTAAAGCACATACAAAAGCCCGGTCGCGGGGTCGATCACCGGCGTGCTCGTAACCCCTTTTGGGTTGCAGCGAAGGTCGGGCGAGACCGTCCCACCGGCGATGCACGCGGCGTGATCGACGGGGTCGGTAAGGGTGATATTCCACGACGTGCCGGTGTCGGCGTTGATGACGTAGACCTTGTTCGCGCCCGTCGCGGTGTAGATCGTGTTGTAGCTCGTGACCGTGTTCGCGGGCGTGTAGAGCGCCTGCACTTGGATGTTCCCATCGACCTTCACGCTGTGCGCGAGCGTCATGCCGCGGCTTCGCACGTTCCCTTGCGTGAGGGTGGTCTCGCCGACGTAGGCGCCTGTTCGCGCGTTGTCGTTGTGCTGCGTGAGAACGGCGTTCGTCGCGGTGAGCCGCGACTGCGTCGTCGACGCCGTCGCGTTCTGCTCTTGCGCAGGTTCGACCGGATCGACCGCGCCGCATGCCGAGGCGGCCACCGCCAGCAGGACGAGAAGGGGAGCTCGATTCATTTTTTCCTAAATTCGCGAAAAAAGCGGGAGCGAAGCGTAAAGGACAATTCCAGATGGTCGAGCCTCTCGCGTGCACCGCGCACGGCTGCACAGCCGCTGGAGGTAACACGCCGAAACTGCCACTCGACCTTTTGTTTCGTGAAGGCGAATTGCACACAACCGCGTCCGCGACGCGGCCGATAGCCCGCGAATGTGCCGCGATTTTAGCGGCTTTTCTGTTTCGAATTATGCCTTCGGTGATTGACGACGACGCCTCGCCTACTAAGCAAGAGCAGATGCTCGAGCGCGAGCCCGATGATGAATACGCCTTAATCTTTTCCTGCGAGACGGCCAAAAGAGGCCTGCGCCCGCGCCCCGTGGCTGTAAATTGAGCCGACGGTCTCACGAAAAAGGATCCTCGATGAAAACCTACGAAACGCCCGCGATGATCGAAGTTCGAATGGATGCGGAAATCGGCTCGTACCAAGACGAGTTCGAGCCCGCCCGCGACGTTCCCGAGGCGCCTGCCTTCGTGCGCAACGAGCGTGAGGTCGATAAGGCGTGAGCGTTCCGGTCTCGGAGGGGCGCGGCTTCACGAAGGTCGCGCCGCTCCCTTTCTTGGTGTTGGGGGCGCTGGGCGTGTCGGTCGGATTCGCCGCCATGCCAGCGTGCAGCAGCAGCAAAGCCGACGATGACGGCGACACTCCGTGACGTCGGGGCAGTTCATTCTTCAATGACGGTTCGCGCGTCGCGTGCGCGTGCCGTCGCGCGCGTGATCGGCTTCGCGGCGATGCTCGCGGCCCGCGTAGCCGCGGCCGACGTGGTCGCCGCCGAGCCGCTCACGAAGGTCGACGCGCTGCGCCCCGACAGCACGGTCGCGGGCGACGTTCAGGTCGTTCTTCAAGTCGTCGTCGATGCACGCGGCGAGGTCGAGTCGGCCGTCGAAACGTCGCGTGCGCCGGCGGGCGCCCCCGATGCGTTCGCGACGGCCGCCGTTTTTGCCGTGAAATCGGCGACGTTTTCGCCGTCGACGCGCGACGGCCATGCGATTCGCGCACGCATCGAATACGTCGTCGTCTTCCCCGCGCCGCCGTTCGCCGTGACCACGCCTGCAGCCTTGCCGCGGGGCGAACGCGCGCCGGTGGCGCTCGACGCGCAAGACGAAGACTACGTCGCCGTTCGTGGGGCAGGCTGGTCGTCGCCCCGGGGCCTCGGCGACGTGCGTGTCGATCGTGAGCTGCTCGAGGCGTCGCCACGCCAAATGACGAGCGAGCTTCTCTCGGCCGCGCCGGGGTTCTTCGTCGATCACGAAGATGGCGAGGGGCTCGGCAACGACGTCTACCTTCGCGGGTTCGACCTCGAGCACGGCGCCGGAATCGAAATGCGCCTCGGCGCCGTTCCGCTCAATGCGCCGCTTCACGTGAGCGGGCAAGGGTACGTCGACGCGAGCTTCATCATCCCCGAGGTCGTGCGAAGCGTGCGCGTCATCGAAGGGCCGTTCGATCCGCGCCAAGGCGACGCGGCGATCGTTGGAAGTGCGTATTTCGATATGGGCGTCGACGAACGTGGGTATCGCGTGAAGTCCACGTACGGATCCTTCGGGCAGGCGCGCGTCGTCGGCGTCGTCGCGCCACGCGACATGGACGAAGAGACGTTCGCCGCCTTCGCGCTCCGCCGCACCGGTGGGTTCGGCGTGAGCCGCGCTTCGCAATCGGCGTCGGCCATTGGGCAATATGGAGTCGACATCACGCCTCGCGACCACCTCCGCGTCACGGCCACGGCCTACGGCGCGCGCGCATCGCTCCCCGGTGTCGTGCGCCAAGACGACGTCGACGCCGGGCGTGTCGCTCTCGACGGCACGTATCCCAACTACGCGGCGGGGCAGGGGGTGGCGACGACGCGGCTGCTCCTTGGCCTCGACGTAGACCACACGGCGCCGGGCGGCGTGCGCTTCGAGCTTGCGCCGTGGGCTTCGTCGACGACGTACCGAACACGCCGAAATTTCACCGGGAATCTCGAGTCCTCGCAGCTCGTGCCGTCGATAGCCGGGCGCGGCGATCTGTTCGAAAGTACGAATGCGGAGACGGCGGCGGGGTTCACCTCCCGCGTGCATACGAAGCCCGTGCACCTCGGAGAGCAGGTGCAGATGGTCTTCGAGCCCGGTGTCGCCGTGCGTGCGGGCCATTCGAAAGAGGCGCGCACTCTGCTCGACCCGACGACGCTCGCCACGTGGGATCGGCGCACGGACCTGGTGCTCGATACCCTCGACGCGGGCGCCTATTTCGATATCGACGTTCGCTTCGCCGAGCGATTGCGTCTTTCGGGCGGCGTGCGGTCGGACTTTCTCGT
>JANXMC010000750.1 GCA_025354825.1 Myxococcales bacterium
CAACGAGGTTAGCCAAACGCCTCGTCGATATGGTGGAGCATAAGATTGGCGAGCCCGGGGAGACGGACCCCACCATTCCCTTCCGCCTCTCTCAGAGTGAGCTGGGCGCGCTAATAGGCACGACGCGGGAGAGCGTTAACAAGTCGCTACGCGCGCTCATACGGCGGGACGTGCTACGGATGAACGACGAGGGGTGCATCGTCATAAGAGATGGCGAAGCACTGCGGTCGCTTGCCCAATCGCACGCACGTACGCGCGCCTGAACGTGAGGGGTGACACGTCAACGTTCGGACTGCGTACGTCATCGCGGCCGAGGGGCCTACCCCGGCAAGGATGGCGCGCGCCGGCTAAGCCGTTGGCAGAGTGGCCAGCGCACGCCTATACAGTCACGCTAACGCTGTTTGCACTGTGACGTCACTCTATATGTCTGATACGCGACCTGCCCCAATGCAACTGCGCATAATACGGGCACAATTACGGTTTCCGGCGCAACAAGCGCTTCGCCGCACTGGCGCGTCGCTGCGTAAATCGCAGCGTGCAGCGCGGCGACCGCAGACGCGCAGTCAAGTGCACCGTTTTGTGGATCCCAGGCGCCTTGACCCACCAGCCAATCCCCGTAGTTTGCTGCGGAGTTCGCGTCGTTCATGATTTGCCGGGCGTTGCCCGCAGTCGTGTTGGAAGTATCCGCGGCCGCCCCGCTCGACTGACTCTCGGATGGCGCCCTGGCCGGCTCCGTTGCACTTGTTTCAGGGCCCGGCGCGCTGCTGCACGCGCCAATCGCCATCATCATTGCGATCATCAATGCGAATGTGAATTTAGTTTTCATCTGAATCTCCTCTGCGAAGGTGGGACACGACAATTTGTCGCGACATCACGCGTGACGCCGCGACCGACAAGCTCTGCGACGACCGGTCCTCCCTTGGGACTGCATCGCTCGCCGGAGCCAGTCGATTAGACCGCAGCGCGGCGCCGACGCCTGTGTTCCACATCACAGAGTAGGTGACGTTCACGTGAAGTCGTGGGAACGGAGCCGCTCAGCGGTTCGTGAGGGCGACTGATGCCCCGAAGGCGCCAGGCCGGGGGCGATCATTAAAGTTGTCGGAATGCCGTTCGCGACCTGTGATTCCGTATTCGCTTTCTCCCTTCTATGCGCGCGAAGCCGTCCGTTTTACCGAGCTCGGAACGGAACCCAATAGGCCTTGGCGACATGCCCGAGAGCTGCTCCGGACTTTCCAGCGTGGTGCTGCTCCCCGCTGGCGCGCCCGTTTCGCAGGCATTGGAAAAAAGGGAGCGTCACCTCGCCCGTAACGAGGCTCTGACGAGGCGCGGAAGCCCGCGGGCCGCGCCAAGATTGCGACGAGCGCGAGCCTGGAGTCCCGAAATCAAGTCCACATCGAACGAGTGCACGGCTCCGCGCCGATCTCGAAGTGCGCGTGATTGAACCGCGACGGTCCGGACGCCTGGATAAGCACGCCACGCTCGTGTACGAATGCGTGGTGTCCGAAGCACTGGTGCGCCGACGCTACTTCTCAGCCATGCGTCAAGCCGTCGTGGACCTATGGGGCGAGGACGGGCTCCATGCGGTGGCTCGAGCCCTGCCCAAAAACATTCGGGACGCCACGCTCGACGTGCCTATCATTGCCGAGGAATGGCTTCCGGCGACCGCAGCGATGGCTTGGTTCGAGGCCGTATGGGAAGGCGGAGCGCAACGAAAAGGAGAGCTCTTCGGCGCGTTTGTAGACCGACAAACCGAAGTCGGGTTCGGGCGGGTACGACGATTACTCCTTTCCTATGCGACTCCACCGCTCGTCATTGCCCGCGCGACCAAGCTATGGCGCGACGACAACAGCGCGGGCGAGCTCGTGGCGATCCCCGATACCCTCAACAGGGTGATCGTCGAGCTTCGCGACCACGTCTACGCGACGACGCCCCTCGCGCGGCTGACGATCACAGAGTTTCTCCGTTGTGTGTTGCGGCGCTGCCGCGCTCGTAACGTGACCGGATCTGGCGTCTTACGCGACGACGGGAGCTTGCGAATGCAGTTCACGTGGACAAACGCCTGAAGCTCAAACGTCGCGGAACGCGGAGCCACGCGGCGTCGCGCAAGCATGGCAAGCTCTTCCGAACGAGCTCGCCGTCAGGCCAACTGGGGCGACATTCCGGCTTGATCTGAGCGTTACGCTTTCTCCACACGCGAAATACGCGGCGTGGCTTTGCAACGAACCGAGGAGAGCTAACGATGAAGAGAGAGAGTATTTTTCTTGTTTGCGAGTTGGGCCGGCCGACCGAAGAAGTGTTCGATTACTTTGCCGCGCACGAAAATCAGGCCGAGATATTCTCGATCCGGGTTGAGCGTCTCAAGAACGGAGCGGATGATCGCAATGGGGTGGGCTCGATGCGCCGCATCCATTCGCCTCCGCTACCGCCGTTCGAGGAGACGATTACTGTCTTCGAGCGACACCGCTTAATCGAGTATCGAATGGGGCCATCTTGGAGGAACCCAATACGCGATCATGTCGGGCGCATCGTATTCGCCCCCTCCGACAAGTCAGGGGTGCCTTGCACTCGATTGGAGTATACAATTCGTTTTCTCCCGCGCCTCCCTCTCACTGGGGGAATGATTCGGACCATGACCGAGCGGAACTTGAAGAAGGGTCTGAATCGGCTTGAGCTGAAATTCGCTCTCGCGCGTTAGAGCGTGTGAAAGGCCGGAAACGTGCGGGTTCCGTGCTCGAACCCGACGTCTCTCTCGAGCTCAGTCGCGCGACTCCCCACGGGCCCCCGCCAACGTTACCGTCAGCTCTCGCCCAAGGATTAGGCTCGCTCATAAGAGAGACCGCCGGCCTCGCAGGGGGTGTGGACCGCGGCTGGTTACCGGCCCGTGAGAGCGTCGACGATGCCGCGCCACGCCGGCTTTCGTGCATAGGTGTCGTCGAATGCAAGCCCCCACGGCTGGCCGGGTTGATCCGCCGCGCAGGGCGCGGCCGCGTTGAGCCACGATTGCGAATCGGCGACCCCCCAAAGCGTGATCGAGGGGCAACGCGGCTCGGACATGCACGCCGCTACAATGTCGTGCGCGCGCGTGGACTGGGCTGCGAGCCTCTGCTCCGTGGTGCCGGCGCCCCCGCAAACGTTGACGTCCAGCTCGCTTACGTTGACGAGCAGGCCGAGCGCTGCGATGCGGTGCATGTTGGCGGCGATCTCGGCGGCTGAGGGGTCGTTGCCGAGGCGGACGTGCGTCTGCAGCCCGACGCCGGAGATGGGAACGCCCGCCTCCACGAGCCCCTTCACCAGGGCGTACATCGCATCGGCTTTCCCCCCGAGCCCCTCGATCCCGTAATCGTTGTAGAACAAGAGCGCGTCGGGATCGATCTGGTGCGCGAGCCGGAACGCGTCTGCGATGTACCCGTCTCCTAACGCATGGTGGAACACATCGTCGCGAATGAGGTGGGCCGGGGCGTCGTCGATGGCCTCGTTAACGACGTCCCAGGCTGCGACCTTTCCGCGGTAGTGGGAGACGAGCGCTGTGACGTGATTGTTCATGGCAGCGCGCACCGCTTCCGGATCGGGGAGCGCACTCACCCAGGTGGGAAGCTGGTTGTGCCAAACCAGCGTGTGACCCTTCACGCGCATCCCGTGCTGCGCGGCGAAGCCGACGACGGCGTCGCCGCCTTCGAACGTGAACTGACCTGGTGCCGGCTCGGTGGCGTCCCACTTCATCTCGTTCTCCGGCGTCGCGTAATCGAATTCGGCGCCCGCGACCTCTCGGTAATGCGTATCGCCGAAGTACGCTGCCGAGAGCGCGACGCCCATCCATTTGCCGGCTCCCGCGGCCGCGCTCCGGAGCGACGCCTGCTTGCCGCTGGCCGGGGGCGGGCTCGTGAGGGTCTCAATGCGCCAGCGCTGATTCGCGGCCCCCGCGCACGACCACTGCTGGACGAAGGCCCCGTCGTCCGCGGAGGCTCCGGCCAGGTCGACGCATTTCCCGCTCGCGACGCTCACGATGTCGACGCTTCCATCGGCGGCCGGCCGGAGATCCCAGCGCTGGTTATCTTGGCCGGCGCACGACCATTGTTGCAGGCGTGCGCCGTCGTCTTGGCTGGCCCCGGCCACGTCCAGGCACGCACCGCTGGCGATGCTGACGATCGTGTACGTGCCGCTCGTGCCGCGATGAAGTCGCCACTGTTGGTTGGCTCCTGCCGCGTAGGACCACTGTTGCACGAGCGCTCCGTCGGCCGGGCTGGCACCTGCGATGTCGAGCACCTTGCCGCTGGCGACCGAGACGATGCGGACGACGTCGCCGTCGGTCACGCTCGTGGAGGACGAGCTCGAAGTATCGGGAAGACCCGGCGCGGCGCAGCTCGCTGCGGCCATGGCGAGGAAAAGAGGGAATCGTCTTGTGAGCTTGGTCGGCAACGGCTTGTTCATGAATGAGCATGTTCGCAACCATCATGCCGTATTCTGAATTGGCTCCGTTTCGAAGGGTTGATCCACTCATTGGCAAATAGTGAGAGTCTCTTATCTAAGATATCCCTCGCATGAGGCTCCAAATTAATAATTTAAGATCCAGTGCTGTGACTCTGTGATCCACCACAAATTTGAGAAGAAGAGAATCGTGTCGCTTTCACATATCCATTGAAAAAAGGAACGAGGCCGGACCGTATTCCGGTCGAGCCTCGGCGACGTTCGTTTGAACTATTCTACTTCGTCGATCGTCTATACATTTTTCTACTCGGCTGTTTATAATTTCACGAACCTAAAATCACGTGCGGCTGGGCTGCGGCGTTCGATTCGGAAGAGGTGCGACGCGTGTGAGGGACGCATCCAATTCGTAAACAAGATTCATCGACGAGCACACACGCAGGTGTGTCCGGCGTACCCGTCAACTCAATGGAGATCCGCTTCGCAAGCGCCGGCGCGGCAGTGGAGCGGCGCACAGCAGTCGGAGTCGGCTACGCACGCGCCGCACACCCCGTTCTTGCACGCCGGAGACGGATTCGCGCAGTCGTGGCAACTCCCGCACGCAGCCGCGGGCGGGGCGCATCCGTCGACGTGGAGAATCGACGGATCGTAGTGGACGGTGAGATCGCCGGTCACGCCGATGTTGCGAGCGAAGAGCGCTCCCCACACCTCGGTGCCGCTGGTGGTGGTCGTAAAGGCGCCGTTCGGCAAGTAGAGATTGGCGGCTAGGTCGAGGCGGCCGTCATATCCAAACGTGCGGCCGACGTACATTCGCGTGGCCGACGCACGCGTCTTGTCGCCAATCGATGCGCCGCCCGAAAGGCCCACGTCTCCGCCCACGAACAGATCGAGCTCCGCACCGGGGTCCACAGCGAACGTGATGGGGGTCGCGTTGTGGATGAGCGACCCTTCGATCGCGAGGGCCACCCGTCCCGTGACGCGGACCTTGATAGGCGCGCCGCCGCTCACGGATGTGAGGAAGTAGCGGCCGCACGGCAGGGTCAACGACGCCTCGGCGTTCACACTGGCGAGGGCGTCGGGCGCGAGACCCGCTGCCGCGTCGTCGTTGTTGGCCTTGAAATAAGCAACGATCGCCGCGACGTCGATCAATGTCGAGCAGTCGCAGGGCGGGGCGACGCTCACCGGCCCCTCGACCACGCCTCCCGCCGCCACTACGCCTGCCCGGGGCTGCCCGGCCGGGATATGGCACGTGCCGCCGCTCGTGATCGCGCCTTGCACGCTTCCATCGACGTAGAGATCCGCGTCCACCCGCGACGTGCCGTCAACGACCAGATTTCCCCCGCACTGGAGCTCACCGGCGATGGCATGGCCGGTGAAGGCGGTATCGCCGTGCGTCCAGAGCGATCCGCCGATGCGCGTTCCGCCGGAGATTCCAGTGTAGGTTCCGTCGACGCCGACGGAGCCAGCAGTGGCGCTGGCCATACCCGTCGTCGAGCTCTGGGCGTCGGTGACGATGGCGCCATTGAAGTTGATGTTGGTGCACGAGCAGACGGCGAAGCGGAAGGTCTTCTTGGCGACGTCGCCGGTGCATCCGCCCAGGATCGGCAACGGAATGGCCGCGACGGTACCGGCGCAGAACGAGGCGGGGGCCGCGCCGTCCTGGCCACCGGTCCCCAGCACTCCGGGGACGCCGGGGCCGGCGTCTGCCGCGCCCCTCGGGCCGTTCTGGCCCAGCTCGATGTCGCCCGCGCCGCAGGCAATCAGCGATGCCAGCATCGCCGCCGCGGTGATCAACGATGCACGCACTCTTCGCATTGACGAATCCTCGCTCCAGGAAGGGCTGGATGGCCCGAACCTACGTGGGTGTCGCGCGAGCGAGGGAATTGTCACTGCGGGGTGGAAATTTCGTCGCCTAGGATCGCAGAGATACGGGACGCGTGAATGGAGTGCGGGTGGGCGGCGCGAAATGCATCCGCGCGAGCGACCGCCTCGGCGCGGCGATGGAGGCGAACGAGCGCATCGATGGCCAGCACTTCGCGCTCGGGCGCGAGCTCGCCCGTGCGGAACGCGCGACGATGAAGTTCGGTCAGGGCGAGCGCGCGCGCCGGGCTCTTCGCCATCAAGGCGCGCGCACGCTCGATGAGGGCGGCCTCCGATGGCGTAGACTCGGACCGATCGACGTGGGGAGCGGCTGGCAGCGGGGCCGGCATCGCCGTTGGCGCATCGAGCGTCGGCGGCGGGGTGACGGGGAGAGGCGGCGACGCGACGACCGCTACCGGTGCCGTATCCTGGATGCGCGGATGTGAGCTCGGCGTCGCCGTTCGCGCCAGCAGCCAGACGGCGATCGCCCCGCCGACGACGAGGGTGGAGCCTCCCAGCAGACGACCGAGCCTCCGGGGGCGCGGGGGTGGAACGTCGCCCGGGCCGCCCTCACCGCCCCCACCCCCGTTCGATGCGATCCGCGCTGCGAGCGCGCCCATCACTGCGTTCTGCTGGTCGACGCTCGGCACGTCGCCGCGTGCTCCGCGAAGGAGAGCGGAGAGGTCGGGCGCCTTGTCGTCTCGCTCACTCATCGCGTTCTCCCGCCCTTTTCGAGGATGTCCTTCATGCGCTTGCGCGCGAGCCGGAGGCGTGAGTACGCCGTGAAGACGCGGCAACCAACGATCCGGGCGACCTCTGGCATGGGGAGCTCTTCAATCTCGTGCATGACGACGACGACCCGCTGCTCCTCGGGGAGCTCGTCGAGGAGCACGAGGAGATCGCGGCGCGCGTCGGCGACGTCGGCTCCCGGCGCAACGCCGACGTCTTCGGCCACGACACCGAGATCCTCGCGCCGCGCCGCGTGCTTGCGGCGACGCGCGCGGCCGACGTGAAGGCAGATCTCGTAAAGCCAGGTAGTGAGGGCCGCGTCCCCGCGGAACTCCGAGAGGCGGCGATGCACGACCAAGAACACCTCCTGGCTACCGTCGGGCAGATCGGCCTCCGGCACGCCCTGATAGCGAAGAAACCGCCAGACGCGCGCAGTGTGCTCCGTGACGATGGTCACGAACGCCGGGGGGAGGGCGGCCGCCGCGGTCGTGGAGGAGCTCACCTGGGTGAGTGTCGCGAGGGCGTCCGATCTGTCAATGCAACCAGATCCCAAGCCCCACCGCGACTCGCGGGGCGACGAGCGGCGGCTCGTAAAGGCCAATGAGATCATTCGTATCGGTCCGGAAAACGTAGCGCCCGCGTGCGAGTGAAAAGGTGGCGCCGGCGTCGAGGCGGGCGAAGAGCGTGCTCCCCAAGGGGAGCTGCGCGCGCGCGCCTGCGACGGCTTCGGGGAAGAGGCGCGTACTGGCCTCGTTGCGATCGAAATCCGCGCCCTCGGCGAGCAGGGCCCCAAGCCTCAGGCCGCCGCATAACGACAGAGCGACAGCCGCTCGGAGAAGCGGGGCGCAGCCGAGCACACCGCCGTAGGCGTGGAAGAAGCGCGCGCGCCCGCCGCCAACGATCGCGATGGACGACGGCATGAGCGCCCCCGCGGCGATTTCGACGGACCATCCCAACGCGGAGTGCACTCCGCCACTGGCCGCCCCGCCGGCCGCGAGACCCGGCACCACGCCCGACGCCGCTTCGCCTTCGAGCGCGATCGAGACCCGCGCGCCCTGTTGGCCAGGCGGGCTCCTCGCCGTGTCCTTCGGGACCTCGGGCGCACCAGCGGGAACTGCGAGTGGTACTGCGGGCACCGGTATGGGCGGCGCTGCAGGGAGGGGAAGCTCGCGGCGGGGAAAGTCGAGGAGGAGCGCCACTACGAGCGGCAGGCTCTCGTTGAGGTCCGCGCAGTCGGAGGCGCGTCCGCGCACGTGCCGAGTCCCGAGGGGCGCGCCATGCCGGTCGCGGAGCTCAAGATCGATGGCCCAGCCCGTGCCGAGCATGCGCGTAGTCACGTCGAGACGAACGTCGGCGGCAGCGGCGGCGACGAAGACGGCGCGATGAAGACGTGCCTCCACGGCGGCCACGAGAGCGGCCCGGGTCGAGCACCGCGATGTGGGTGGAGCGGCCCACTCAAGAGACGCCGAGACAGGCTCATCCTCGCCCCGCGCGCGC
>JANXMC010000756.1 GCA_025354825.1 Myxococcales bacterium
CGATGCCGGTGAGCTCGACGTCTTTGCCGTGGGCCTGCACCCGCCGACCGGCGACTTCGAGGGAGATGCCGCTCACGAGGATACGTTCGCTGAGCACGTCGGGGCTCGCGCGGCGTAGAACCGCGCGAAGGCGTGCGAGCAGCTCGCGCGGACCGAAGGGCTTTGCGATGTAGTCGTCGGCGCCGAGCTCGAGACCGACGACGCGGTCGGTCTCGTCCCCCTTTGCCGTGAGCATGAGAATCGGAATGTTGCTCGTCTGCCGAATGCGCCGGCAGACCTCGAGCCCGTCGATACCGGGCATCATGACGTCGAGTAGCACGGCGTCGAAGGTGCCCGCCTCGAGAGCCGCGAGCCCACGTGCGCCGTCGGGGGCGCACGTGACCGCGAAGCCGTTCTGTTCGAGGTAGCTCGCGAGGAGCTCGTAAAGGCGGACGTCGTCGTCGACGAGGAGCACACGGGACGGCATGGTTTTTCGAGTCTACTGCGGTCGCGCGCTGTCTGCTGATCCGGCGCGGGCGGCGTCCACGCACACCTGCGCGACGTGCCGCTCGAAGGCGTCACGGTGCTGTCGCGCGCAACGGAGATCGTGAAAGCCGGAGGCGAAGCCTGCGACCGTACCGATACCGAGAAAGAGCAGCGCGAAGGGGCGGCGCATCGTCACACCTCCCACGGCGCGCGGGTCGACCCTTCGTGATCGTCGCGGCCGCCACGGTACGGTCCGCCATAGCCGCGGCCGAACGGGCTGCCGCCGCTGCCGGATTCGATGAAGTCGGCGAGGAGCTTCCGCTGACGGTCGTCGAGAACGCCATGCACCTTGGCGAGGGCGTCGATGATCGCCTTGCGCATGCCGTCGGTCGCCTCTTCGAGCTTCGCCGTCGCCTCGCCGAGGGAGACCTCGTCGAACGACTCTTCGCGCACCGCCTGCGCGAACCCTTTGCGCGCATCCTTCACGGCCGCCTTGGCTTCACGCCCGCGGGTCCAAAGCCCCGTCGCCGCTTCGCGCATGACTTTCTCTTGGCCCGGTGTCGTGTCGAGCTCGCGGAACGCGCGCGTGAGAAAATCGAAACCGCGCGCCCACGGGCCGCCGCGGAATCCGCCGCGTCCGCCGCCCCCGCGCCAATCGCGATCGTCGCGCCCGTGGCCGTCGTAGCCGTCGAACGGGCCGCCGTGGCCGCCGCGATCGTAGCCGCCAAATCCGCGGCGATAGCCTCCGCCGCAACCGCCGCCGAAGCCGTGGTGGCCGTGGCCGAATCGCCCTCGCCGCATCGTCGCGATGAACCCAATGAGGCAAGCCGTGCCGATGAAGAAACCGATCATGTGTCGTGACCTCCGTGCAAAAGAGCTTGGGGTCCGACTGTTGGGAGTTTCTCAGCGTTCCTGTGAAGAAGTGTGAAAGCGGTGAATTAGCCGCCCCGCTCGGAGTCGCGCGCGGAGGCCGCGGCAGCAGCGTGGGACAGGGCGGGCTCGACGCGGTCGCGTCCGGTTCGTTTCGCGCGGTAGAGCGCAGCGTCGGCGCGGGCCACCACCGTGTCGCTCGAGAACTCGCTCTCGTCGTCGACGGCGGCGACGCCCGCGCTGAAGGCGACGATGCGCGCCTCGGGCGGGTCGCCCACCTCGATGGGCGTCGTCTTGAGCCGCTCGCGAAGGCGCTCGGCGACGCGCACGCCCCCTTCACCCGTGCACGCGCGGAGGAAGACGACGAACTCTTCGCCGCCATACCGAAACGCCGAGTCTTCGGTCCGAAGCACGGTTCGAATCGCGTCGGCGAGGTGGACGAGGACGCGGTCACCCTCCTCGTGGCCGAAGGTGTCGTTGAACGACTTGAAGTGATCGATGTCGAGAACGACGACCGCGAACGGCGTGAGGTGCCGGCGCGCGTACGCCTCTTCTTCCGCGAGACGCGCCTCGAAGCTGCGGCGGTTGCCGAGGCGCGTGAGCGAGTCGACCATCGCATCGAGCTCGGCGCGCGAGAGGCGGTTGGACATGTCGCGCGTGCGGCGTGTTTGCTCGCACATCGCGCGAACCTTCGCGACGAGGATCGGCCCGGAAAAAGGCTTGGCGACGTGATCGACCGCGCCTCCATCGACGGCGCGAATGATGTCGCCTTCGTCCGTGGCGTGGGCGGTGAGCAGCAGCACCGAGATGTTCGCCGTCACGGGGTCCAGCTTCAGGCGGCGGAGCGTCTCGAAGCCGTCGATGCCGGGCATCATGACGTCGAGAACGATGGCGTCGATGGTCTCGGGGCTCGCCTGGGCGAGCGCGAGAGCCTCCTCGCCGTTCTGCGCCTCGACGCAAAGGAGCTTCGAGCGCGTGAGCCACATCACCACCAACTTGCGCACCGTCGCGTCGTCGTCGACGGCGAGCACCGTCGGCTTCGACGGCTTGAGGCTCGAGGGGTTCCGGGCCAGGGGCTTTATCGACATCCGCGCTCGGGTCAGTCTATCAAAAGCGCCACGGCTCGCGCGGGTGACGGCGTGTCGCCCCTTCGAGTACCCTCGCCGCCCATGGCACAAGAACTCCAGATCGAGACTCTAAAGGTAGGTTCCGGCCGTGCAGCCAAGGCCGGTGAAACCGTGAGCGTGCACTACGTCGGCACTCTCGAAAACGGCAACAAGTTCGACAGCTCGCGGGATCGCGGGCGGCCGTTCGAGTTCAAGCTCGGCGCGCAGCAGGTCATCAAGGGGTGGGATCAGGGCGTCGCCGGAATGCTCATCGGCGAGACGCGCAAGCTCACGATTCCGCCCGAGCTCGGGTACGGCGATCGCGGCTTTCCTGGCGCAATTCCGCCGAATTCGACCCTCGTCTTCGAAGTCGAGCTCATCGACACGAAGTAACGGTAACTAGGCAATCGCGCGAATCGTCTCCGGCGCAATCGGATCGCCGGAGACGAACGCCCGCCGCAGCTTCTCGGCGCTGTCGGCGCCAGCCGTCTCTTCAGCGGTGAATTGGCAAATAGCGCGCGCCTCGTCGAGAAGGCGTCGCTCGTCGCGAGTGAGCCGTCCGTCGACGATGGCGGCGATCGCCGTTAGGATCCGAAGACCCCGATGCCCCGCTACACGAACCTCGACGGGACGACGCCGGACAAGTCCCTCGGCGATATTCTGAAGTGGCAAGTGCTCGATCGCATCACGGGCAAAAAGGCGAAGCGCGGCGCGAGCCCACGCCCCTTCGTCACGCCCCGCCGCCCAAACGACGGCAGCGCCCTCGCGCGCCTCTCACCGCACCTCACGTGGATTGGCCACGCGACGTTCGCGATGCGCCTGGGCGGAAAGATGATTGTGACCGACCCGATTTGGAGCCCGCGCATCCAGACCATCGGCCGCAAAGTCGACCCCGGCGTGGCGCTCGACCGAATGCCGAGGATCGATCTCGTGACGATCTCCCATTCGCACTACGACCATTTGGATTTGCCTTCCGTGCGTCGCATCGCAAAGGCGAATCCCGAGGCGCGGTACATCGTCCCCAAAGACGTGGGCGAGGTGGTCCAGGGCGCCGGCGTCGACAAGGCGCAGATCGTCGAGCTCGGTTGGTTCGAAACCCATCGCGAGGTGGACCTATCGGTGACTCTCGTGCCCGCGCAGCACTGGTCCATGCGTGTCCCCTGGGATCGCAACGCGCGCTTATGGGGCGGCTTCGTCTACGCGTCGAACGAAGGCGTCGCGTACCACGCCGGCGATACGGCCTTCAACGAGCAGGTCTCCCGCGAGATCGCGAGCCGCCTCCCACGCATCGATTGGGCAATGCTCCCCATTGGCGCCTACGACCCGCCGTGGTTCATGCAGTCGCAGCACATGGGGCCCGAAGAGGCGGGCCGAACGCGCGACCTGCTGCGCGCGCGAACGCTCTGCGCCATGCACTGGGGCACCTTCAAGCTCACCGACGAGCCCCTCTCCGAGCCGCCTGAACGAATGCGCGAATGGTGGCGCGAGCAGGGGAAGAGCGAGAGCGACCTATGGATCTTCGATATCGGGGAGACCCGCGATCTCTGAGGTAGGACGCAAGGAGGATTGAACGGCGAAGGAATGGGCGGCCCGGCAGAAATTCCGTGCAAAACACACATAATCTCAAACCTCATCCCCCCTCCTTGCCTCCCGCCCCACCGTTAGATTCCTGCTGCTCTCCTCTCCTCGTCACGGCGCTCCGCTTTTCTTCAATATGGGTAACAAGCGAAATTCCCCACTATTTCGATATTTGTTTCGGGCAGATTCTGAAGTGAACATTAATTATCCTTCATAAAGACGCACTGCGACGTAGCTCACGGGCCGGACACGGCCGCGAAACGTGTGGCCGGTTACACCCTCGATTGCCCGAGAAACACGCGGGTTCGAAGGAGGCGTCACATGTACGAGCTGCTCAGGGGAACGTCGGAAGGCGGGCGGCGCCGCCGAGTGTTCCTCGCGATTCTCATAGGCAAAATGGTTGGCGCCGCGATGGCAATTGCCGCGGCAAAGGGGATTACGAGCTACCTGTTCACGCCGGCGTATGCGCAAGACGCTGCCGCTGCGGTGCCCGCGTTCATCAACCCGATCAACACGATGTGGACGCTCGTCAGCGCGTTTCTCGTGTTCTTCATGCAGGCCGGGTTCATGTGCCTCGAGGCCGGCTTCTCACGCACCCGCGAGACGGTCAACATTCTCCTCGAGGGGATCGTCGACACCTGCCTGTGCGGCATTCTCTTCTACGCGTTTGGCTTCGCGTTCATGTTCGGCTCGGGCAACGCGTTCATCGGCACGCAGTACTTCTTCCTGCAAAACGCGCCGGAGACCTACGGCTCGACGGGCGTGCCCCTCCTCGCGTTTTGGCTTTTCCAGTTCGCCTTCGCCGATACGTGCAGCACCATCACGTCGGGCGCGATGATCGGCCGCACCGGCTTCGTCGGCGACCTTCTGTACAGCCTCGGCGTCAGCGGCTTCATCTATCCGATCATCGGCCACTGGGCCTGGGGTCCGGACGGCTGGCTCGCCGTCCTCAAACCGACGGCGTTCCACGACTTTGCCGGCTCCACGGTCGTCCACACGATCGGCGGCATGGTCGCCCTCGCCGGTGCGATCGCCCTGGGACCGCGCCTTGGCCGTAAATTCAAGCGAGACGGCGGCGGCATGCCCCCGGGCCATGACATGGTCATCGCCTCCGTCGGCGGCGTGATCCTCTGGTTCGGTTGGTACGGCTTCAATCCGGGAAGCACCCTCTCGGCCATGGACACGCAGGGCATCGCGCGCGTCGCCGCGAACACCACCCTCGCCGCGTGCGCGGGCGGTCTCTCGGCCCTCGCG
>JANXMC010000769.1 GCA_025354825.1 Myxococcales bacterium
CTCCGAGGGGCAGGGGGCGCTCGTTCCCGCGCAGGTGACGACGCCGTACAAGCTCCTCGTCACGCAGTGACCGCGCCTGGCATTGCCTAGCCGCACTGCCAAATCGCGATCTTCACACCACGCGCAGCCCACCACTCGGTCGTAGGCTGCGCGTTTCGTTTTTCACGCGTTCGATCACTCGTACGCGGCGATGCCGGTCACATCTTGACCGAGAATCAGCGTGTGAATGTCGTGCGTCCCCTCGTAGGTGGAGACCGTCTCGAGGTTGCAGAGGTGGCGCATAATCGGGTATTCGAGCGTAATCCCATTACCGCCGAGAATGTCGCGGCAGACGCGGGCCGTCTCGAGGGCCATGCGCACGTTGTTTCGCTTCACCATGCTGACGTGCTGCGGGCGGAGCGTCTTCTCTTCCTTCAAGCGCGCGCACTCGAGGGCCTGCAGCTGCGCGTTCGAAATCTGCGTGAGCATCTCGGCGAACTTCGCCTGAACGAGCTGGTGCGACGCGATGGGTTTCCCTGCAAACTGCACGCGGTTTTTCGCGTAGTCGAGGGCGCTGTCGAAGCACGCGTTCGCGGAGCCAATCACGCCCCAGGCGATGCCGAAGCGCGCGCTCGTGAGGCAGGCGAGGGGGCCCTTCATGCCGCGCACGTTGGGGAGGATCGCGTCTTTCGGAACGCGCACGTCTTCGAGAATCAGCTCGCTCGTGACGCTCGCGCGGAGGCTCATTTTCTTGTGAATCAGCTGCGCCTCGAACCCCTTCGTCTCTGTCGGGACGAGGAAGCCGCGCACTTCGCCGTTCACCCCGCCGACCTTCGCCCAGACCAGCGCGACCTGCGCGAGGTTCCCGTTGGTGATCCAGCGCTTCGTGCCGTTGAGCACGTAGGAGTCGCCGTCGTCGATCGCCACCGTGCGCATGCCGGCGGGGTTCGATCCGTAGTCGGGCTCGGTCAACCCGAAGCAGCCGATGATCTCCCCCTTTGCCATCTTCGGGAGATAGTGCTCTTTCTGCGCGTCCGACCCGAAGGCGTGTATCGGATACATGACGAGGCCGCCCTGCACGCTCGCGAAGCTGCGAATGCCCGAATCGCCCCGTTCGAGCTCCTGCATCGCGAGGCCGTAGCCGACTTCGCTCAGCCCCGCGCAGCCGTAACCCTTCAAGTTGCACCCGAGGAGACCGAGCTCGGCGATCTCCGAGATGAGCTCTTTAGGAAACGTCCCTTTTTCGAAATGGTCGCCAATCGTCGGCAGGACACGCGCGTCGACGAAGGCTCGCACGGTGTCGCGAACGTGGCGCTCTTCGGGCGTGAAATGGCGGGCGATGTTGAAGAAGTCCGGCATGGAGCACGAGGTACCACGCCGGCCCTTCATATGTGAAGGGTCGCGCAAGTCGTGCCGCCGGGCGTGGCTCCCACCCGCCGTGGGCGCGCCCGCGACGCCTACGGGCGCGCCCACCGGGAACGGCACGATTGCAGGCAAAATCTAGCCGCAATCGAGGGGTATGCGGGTTGCGGAAGATGCGGCCATGACCCTTCCCATGCGTACGTCACGTGACCTCGCGCTCTCCTCTTCGCAACGGCGCCCCTCGCGCGGGCGCTCGCGTCCGGCTGCGCGCTCGACGCGCCAGACGCGCGGGGCTACCGTTCGACGCGGACGGTGGGCGTCGCGCCGGCGAAATCCGCGCGCAGCGTGATGCGCTCGCCCGATGCAACGGTGATGCGCTCGCCGCGCGATTCGCCCGTGGGCGCAAAGGTGAAGCGCACGTCGTGGGCGCCCGGCTCGAGGGGGATATCGCGCACGGGGCAGGCGCCGCGCGCGACGCCGTCCACGGCCACGCGCGTCCCCTCGTCGCCGAGGAGCGCGACGCGGGCAGGGGCGGCGCGGGCCGATGCCGCGGGGAGCGCCGCGCTCGTCGTCGGAGCCTGTCGAACGGGGGGAGCGCTCGGCTCCACCACGGCGCTGGCGAACGGCGCGGCGCTCGCTTGCGGCTCCACGTTTGGCGTCGCGCTCGAACGCGCCGTCGCGGTCGCCGTCGTGGAGGCACCCGAAGACGCGACGGCAATGGGGCCCGAGCCGCTACCGCGCCCGTCCTCCGGCCGACCGCGCAAGAGGCCCACGAGAGCGAGGCCCGCCGCGACCACGGCAAAGGCGGCCAACGCGAGGCGAGCGGCGAACGGCGTGTCGTGCGGAGGTTCGGCCTCCTCGGCGTCGTCGCGCGAAGAGGGACCGTTACCGCTCGCCGACGACGGCGCGCTCTCGGGCGCGACGCTCTCGAGCCGCCGCGTCCCCGGCTCGCGGGTCTCCGCCGCCTCGGCGCGCGCACGCACGTCCTCGACCCGTTGCACGCCGAACGCCATGGGCGGCGTCGGCACGCCCATCGCCGGCGGTGCGTGGGAGGCCCATTTTTTCAGGTCGTCACGCGCGGCGAACGTCGCCGTCGCGACCGTTCCGTAGCTAGGAATCGTGAGCTTCCGCGTCGCGGGCACATCGGCCTTCGGCGTCTCCGTCGCGAGCTTCGGCGTCGGTCGCGCGGCCTCCGCCTGGGCGAGCCGCAGCGCGTGAACGCGCCCTCCTAGCTGCCGCGCGATGTCGCCGAGATCGAGATCCGCCAAAAACCTCCGGAGCACGCGCGCGAGCTCGTCGGCGTCTTGCGGGCGCGCCTTGGGATCCATCGCCATCGACCGCGTGAGGATCTCGTCGAGGGGTAACAGTCGAATGTCGATGTCGCTCGGCGTGGGCGCTTTTGCCGCCATGAGCGCTTCTACGTCGGCCCGCGCCTTTCGCCGGAACGGCGGCTTGCCGCTCCACGCTTCCATCAGCAATACGGCGACGGCGAAGAGGTCCGTCGCGGGCGACAGCTCGCGCCCGTTGATCTGCTCCGGCGGCATGTGGCCAAGCGTCCCGAAGGCGTCGGCGCCCGCTTCGCTCGCGCGCGCCGCGATGCCAAAGTCGATGATCTTCACCTGCCCCTCTTCGTCGACCATCACGTTTCGCGGCGTAATGTCGCGGTGAACGACGCTCATCTTGCGGTGCGCGTAGTCGAGGGCGCGGCAGACTTCGGCGCCGATGTACGCGCCCTCTTCGGGCGAGAGGCGCTCGCCGTTTTGCGCGCACGCCTTGAGCAGCTCGGAGACGCTGACCCCTTCGACCAGCTCCATCGCGAGGAAGTACGTCCCCGTTTCGACGCCGAGCTCGTACACGGGAACGATGTTCGGGTGGTTGAGCGCGACGGTCGTCTTCGCCTCTTCGACGAACCGGCGGATGAAGTCGCGGTCGAAGGCGAGCTCGTCGCGGATCTGCTTTACGACGAGCTTCTTCTCGAAGCCGTCGGCACCGCGCAGCGTGGCCAGCACCACGCGCGCCATGCCGCCGCGGGCGAGCTCGCGCTCCAAGACGTACTTGCCGAAGACCTGGGGGTACATGGGGCTCGATGCGCGGGGCTCGCTGCGCGCTCTCGCCATCGTACCACTTCGCGTACGATGCCCTCTCGCCCATGCCTCGCTCCGCCCGCGCGCTCGCGTTCGCCGTCTTCGGTCTTGGTCTCGGGGGCGCGGCCTGCGGGTCCGACGCGCTCGTCGTCACGCGCGTCGTCACGTTCAACGTCCCGCACGACTGCGCCGTGGGCGATGCGGCCTTCGGCGTCGTCTACGCGCGCGGCGACTTCGAGCCGACGAAGGCTCGGGAGCAGGGGGTGCGGCTCGCCGATCGCGTCGCGTTCAGCGCGATCACGCCCGCGACCCTTTCGCTCACGGTCTCGGCGGGCGACCCGTCCGTCGATACCGACTGGCTCGGCGAAGCGGCGGTCCCACCTGCTGGGCCCATCGACGTTCTCCTCTGGCCCACCGGCCTGCGTTGCATGCTGTCGCAGGGGATGGGCGCCCGCGAGGGGGGCGCCCTCGCCGTTTACGATGGGCGCCACGCGCTCGTGACCGCGGGGCGCAGCGCCGCGGGAGTGCCCGCGAGCTACGTCGCCGATCTCGCGACGGGGACGGTCTCGCCGCTCGCCGTGGGCCTTTTGCAAGCGCGCATCGCGCCGACGATTACCCCCTTCGGCGCCGACGCGCTGGTCGCCGGCGGCCTCTCCGCCGACGGCGTGCGCCCCCTCGACACCGCCGAGGTCTTCGCCACCGCGGCGTCCGACTTCGACGGCGCGCCCATCCCTCTCGGCGAGCCGCGCGCATCCCACGGAGCGGTCGCCCTCGCGAGCGGCGAGACGCTTTTGGTCGGCGGCATCGGTGCGTCGGGCACGCCTCTCGCGAGCCTCGTCGTCGTCGATCCGAAGACCCGCCGCGCCCGCACGCAAGGGCTCACGCAGCTCGCGGTCCCGCGCACGAGCCCCACCGTCGTGCGCCTCGCGTCGGGCGAGATCCTCGTCGCCGGCGGCCTCGACGCGGCGGGGGTTCCGGTGCCGACCCTCGAGTGGCTCAGCGCCGATGCCCGCACGGCTGCCAAGCGGCCGCGCGATCTCGTCGCGACGCAAACGCACGCGTTCGTCGCGCTCCCCGGCGGCGGCGCGCTCGCCGTGCTCGTTCCACCGACCGACGCCATCGGCTTCAAGAACGTCTGGATCATCCGCGCGGACGGCGGCCTCGAAGACGCCGAGCCGGTCGTGGGGCTCACCGCGGCGCGCCTTTTCCCCGGCACCGAAGGGGCGCCCGTTCTCTTCACCGGCGACCGCTGGCTGCAGTGGCGCCCGTGGGTCGGAAGCTTCGGCGCACTCTCGCGCGCGCTCTCGAACGACGGTCCCGACAGCGATCTCATCGCGGCGTCGAGCGGCGGCGCGCTCACGACCGACAACGGCCTCGCCCTCTGGGTCGCCTCGAACGCCGGCGATGCACGCCTCGCCGGCTTCCGCTTCGCAACGCGCGGTCCGTTCGTCGCGTTCCCGTCGGCTCTCGCGTCTCCCGTGACCGTAGACGTCGCGACCGGCACGCCGCTCTACCTTTCGCCCGATCGCCTCGTCACGAGCAGCACCACGTCGCTTCGCTTCGATCCGCGCACCGGCCTTGTCTTGGCGCCCGAGGCGGGCGTGTTCGTGACCGACGCGACCTTCGCCGGCGTGAGCATCGCGCTCGACGTTCCCACCGGCGAGCCGCCGCTGGTCGTGCTTCGCGACGACGCTGGCAACGAGGCGGTCGTCGGCGGCGTCGCATGCCCGTTCCCCGCCGGCGCATTCACGACGGGCACGTCGTCGTCGCTCCGGGTGACGCGCCTCGCCGAGACCGTGACGGTCCGCGTGGCGGGGGGCGCCGACGTGGTGTGCGCGGCGAGCGTCCCGCCCTTCGGCGCGCTGGCCCGCGTTCAGCTGGGCCTGCGCGGCGCGTCGGCCCAGGCGCGAAGCGTCGCCGCGAACGTAAAAATCACGCGCACCGGCGGCTGATTTTCGCGACGCCGCGGCCGTTCGTGCCGGCGCGTCCTTGACACAACTGAGAATTAACTAAAAAGTAAATACATGAGCGCTGCCCGTTCCCCTTCGCCGAACGACCCCTCCGCGTACCAGGTCATCGCCGCGCAATCGGCGATTCCCGCCAACGACGGCCCACGCAACGTCGATACCCTCAACGTCGCGTTCGACCTTTCGTACACGTGGGACTACGCCACCAAGCGAACGGACCTTCGTGTCCTGTACGAGAAGTCGAAAGACCTCATGTGGAACGCCCAGAGCCACCTCGCGTGGAGCACGGTCGTCGACCCCGAGGGGGAGAACATGCCCGACTATACGTGCCCGCTGTACGGCACGCCGATATGGGACAAGCTCGACGCGAAGCGCGAAATCCCGCGCCTACGCCGCGAAATGGGCGCTTACCTGATATCGAACTTTCTCCACGGCGAGCAGGGCGCGTTGCTCGCTACGTCCCAAATTCTTGCGACCTCTCCCACGCCCGAGGCGAAGCTCTACGCGGCCGCGCAGATTTTCGACGAAGCGCGCCACGTCGAGGCCTACGACCGCTATCTGCGCGAGAAGTACGAAACCGTTTATCCGTGCAGCCCGCACCTCCGGCAAGTGCTGGATATGATCCTCACGGACTCGCGGTGGGACTTCAAATTCCTCGGAATGCAGCTGATGGTCGAAGGGGTCGCCCTGGGCGCCTTCGGCACGATTCACAGCATGGCGACCGAGCCGCTCATCAAGCAAATAACGCACATGATCATGCAAGACGAGGCGCGTCACGTCGCGTTCGGCATCTTGACGCTCAAAGACACGTACCAAGACATGGCCGCAAACGAGCTTCGCGATCGCGAGGATTTCATCCTCACGGCATCGCGCCTTCTGCGCGACCGCTTCCTTGGACAGGAAGTTTGGGAGCGGTTAGGACTGCCAAAGAAAGAATGCGAAGAAGCCGTGGAGACATCGGAGCTAATGCAGATGTTTCGAAAGCTCCTGTTCAGCAAAATCGTCCCCAACGTGAAGCGCCTCGGTCTCCTGACGCCATACGTGCGAAAGGGGTTCGAGGAGCTCGGGGTGATTCACTTCGAGAATCTCGAAGCGAGCGCGTGATCGCGACGGGCGCTGCGAAGGTGATGGCAACGCCTGCGCCGACGCTCCTGCGAGTCGTGCCGGCGAAGCGTGAGCGCAATGCCACGGAGACGAAGCGGCGCATCCTCGACGCGGCCGAAACCGAGTTCGCGGCAAAAGGGTTCGATGGCGCGCGCCTCGGCACCATCGCGCGCGCAGCCGACGTGCAGCAGGCGCTGATTCACCATTACTTCGCCGACAAGGGCGGCCTTTACCGCGACGTGATCGAGCGCGCCCTCGGCGGTATGTCGGCCGAGAGCCTCGATATTCTCGCGGGTCTCGGCACCGAGGTCCGTTCGGCGAGCTCGCTAAAGCGCTCGAAATTGGGGGAAGACGAGCTCGCGGCCATCGTCTCGGCCTTCGTCGAAATGCTTTTACGTTTCTACGCGAGCCACGGCGCCATCGTTTCGATCCTCCGCCACGAGGCGCAGCGCGGCGACTCGATGGTCCTCGGCGTCTTCGTCGGCAAAGTTCAACCGGTCTTCGACGCCGTCGTCGGTCGAATCGAAGCGATGCGCAAACGGGGCGAAGTTCGTAAAGACGTCGACCCGCGCCACATTTGCGTAAGCACGGTGGCGATGGTCAGCGCGCCCTATCAAGAAGAGCATTTGCTCTCCGCTATTTGGCCCGTCGAAGTGCGCTCGCCGGCGTTTTTCGACGCGCGCAAGCGCGAGATCGTCGCGACGATTCTCGGGCGCCTACTGCCCACTCCGCGATAACAGCTTTCGCCGCGGCTTTCCGCCGAGCGCATCGACGCCCACGAGCTCCCCGAGCGTGCTCGCCCCTTCGTGGGCGACGATGGCGGCGAGCTCTTTCGCAATTGCGCGAGGAGCTCCCGGGCCGCCGTAAATGAAGCCGGTGTAGAGCTGCACGAGGTTGGCGCCGGCGGCGATGAGGTTGCGCGCATCGGCCCCCGTTTCAACGCCGCCTACGCCGATGATGGCGATGCTCGGCCCGAGGCGCGCGCGGGTGCGGCGAACGACGTCGAGCGCACGTGCACGGAGGGGCGGGCCGCTGAGACCACCCGCGCCAATGGAGGCGACGCGCTCGGGGCTCGTTGCGAGGCTCTCCCGCTTGATCGTCGTGTTCGTCGCGATGACGCCGTCGAGGTTCACCTCTTCGATCACGGCGAGGAGCTTTTCGAGATCGGCGTCGTCGAGATCTGGGGCGATCTTCACGAGAAGCGGAACGCGTTTCGCGCTCGACGCGTTCTCCATCACGAGCGCCGACAAGAGCGCGCGGGCGATTTCGGGTCCCTGCATCGCGCGGAGATTCTTCGTATTCGGCGACGACACGTTGACGACGACGAAGTCGGCCACTTCGCGCGCCTCTTTGAAGCTCGCGAGATAATCGGCAATCGCAGGCTCGATGGGGTCGACGTCGACGGCGCGGGACTTGCCAATCGACACGCCCACAGGAACGCCGAGCCCCGTGCGAATGATCCGCGACGCGATGCGCGCCACGACCGCGGAAGCGCCTTCGTTGGGGAAGCCGAGGCGGTTGACGAGCGCGCGGTCTGCCGGCAGGCGAAACATGTTGGGCGCGGGGTTCGCCTCCTGGGGCCGTGCCGTTACCGTGCCGAGCTCGAGGAAGCCGAAGCCGAGGCTCGAGAGCGCCCGCGCCCGCGTCGCGTTCTTGTCGAAGCCGCCGGCGAGGCCGATGGGCGACGCGAACTTGAGCCCGAGCACTTCGGTCGCGAGGCGCGGATCGGGCGCAGCGCCCAGGGCCTTCACGACCGCACGCAGCGGCGCGATGAACTCGAGTGGCGCGAGCGCAGCGTTTCCCAGCGCGTGGGCAAGGCCTGGCGGAAGCGTGAACAGCAGCGGGCGAAGAATCCACCGGTACATGGGCGGGCGCATCGCTAGCACGGATGACGCATCGCGCGCGGGCCGCTTTTCGGCGCAACGTTCCAAAGCGAAATTCGAGGCGCTATGGTCGGGCTGCGCGCGACAGCAAACGCGAGGAGCCTGCCCGTGATCATCGGCGTACCGAAAGAGATCAAGACCCGTGAGTACCGCGTCGGCATGACGCCCGCGGGCGTGCGAAGCCTGACATCGCGAGGGCACAAGGTGCTGGTCGAGCGCGGGGCGGGGGAGGGGAGCGGCCTACGCGACGCCGAGTACGTCGCCCAGGGCGCGACGATCGTCGCCACCGCCGCCGAGGCGTGGAGCGCCGAGATGGTCGTGAAGGTGAAAGAGCCGCTGCCTGCGGAGTACGGCTTCTTCCGCGAGAGCCTTGTGCTCTACACCTATCTCCACTTGGCCGCCGAGCCCGAGCTCACGAAGCAGCTCGCCGCCAAAAAGGTCCACGGCGTCGCCTACGAGACGATCGAAACGGTCGACGGCCTCTTGCCGCTGCTTCGCCCGATGAGCGAGGTCGCCGGGCGAATGGCCGTCCAGGTTGGCGCGACGTGCCTTGAGAAAGAGCACGGCGGAAAGGGCGTTCTGCTTGGCGGTGTCCCGGGAACACGAAGGGGCCGCGTCGTAATCTTGGGCGGCGGCGTGGTCGGGCGAAACGCCGCGACCATCGCCATCGGCATGGGGGCGCAGGTCACGGTGCTCGACGTTCGCGCCGAGACGATGGCCTACCTCGAAGACGTCTTCGGCGGCGCCATCGAGACGCTCTATTCGAATCCGACGAACATCGAGCAAGCGGTGCAACGGGCCGACTTGGTCATCGGCGCCGTGCTCGTCACGGGCGCGGTGGCGCCGAAGCTCGTCACCGAAGCGCTCATCGCGCGCATGGAAAAAGGGTCGGTTGTCGTCGATGTCGCCGTCGATCAGGGCGGCTGCATCGAGACCTGCCGCCCGACCACGCACGACAACCCGACCTACGAGGTCCACGGCGTCATCCACTACTGCGTCGCCAACATGCCGGGCGCCGTCTCGCAGACGAGCACCTGGGCCCTCACCAACACCACCAGCAGCTACGCGGTGAAGATCGCGGACCTCGGTCTGGTCGAGGCGGTCAAGGCCGACAAGGCGCTCGCCAAGGGCGTCAACTGCTACAAGGGCAAGATCACCTGCGAGCCCGTCGCGCAGGCGCACAAGCTCGAGTACGTGCCGCTCACCAAGCTCCTGGGCTGATCGCGCCACGACGAAGCACGCTCCGCGGCGCGCCGATCACGTCGGCGCGCCGCGCTCGTTTTGTGCGCGCCGCGTCATGCGATCGCGCATGCGAGGCGCGGGATCGGTGTGCCTTCTAGGCCGCGATCTTCATGCTAGCGTCCGCGCCCATCATGGCGTCTTCGAAGCTCATCGCGCTCCTCCCCGGTGACGGGATCGGCACCGAGGTCATCACGCAGGCCCGCCGCGTCCTCGACTTCTACCGCGAGAAGCGCGGCATGAACCTGGACCTCTGGTCGCTCGACCTCGGCGCCGACCGCTACCTGAAGGACGGCACCACCTACCCGAAGGAGATCCGCGAGCGCATCGAGCGCGAGGCGAGCGCCGTCCTCCTCGGCGCGCTCGGCGACCCGCGTGTCCCGGGCCTCGAGCACGCGCGCGACATCCTCTTCGGCCTCCGCTTCGGCCTCGATCTCTACGCCAACGTCCGCCCCGTGAAGGCGCTCGACGACCGCCTGGTCCCGCTCAAGGGGCGCACGGCGAAGGACGTCGACATGGTCGTCTTCCGCGAGAACACCGAGGGGATCTACGTGGGCATGGGCGGCCAGTTCAAGCGCGGCACCCCCGACGAGATCGCGATCAACGAGGACCTCAACACGCGCAAGGGTGTCGAGCGCCTCATCGTCGCCGGCTTCGAGCACGCCAGGAAGCACGGCATCGGCGTCGTCCACATGGCCGACAAGTCGAACGCCATGCGCCACGCCCACGAGCTCTGGCTGCGGGTCTTTCGCGAGGTCGCCAAGGACTACCCCGGCATCGAGGCCGTGCACGCCTACGTCGACGCCCTCGCGATGTACATGATCCAGGATCCGTCGGTGATCCAGGTGATCGTGACGTGCAACCTGTTCGGCGACATTCTCACCGACATCGGGGCGGCGCTGCAGGGCGGCCTCGGCATGGCGTGCAGCGCGAACCTGCACCCGGGCCGCCTCCTGGGGCTGTTCGAGCCGGTGCACGGCAGCGCGCCTCCGCTCGCGGGCAAAGACGTCGCGAACCCCTTCGCGTCGTTTCTCACGGTGGGCCTCATGATGTCGCAGTTCGGCCACCCCGAGCTCGACGCCCTCATCGAAGACAGCGTGCGCGAGAGCGTCGCGGCCAAGGAGTGCACCCGCGACGTGGGCGGCGCCCTCGGCACGCGCGCCTCGGCCGATGGCTGCATCGCCCGCGTCGCCGCGAAGCTGGGCTGACGCGCCTCGGCCGAAGAGCCTTCAGGGAGGGAGCACGGCGACGTCGAGGCGGTACGCGCCCGACTGCGCCGTGCCGCAGCCGCCCGCGTGGATCCAGTAGCGGCCCGGCATCA
>JANXMC010000786.1 GCA_025354825.1 Myxococcales bacterium
GCGGCCGTGCGCGATGGCGCGAATGCGCGCCGCCGCGCCGCGCTCCGCACCGACGGCGAAGGGCTCGAGCGCCTCCGCGAGATCGGCGACCGACGCGAAGCGCGCGGCCGGATCTCTCCGCAGACAGCGCGCGATGGCCTCCGCCAGGGGCGCGGGGACGTCGGCGCGGACCGACTGCACGGGCGGCGGGTCGGACTCGAGGACGCGTGCGCACAGGTCCATGAGGCTCGTCGCCGGGAACGGGAGCACGCCGGTGAGGAGCTCGAAGAGGATGACGCCGAGCGACCACTGATCGGTGCGCGGATCGACGCTCCGCGCGTGACGGAGCTGCTCGGGGGCCATGTACAGCGGCGTGCCGATGAGATCCGCGGTGCGCGTGAGCGACAGCGCCGCCGGCGAGGCGGGGCCGGTGAGCTTCGAGATGCCGAAGTCGAGAACCTTCACGAGCGGGTGGCCGTCGACGCGCGTGGTGAGAAACAGGTTGGCCGGCTTCAGGTCGCGGTGGACGATGCCGCCGGCGTGGGCCTCGGCGATCGCCTCGCAGGCCTGGAGAACGTAGGTGACGGCCTGGGCGACGGGGAGCGGACCGCGCGTCTCGAGCTCGGTCGCCAGATCGTGGCCATCGAGGTGCTCGATTTCGGTATTTCGAAATCGACGATTGGCCCCGACGCGCAGCTCACGAAAACGGCGACCCTCGTCGGCTCGCCGTTCTACATGTCGCCCGAGCAGCTCACGGCGTCGAAGTCGGTCGATCCGCGCCGCGACGTCTGGGCGCTCGGCATCATCCTCCACGAGCTGCTCACCGGCCGGCCCCCCTTCGTCGCCGAGACGATGCCCGAGGTGATCGCAATGATCATCGGCATGTCGCCGCCCGCGGCGCGCGAGACCCGCGCCGACATCCCGTTGGGCCTCTCGCAGGCGATCGCGCGCTGCCTCGAGCGAAACCCCGCTGCACGATTCGCCAGCGTCGAAGGGCTCGCCCGCGCCCTCGCCCCCTTCGGCGCGTCGTCGTCGAACGTCTCGGTGGAGCGAATCTCGCGCGTGCTCGGGAGCACGACGCTTTCGGATTTCGACACGTCCTACCCCGCCCCCACGCGGCATGAGCGCCCCGCGCACGCCGCGTTCAACGCGCTCGCGGCGACCGACGTCGCCTGGCAGCACAACACCGATTCGATTCACGTCCCGAAGACCGGCAACGTCGCCCTCGTTCTTACCGCGATGGCCGCCTTTGGCCTCGTCGTCGGGATCGCGGCGGTCATCATCGGCTACCGGCCGACGATGGGAATGGCGTCGGCGCGATCGGTCGCGACGGCGGCGGCGACGTTTGCGAGCCCCACGTCGAGCACGCCGTCCGCGCCGGTCGGCCTGGTTGTGCCGCCCGCGCCTAGCGACGGCACGGCCGCGCCCTTGGCTCT
This sequence comes from Myxococcales bacterium, assembly GCA_025354825.1. GTDB lineage: Bacteria > Myxococcota_A > Polyangia > Polyangiales > Polyangiaceae > JANXMC01. The sequence goes on from JANXMC010000786.1 coordinate 1,416, forward strand.
CGCGCGCGAGCCCGGGCCGTCGCGCACCGTAGCCCCCGCGTCGTCGCCGGCGAAAAAGAGCCGCCACCACCGGTCGACCCACGCGGCGAAGCCGGTGGTCGTGAACGGCGTCGCCGTCGCGCAGACGGCAGCGCCCATCGACGACGTGGCCGAGCCCGAGGCCGAGTCAGGGGCCGTCGGAGCGGCCGTGCCCGCCGCCGCACCTGCCGCCGCTCAGCCCACACCCGAGGCTGCGCCGTCGGCGTCGCCCGTCGTCGCGCAGCCGTCGCCCGAGCCCACGACCGAGCCCGCACCGGCGCCCGAGCCGCCGAAGCGCAATCCGCTTCAGATCGATCTGAAGTAACCGCGCGCTCGCGCCATCACTCGCCCAGGCGGGCGATCTCGTCGAGGAAGCCGCGCTCGATCGCGGCGAAGTCGACGGCGACGTCGAGCCGCGCAAGCACCGAGTAGAAGCCGAACTGCAGCCTGTTCATGAAGAGCATCTGCGGAGGCATGGTGAAGAACTCGGCCTCGGGAAGCTTGCGCGCCTCGATGGTCATGTCTTTCATCTGCTCGACGAGGCCCGCGGCGTAGCTGCGCGTCACGCGGTAGGGCGACGCGAACAGCGGCTCGAAGCAGGCGCGGGTGAACTCTTGGGCGAGCACCTCGAGGCGCCCCGGTTTGGCGTGGACCATCGCCGACACGTTCGTGCGGAACGCCGCGTCGTCGTTGGCGAGAGCCGCGACGTGAATGCGTCGCGCGGCCAGGAGGTGCTCTCTCGGGATGACTTGGCAGCAGCCGAAGTCGAGGAACGCGATCTGCGGCCCGTCCTGGAAAATGTAGTTGCCGGGGTGCGGGTCGGCGTTGAACGTGCCGCCCACCAGGTTGCCGCGAAAGACGAAGCGCCAGAGCGTCTCGGCGTACGCGCGGCGGCGATCTTCGGGGAGCGCGCAGGCCTCTTCGAAGGTCATTCCGCGAACGAGCTCGGTGGTGAGCACGCGCCGGGTCGATCGCTCGGCGATGAGCTTGGGGATTTTGACGGTCGGGTCGTGGGCGTTAACGCGTGCAAAGTGCACGAGACGCTTGGCCTCGAGCTCGTAATCGAGCTCTTCGCGGAAGCGCTCGCGCACGACTGCGAGGAGGTTCTTCGAGTCGAATCGACGGCCGCCCAGAGCGCCCGTGAGCCCTTCGAGAATGCTCGCGTTGGCGAGATCGCTCTCCATCGCGGCCGAGATGCCGGTGTGCTGCACTTTCACGGCAACCTCGAGGCCGCCCGGCATGCGCGCCCGGTGCACCTGGCCTATCGAGGCGCTCGCCATCGGCTCTTCGGAAAACTCGGAGAACAGCTGATCGAGCGGCGCGCCGAGCTCGGACTCGATGCTCGCGCGAACCTCGGTGAACGTGGACTGCGGAGCCTGCGCGCGCAGCTTCGACATGGCGCCTTCGTAGGCGTCGCGGTGCGCCTCGGGGACGACGCCATCGACGTAGCTCGCCATCTGGCCAACCTTCGCCGCAATGCCGCGCAGCGTCCCCAAGACCTCGGCCGCCTGCTTCGCGGCGCCGCCGCCGTCCTTGTCCATCAAGAGCCCGGCGCCCGTGCGGACGCCCATCGCCGCGAGGCGGGCGAAGCGGCCAATACGGCCCGTCGGTAGCTTGCGCTCGTCAGTCATGCACCCTCCGCGGAAACGCGCGAGCCTGGTCCTTTAGGGGCTCGCAGCTCTGCGAACAAGGCGGTCAAGCGTCTCGGATCGTCGCTCATGATTCCGTCGGCGCCCGCGTGCACGAGGCGGCGCGCTTCGTGCGGCGAATCGATGGTCCAGAAGTCGACGCGAAGCCCCTGGGCGTGGAAGCGCGCGATCATGGCCGGCGTGTCGAGGCGCACGGGCCCCGCGTGGGTGGGAATCTGCGCCGCGTCGCCGTGCACGCGACCCCAGCGGCTCTTCAACAGCGCGAGAGGCAGCAGCGCCGCGCGCGCGACCTCGACCTGCGCGAGGCCGGTCTCGCCTTCGTAGCCACGCCGTCGAACGTCGGCGAGGGTGCGCGCGTCGAAGCTCGCAATTCGCACATTTCCTTGGGCGCGATGCCTCCGTACCAGGTTGACCAAGGCCGTCACCATGGCGGGCGTATGGTCCTTCGCGTCGACGTTCAGGCGCACGCCGGGGAGCTCGGTGAGCACTTCGGCGAGGCTCGGCATTCGAAAGCCTTTGCCCACGAACGGCCGCGCGCCGTCGGCGTCGACGAAGCCGCGCCCAGCGTCCCAACCGCGCACCTCGTCGAGCCGCGCCTGCGCGATGGGGAACGGCACGAGGGCCATGCGACCGCCCGTGGGGTCGTGGCTCAGGACGACCTCGCCGTCGGCCGTGAGATGCGCGTCGGTCTCGAGGACGTCGGCTCCTAGCTCGAGCGCCCGTACGAAAGACGGCATCGTGTTCTCCGGCAGCTCGGCCGGCGCACCGCGGTGGGCGTAAAGCAGCGGAATCGCGGGGCAGAAGGCGTCGGTGACGTCGCGCGCGGCCATTCGGCGGGTTCTATCGCAGCCTGGAGATAGCCGCGTGCGTCAAGACGCGGGATTCGGGATGGACCGACGGAGGTACGGTGCTTACCTTCACGGAGCCTCGAGCGGATCGAGGCCTCCTACGAGGTGCCCGCATGTCGAATCCGTCGGAAACTGGTCCTCGCACCCGCGCACGCGGCCGCATGGTCACCGCGCTCGCCACCTTCGCGGCTGTCGCCATGTTTGCCCTGCCGGCCCTCGCCGGAACCGTGCAAATCAAAGACACGGCCGATGCGCTCACGAGTGAGCAAGAAGCAACGCTTCAAAAGAGCGGCGCGCAGTACCCGTTCGACGTGCGCGTCCTCACGACCGACACGGCGACGAACAAGAGCGCGTTCGATCGCTACGTCGGCGAGCAGGTCTCCTCCGCCAACATGGTCGTCGTCGCGGTCGATCCGTCGCACCACCGCACGTCGGTCCACTTCGGCACCGGCACGCGCATCGGGGCGGGCGAATACAAGGCGATCGAAGACTCGGGTGACAGCCACTTCCGTGACAAGGATTTCGCGGGCGGCATCGCGGCCATTCTCGATCGCGCGACCCAGGCCGTCGGCTCCGGGCCCGTTCTCGAGAGCGGCACCCATGCGGCCGGTCTCCCCCAAGCGAGCCGAACGCAAAGCAGCGGCTCCGGCATCGGTACCTGGATCGTGGTTCTGGGCGTCGGCTTCATCGTCGTGATGGTGCTCATGGCCCTCGCGCGGCGTCGCAACGGCGGCCAGGCGCAGGGGTACAACCAACAGGGCCCATACGCGGGCGGCCCGCCGCCGGGCAACGGCGGTGCCGTCTACGGCCAGCCCTACTACGGTCCCCAAGGCGGCAACTACGGCGGTGGCGGTAGTGGCATCGGCGGCAACATCATGTCCGCGGGCCTCGGTGGCCTCGTGGGCTACGAAATTGGTAAGGCCACGAGCGAGCACCACACCTCGAACGACGGCGGCGGCGGCGGCGGAAGCTACGTCGGCGGCGATTCGGGCGGCGGCGGCAGCAACGACACGTCGAGCTACGACGCCGGCGGCAGCAGCTCGGACTGGGGCGGCGGCGGCGACTCGGGCGGTGGTGGCTTCGACGGCGGCGGCGGAGGCGACTCGGGCGGTGGCGGTGGCGGCGACTGGTGAGCGCTCGCGCCTAGCGGCTTCGTTCCAATGAAAACGGGGAGCATCGCGTTCGAGCGAGCTCCCCGTTTCTCATTTCAGCTCGGCAGCGAGCGGCTCAGGAAGGCTGCTTGGCGATCCACGCCTTGCAGAAGCCGGCCGGATTGATCGGCCCCTTGAGAATCGTGCACCCGCCGCACGACCCCGGCGCGGGCGCCGCCTTGTACTGCTGGCAGTTCTCGCACGCCTTCGCGGGGTCGGCCGTCTTCTCGACGTAGGCCATCGTCACGGTGCGCATCTCGAGATCCGCGGGCGCGAGCGACGAGGTGTCGTTGCAGCTCAGCGCCGCTGTGCTCGCCTTCTTGTCGCAGGCGCTCGTGAGGAGCGAGCCCGCCCCTACGCCGACGAACGTGAGGAGCGCGGTGTGTTTCAGCGCGTCGCGCCGCGTGATGAAGCGATCGTTGCTCATTCTGGGTGTCTCCTTCGTGGTGCGAGCGCACCTCATAGCGTGTCGCGGGCTCACGGTCCGCGTGCATGTGTTGTTGATTCGCGCCCCGGAGCGGCGCGTACGGCCGCAGTGCGCGCGGGTTGCTGAAACGTTGCGACAAGGCGCGCGACCCGCATATTTGGGCCCTCCCGCGGCGAAGACAAGCGGCAAGCTCCTACTTCGGAGGCAGAGCCTTCCCGCGCGCGCGCGAAGAAAAGCGAGGCACCCTCTCCGCGATGCTTGGTTTTGGACGAAGACTCGAAGACGCTCTCGCTCATGGGTGGGGTCCGAGACAGCGGGGGCAGTTACCGAAACCTCTTCGCGGCCGTCGAGAGCAGCGGTGTGGGGGAGGCGAGCGCGAGCTCCCTCACGGGCGAACGCGCGAGCCACGACGATCTGCAGAGCGATCTCTACGACCGCCGCGAGCGCTCCCTCGACGACAGCCGCGACGCGGAAGCCGAGCTCATGGCGCGTGGTCGCATGAACCGCATCACGCTCCCCGAGGCCGGGATTTCGAGCGCGAGCGCCGCCGCCCTCGCACCGTGGCCGCCGTGGGTGCCGAGCTACGCGTCCCTCGTGCGCGACCCCTACGACCACCCGGCCATCGGCAAGCTGATTGCGGGCCGCTATTTGATTGAGCGCCTCATCGGTATTGGCGGGATGGCCGACGTCTTCGAGGCGCACCACGCCGAGCTCGGTCGGCGCGTCGCCGTGAAGGTCGTCTCGCCGTGCCTCGACGTGCGAGGCGACGTCGCCCTTCGCCTAAAGCGCGAAGCCGCGGCTGCCGCGGCTCTCGAGAGCGATCACGTCGTCGAGATCCTCGACGTCGGCGAAGACCGCGTCCTCGGCATCTACGTCGTGATGGAGCTTCTCCGCGGCGAGGATCTCGAGCGCATGGTGAAGTCGCGCGGCCCGCTCGACGCGGTCACGGCGTGCGGCATCGCGCTCCAGGCGTGCATGGCGCTCGAGCGCGCTCACGCGGCCGGGATCTTTCACCGCGATCTCAAGCCGTCGAACTTCTTTCTCACCGAAGGGGACGACGGATCGCTCTGCGTGAAGCTCGTCGACTTCGGGATCGCCAAGGTGCTGCGCGACGCGAACGGCGCATCCCACGGCGGCATCACGCGCACGGGCACGGTCGTCGGCACGCCGCAGTACATGGCGCCCGAGCTCGCGCGTGGCGACAGCGTCGATCAGCGCGCCGACATCTATTCGCTCGGCGCGGTGCTCTTCGAGTGCCTCACGGGCCGACCGCCGGTGGAGGCGAAGGCGACCTACGAAGAGACCGTCTTCGAGGTGACGTCGCAGCCGCGCGAGCCCATCGGCGAGATCGACAGCCACGTCCCGCGCGAGCTCGCCGCGCTCGTCGCCGAGATGATGACGTTCGACCCCGACAAGCGGTTAGCCCACGCGTCGGCGGTGCGGCGTCGCATCGTCGCGCTCTACCCGCATCTCGGCACGCCGCTCCTCTCGCTCTCGCCGTTCGCGCTCTCCTCGCGCGCGTCGGATGCGCCCGGCGACAGCGCACGGTCGAGAGCTCCCCGGGCGCGCAGCTCCGGTGCCGCCGCGCCGTCGGGCGAGAGCGAAGCCGACAAGGGCCGCGCCGCGCGACGCCTCACGCGACGCATCGGTCGTGCGCTCGGAGCGCCCGGTGTCGTGCCTCTCGCGTTCCTCGCGTTCGGCGCGCTCTTCATCGC
>JANXMC010000806.1 GCA_025354825.1 Myxococcales bacterium
GATGAGCGTTCGGAGCGACGTCGGGTCATCGAGCCACCGATCGAGCGCCGCGCGCACGAAGATCGCGGGCATGGGCTCCGCGGGCAGCGCGAGGCGCACCCGTTCGCGATCGGCGTCGATGTACCACTCACGGGTCACGGGCACTGCTCCTGTCGGCGTACTGGATCAGAAAACGGTGGAGATGCACAAGGAGGTCGGCACCTGAGCCTGCCGGGTTGCGTGTCGGAGAGCGTTCGCGACAACGACGCGAGCGCAAGGGCCGTGCCCATGGCCCGGGATCGCGTTCGCCGAGGAATCGTCACCGTCTCGCGCCCGCCAACCTCGCCCTGGGCGTCGCGAAGTTCTTCGTCATCGGCGCGGCCCCGGACAACGGAAGTCTCCTCGCACTCGTGCCGACCCTCGCATGTCTGATCTTCGTCACCGTGACCCAACGACGACAATTCGTTGCACGTATGCTCGCCCTCGGACCCCAAGGCGGCGCTCGTCTGCGACTCCGAAGGCAAGCTCGCCGAGATCAAGTGCGCTTCCCCGTGTACCGCCGTCAACGACCATACGGTCAATTGCAACCCTCTCTCGACGGACGGCGGAAAGTGAGCCGCTGAGCCAGCTGCGCTTCTGCCACGAGGATCGTGACGCGAGGCGATTCGTCGCCGGTCGTACTTGTCTCGAACGTCGAGTTTGCAGTCGAGGTCTTGCCCAGCCGCGGCCAGGGCCTCATCGATCACCGCTCCGCGGCACGCGGCGGAAACAATCTTCCAATCTCCAACTCCACCGCCTCGAAGCGCGGCACCCTCGCCGTCGCGTCGTCCTCGTAACTCCCCGCGTCGACCCGCACGCCGTCGACGAGCTTCAATGCCTCGAGCGTGCGCGCAGCGGGATCGACGATCCAATAGAATTGGACACCGGCTTTGGCGTACAGGCGTCGCTTCTTCACGCGATCGTGCCCCTGGTTGAAGGGCGAGAGCACTTCGCAGATCCAATCGGGAACCACGGTGAGCGGGCGAATGCCCCATGGGCTCGGCAGCCGTTCTCGTCGCCAGCGTGCGATGTCCGGCCTCACGACGACGTGGGTTCCGAGCTCGACGTCCACCTCCTGAAGGATCCACCAGCCGCCTGGGTCATCGCGTCCGTCATCGTCGTCGAAGGGCCCACCGACCGCGCGCGTCACCCCTTGGTGCGCGCGCGAGTGCTCGGGCAAGGGCGACGGATGCGTCACGACGTCGCCATCGACGATCTCCGCTCGCACGTCCTCGGACATCGCCGCGAGATCGGCGTACGCCGCCCGCCGTCGAGGAGCCTGCATGTCGCCATTCTAGGACGACTGCGCGCCTCACGCTCTCGCACTCTGCCGCCGCAATGCCAGGTCATTGCGGCGATCGTTGGGATGGCGTCCCCAACGGGATTCGAAGCCACAGGACCAAGGTCCCCTTGCGGATCTACCGAGAAATACGGCAGGTGCGTGTGCATCGAGGCCCGCGAAACCGTCGCGTAAGCGCGCGAACCCACGTCCGGCCTCCCCAGATCCGCCTATTGCGCCCACTTCGAAACCATCCTGAGCACGTTCCACATGCCCGACAGCGCACGGCCTGCCTCGAGACGCAGAGGGAAGCTCCAGCCCGCTCGCGTGGTGACGGTCAGTCGGTCCGCGACCTCCTTCGATCCTGCCGCGTGGACCGTTCGGATGTCGAGCGTCGCGTCGGCGATGTCGAACAGGCTGATTGCGCGGCGCTCGGCGCCCGCTTGCCATACGAGCCGAGCACTTGTCAGGAGAAGCCAATCGTCGCCCGAGCGATGAAGCCCAATCGCAGGTAATTCCCCTGGAAGTAGGTCTGCGAGACAGAGGAGGCTCGTGCGCTGGTCCGGCCCGAGTTCGGCAAAGCTCTTGAGCTCGGCGCCATCGCCACCCGATGCGTCGAATCTCCATACGAGACGGCCGAGCCTGAATTCGTGCGTAGCGCCCTCGTCGCGTCTCCGATTGGCGACTCGATGTCCCGGCAATCGGCTCGCGTGCGTCACAGCGACCACCTCGATGACATCCTCCCGCTCCTCGAAGAAGACGAGATGCAGGAATCGTGGCACGATCGAGCGACCATAGCGCCCGTCCATCATCCAGCTCACACGAGCCTTCGGATTCTCGGACGCACGTGCCAGAGCTTCGTCGATGGCATCGAGAAACGCGCCACCGAGCCCCGCTCGCTGCTCCTCGTAGTACTGCGCCGTCGCCGTCAGCTCCTCCTCGGCTTCCGGCAGTACGACGACGCGACGACTCATTTTTTCGAGAGGACTCGTTGCGCACGCTCACGGACGGCGCTCCACTCGGCGCCGCGCACCTCGCGCGCATCGGTCGCCTCGCTCCGTCGCCGCAGCTCGTCTGACCACACCGCGAACCACGCCGGATCGGGCGCGCCCTCGACGCTTTCGATCAGCTCAGCGGCGAGTTGCAGTCGCTCAGCCGCGTCGAGCGCAAGTGCTTCTTCGGCGAGCATGCGCAACGGGAGAGCCATCGTGCACGAAGCGTAACGCGCTCGACGGTCACGCGGTAGCGCGTGACTCACCACGGCACCCTTGCCGCTTCGTGTGCCGCCGCAATGCCAGGTCATTGCGGCGATCGTTGGGATGGCGTCCCCAACGGGATTCGAAGCCACAGGACCAAGGTCCCCTTGCGGATCTACCGAGAAGTACGGCAGGTGCGTGTGCATCGAGGCCCGCGAAACCGTCGCGTAAGTGCGCGAACCCACGTCCGCAGCCCGACCTGCAGCCCAGCATGGGCCGGCCCGGCGATGCGAACGGAGCGGCGAAACACGAGGTGCGCGAGGCACCTCGACCTTGACGGCGTGAGGCCGGGCCGCGGGCTGGGCCGGAGAATCGTCTAGTCGATGCACACCTTCATGCGAGACGGGGTCGCTGACGCTGTCGGGAACGAGCTCGGCGGCGAGCTGTAGCCGCTCACCCGCGTCGAGCGCTCGCGCTTCTTCGGCGAGCCTGCGCAACGGGACGGACATCGTCCACCAAGTCCAACGCGCACGAGGGTCACGCGGTAGGCGCGGGGAGCTCCCCGCGGGTCGCATGCGATTCACGGCACGAGCGGGCAGGCAGCCGAAAATACCTTGTGCAGATGACCGTGACACTGGCAGCTCTTGACGTCGGAGCAAGACTCGACCCCCAAGGGATTGCTGCAGTCGCACTCCGGGCGATCTCCCAGCGCACGAAGCGTC
>JANXMC010000851.1 GCA_025354825.1 Myxococcales bacterium
GAATCTCAGAAGTTCGATGCTGTGATGCGAAAGATTCTAACCGTATCGAAAGAAGAATTAAAAAAACGGGAAAAAGAGTGGAGGCGTAAGCGTGAACGGGCAAAGAAAAAGCGGGCGACTTCTTAGCCCGCTGTCCCCGGCCTTGCCGCCGAGACAGCCGACGAACGTGATGAGCGCGAGGATGGCGAAAGTGATCGCGAGAAGGGATCGGCGAAGCGACATGGGAGACCTCCGGGACAGCAAGTGAATGAAGGCGGCCTTCGGCCACGGCTCCGCGTGCGGAGCGCGGTCGAAGCGAGTTTCGGACTTCAGCTCTGACGAGCTGCGCGATGTGCGATGTGCGAGAGCAGCTCCTCGACCGAGAACGGCTTTTCGAAGAAGCGATCGACGATGCCCGAGCGCAGGAACGTCGGGAGTGATGGCAGCGAGCTCGCGCTGCTCATGAGGAAGCGTCGGGTCGCGGGATAGAGATCCGCGACCTGCGTGAGGAGCCAGAGCCCGTCGGGGCCCGGGCTCATGTGCATGTCCGCGAGGACGCCGTCGAAGTGCTCCTCGCTGAGCAGCTTCAGCGCCGCGCGGGCATGCGGAGCCGTCGCAGCGCTGCAGCCGACGCGGAGCGCGCGTGCGACGCTCGAACGAAGTGCTTCATTGTCGTCGACGACGAGGATGCGAGGACGATTTTCGTGACCAGAAGACATCGTGTTGCGTGCCCTTACGCAACCGTCGTGCCGTGCGTGGTCGTGCCGCTTTCATCGGGAATCCCGGAAGCGGCGTCCTGCGCGCCGCTGTCCACGCCCGTCCACGCGCTGTCAACGTGGACAAGTGTGGACGTCCACGATCGCGCGAAACAGCTGCGACCCCGTGGGGTGCCGGTCTCGTGAACCGCGCCTCGGTGCGCGGTTTCGACTCGCGCTCCTGCGCGTCGCACGGCATGCTCCGCCCTCACCGGCGATGAGTCTCGAAGCTGAAACCAGGGAAGATCCGTTCGATCCGAAGGCTGAGCGCCTCGACGACGTGGTGCTCCCCGCGGTCGTGCTGATCTTCGCCCTCGGCAAGCCCGTCAGCCTCCGCTTCAACCTTCCTCCGGGCGGGCTTCGCATCGGCCGGTCCGAAGAGTGCGAGGTGCACCTCGCCGATAGCCTCCTCTCTCGCGTCCACGCGGTGGTGCGCTTCGCCGAGGGCCGGTGGATCGTGCGCGACAACGCGAGTCGCAACGGCACGTACCTCGATGGCGTCCGCATCGAGGGAGAGACCTCGACCGACGCTGCGCGGTCCGCGCTTCGTCTCGGCGACGCGGTCCTGCTCCTCGAGACGCGCTCGGCGCGCTTCAACCGCGGAATGGTTGGCCTCGAGGCTACCGAGCAGGGCGGTTTCATCGCGGGGCCGCACATGCACCTCGCGCGCGGCTCGATCGAGCACGCTGCGCGGTCGGGGCAGTCGGTGCTCATCGTCGGCGAGACGGGTACGGGCAAGGAGCACATGGCGCGCTTCTTCCACTCAGCGCTCGGCGGGCGAGGCCCATTCGTCACCGTCAACTGCGCTACCATCGCGCAGTCACTCGCAGAGGCCATGCTCTTCGGAGCGAAGAAGGGCTCGTACTCCGGGGCGACGCGCGACTTTCCTGGTCATATCGTCAGCGCGGATGGCGGCGTCCTCTTCCTCGACGAGCTTGGCGAGCTCGACCTCAAAGTGCAGGCGAAGCTCCTGCGCGTCCTCGAAAACTGCACCGTGCATGCTCTGGGCGCCGTAGAGCCTCAGAAGGTCGACGTCCGGTTTTGCGCAGCGACGCACGTCAACCTCGCCGCCGCCGTCGAGCAGAAGGATTTCCGCGCCGACCTCTTCATGCGCTTCTCCCAGGCGATCGTGCGGCTTCCTCCTCTTCGCGACCGACCCGAAGAGATCCCGTACCTCCTCGCGCACGGCCTCGCCTCGCGTGGCGACGCGCAGCCACGTCTCAACTCGTGGTTCGTCGATGCATGCGTACGTCACGCCTGGCCTGGAAACGTGCGGGACCTCTTCAACGCCCTCAACGCGGCGCGCAGCGCGGCTGAGCGCGACGGCTCTCGTGCGCGAGACCCCGGCGCGTGGCTGCTCCATCCAGGCGATCTCCCTCACCTCCAAGCTGGAGCGGTCGTGTGGCCACCGACATCGCACGCGACGAGCGGCGCTCCGCCAGCGAAGGGCGCGCCGCCTGTTCTAACGGAGTCGCCGGTTCCTCTTACCAACGAGCAGAAGGAGCAGATCCTCCTCGACGTCTATCAGAAGACCGGAAGCGCGAGCGCGGCGGCGAAGGCCGCGCGGTGCTCACGTCAGCACGTCTACAACATGCTCGAGCGACGCGGCATCAAGCTGCCCAAGGACCGGAGTTGACAGCCGTGGACGTCAACGTGGACAGCCTCGTAGACGTGCGTGGACACCCACGCTGGAGCCTGCCGATCGCATCGGGGCGCGGATCCGCGATTCGCTCGTGCGGCACGAGCCGTGCTGTGTCACTCCACATGGAAGCCATCGCCCTCTCGCTCGCCGAGCTCGCACCGGCCAAGGTGATTCACGTGCGGGCCTACAACCTCTCGTGCACCTGGCTCGCGAATCGCATCTTCGAGCCGGCTGAGCTTCCGATCACCATCGGTCGCGACGGCGGCAATCACATCTCCCTCCCGCACGACTTCATCTCGCGCCGTCACGCCCGCCTCGAGATCGACCAGGCCGACGGCTCGATCCTGCTGACCGATCTCGATAGCCGCGCGGGCATCTACCTTCCGACCGATTTCAAGCTGGTCCCCGGCCAACCCATTCGCCTGCCGGGCTCGTTCCACTCGTTCAACATCCACCAAGTGCACTTCTCGATCTGGCACGAGCCGCGCGAGAAGCTTCCGGCAGACCCGCGACAGCTCATGACCATCCCGATCGGCAAGGGTTACAACTTCTACGAAGATCGCTTCATCGAGCTCAAGCCATGAACAGGCTCAGCTTTGACGACGCGCTCATCGAGGGGCAGCCTGTCCGAGGCACCCCTTACGTCTTCGTGCGCAAGCTCGGTAGCGGCACGCAAGGTACCGCACTCCTAGTCCGCGATCCCGACCTTGACCGACTCGTGGTCCTCAAGATTCAGCGTGACCTTCGCGAGGGCGAGACGATCCTTCGTTTCCGACAGGAGGGGCAGATCCTCACCAGCCTGCGGCATCGGTCAATCGTCCAGGTCTTCCACTCGGGCATGCTTCCCGACGGCTTTCCCTACCTTGCAATGGAGTACGTCGATGGGCAGACGCTTCGAGAGCTGATTCAGGCGCGGGGAACGATTTCGGTCGCGGAGACCGTCTCGATGATGGCCCAGCTGCTCGACGGGCTCGAGGTGGCGCATCGGGCCAACGTCATCCATCGCGACATCAAGCCGGCGAACATCTTCGTGGGCTCGAGCTCGAACGGCGGGGTGCTGAAGCTCTTCGACTTCGGCATCGCCAAGAAGGTCATCGACGAGTCGATGAACAACGCCAGGCCCACCCCCGAAGATAAGATCACCGCCTTCGGCGCCATCATCGGCTCGCCAGGATACATGTCGCCCGAGCAAGCGCAGGCCCTGGTCCTCCGCCCCCCGGCCGACCTCTACGCGGTCGGCTGCGTAATCTTCCAGATGCTCGTCGGCCGCATTCCTTTCATCGGAGACAACCACGAGGTGCTTAGCCACCACGTCAGCACGCCCGCGCCACGGCTCGCACACTACGCGCGCGAGCGCGTGCCGCCCGAGCTCGACGGGCTCGTCGACCAGCTCCTGAGCAAGGATGCGCAGCGTCGCCCCCAAAGCGCCGCGGAGGTTGCCGACAGGCTGCGATCGATTGGGCGACAATTGCAGGTGGTCGTCGGTTCCGAAGCCGGCGCCGAAGATGTCACGATTTCGGTCGCCGACCCGCATGCGATCTTCGACGCGCCAACTCGCGCTTCATCGGCGCGCCCGTCATCCGCAGCAATCGCTAGCGCCGACAACCAAGACACGGACCGCGTCGCATCCGTCATCCTCGCACCGACCGAAGGCACAGACGCGGACTTGCGGAGCGTCGCACATCCCGCTCCCGCGCCGAGCATGCCTCTCAGCGAGCTACGCGAAGGCACCACCGTGCCTGCGCGCCGCCTTCCCGCTCCTGCGGCGCCGAGGTCGCGCTGGGGGCTCGTCGCGGCGGCGCTGCTACTTGGAGTCGTGGGCGGTGGCGCGATCGTCGCCGTGACATTGATCGGGAAAGGTGAGTCCTCGTCGAAGGCCGACCCGCGCTCTCCCCAGCCTGTCGACACGACCGCGCCGGCTCCCTCAATGAGCGCGAGTCAGGTTTCTTCTGCTGCGACCACTGCGCTTCCCGACCCCACGCCAATCTTGGCATCTGCAACGGCCGCACCATCGCCACCGAGCGCGACGGCCAAACCGTCAGTCAATGTTCCCGTGAAGCCGCCGAAGGCCGCCATGACAGCGACTGCGCCCGCCCCAACGACAGTGGTCGCTGTCAAGCCCACGACATCGGCCGCTCCGCCTCCACCGGCCGC
>JANXMC010000852.1 GCA_025354825.1 Myxococcales bacterium
CCGTCATCCCCGGCAAATTCCAGTCGAGCACGAGAAGGTCGAAAGGCTGCGACGCGACCATCTCGAGGGCGGCTTCAGCGCTATCGACCGTGTGCACGATGAGGCCGACCGACTCCAGCATCGCGCCGACGACTTCGCGAATGTCGGCGTCGTCGTCGATCACCAGCACGCGGGCGTTGGTCGCCGCCGTAAAGCGGCCCGACGATCGCGCCGACGGCACGCTGAGGCTCGGCCGCGACGAGCGCTCGGCCGCTTCCATGGTCACGCTCGGCGGGGGCGGCGTTGGCGGAATTTGGCTCTCGATGTCGACGGTGATGGGAATGTCGACCATCGCGGCGACCGGCATCGACGCCGACATCCGCTCGCTCGTCGTCGTGCTGGCGAACGCCTGGAGTCGCTCCCAATCGCGCCGCTCGAATACGAGGATCATCTCGCCGTCGCCGATGTCCATGCCCCGAGCGGCGGCCGCAGTGGCCCGCTTTCGGCGACCGACCTCGAACATCGCGAGCACCCATTCGCCCTCGACGACGTGCTCGTCCCGCGGAAGCTCGAGCTCTTGGTCCCCCTCGAGCAGCGCTTGCTCGAAGTCGGCCAGAGTCTCGAAGCGATAGACGAGGGTACGCAAAGCCGAGCAAAACTATCGCGCCGAAGAGCGCCTGCAAAGCCCAAGGGCTCGACGTCACGCGGAGCGTCGGTAGTATGGCCCCCGTGAAAACGGCAAGCGCACTCCTGATTTTGACTCTCGCGAGCGGTGGGTCCACCTGCCACGGCCAATCGGGCGGCACCGAGGCCAAGGCCAACGACCCTGCGCCCACGGCCGCGGCGGGGGGCGACGTCAGCCTCCCTGGCATCGACACGAGCGCCCTCACGCCGCGCGAGCGCCGCGAGTGGAGCAGCTACGTGAACGAGTTCCAGACGCCCTGCTCGGACGTTCCCGTCTCGATCGCCACGTGCGTTCTCGAGAAGCGGGCCTGCCCCCGCTGCGCGCCGGCCGCGAAGTTTCTCTTTAAAGGCGTGCGCGACGGCATGGCGCGCGATCAGATCGAGCAGGCGTACAAAAACCGCTTCAACGCCGACCGCATCAAGAACGTGCCGATCGACGGGTCGCCGTCTCGCGGGGCCGAATCCGCACCGATCACGCTCGTCGAGTTCGCCGACTTCGAGTGCCCCTACTGCGGCGTCATGGCGCCGCGCCTCGACAAGCTCGCGACGGAGCGGCCCGAGCAGGTGCGCATGGTCTACAAGTTCATGCCCCTCCCCGCCCACACCCACGGCGAGATCGCGGCGCGCGCAGGCATCGCGGCCGGCGAGCAGAAGAAGTTCTGGGAGATGAACAAAAAGATGTTCGACAACCAGAAGCACCTCGAGCAGGCCGACCTCGAGGGGTACGCGAAAGACCTGGGGCTCGATCTCTCGAAGTTCCGCGCCGATATGGCGTCCCAAGCGGCGACCGACCACATCGCCCGTGACAAGAAGCTCGCCGATTCCCTCGGCGTGAAGGGGACGCCGACGATCTACATCAACGGCCGCGAGTTCGACGTTCAGCAAGATCTCGCTGAGTGGATCGCCTTCGAGACCTCGGGGAACGACGCGAAGAACGGTGACGTGAAGACGCCGCCGGCCGCGAGCGCGAGCGCCGCACCCGCAAAGAGCGCTGCTGGCGCGGCGACGGCGCCTGTGACTGGGAAAAAGTAGGCGTGAAGGTCGCAGGTCACGACGGCTGTGGGTGCTTTCCAACCGGGCGTCACTACCCGGGGATCGCCCACCTGCTGTCGGCGGTCGTCCGTTGGATCGCCGAAGAGTTCTCGGCCGACACGCCGTGGGACGACATCCCCATCGCGCTGCTCGACACCGAGACCACCGGCGTCGACGCGTCGATCGATCGCGTGATCGAGGTGGGCATCGTCGTCGGTCGCGGAGGCATGCCCATCGCGCGCCACAATTGGCTCATCAACCCGGGCGTGCCGATTCCCAAAGAAGCGTCGGCGATTCACGGGATCTTCGACGCCGACGTCGCCGACAAGCCGCGCTTCGCCGAGGTCGCGCAAGAGATCGCCGAGGCGCTCGCGATGTCGGTGCCGGGTGCCTACAACGCAAATTTCGACAAGAACTTCGTCGCGATGGAATTCGCGCGCGCGCAGTACAAGTCGCCGACCGGCACACTCCCGCCCGCGCTTCGCAAAGAAGTCGACTGGGTCGACCCGCTCGTCTGGGCGCGCGAGCTTCAGCGCGACGAAAAGTCGAAGGCTTTGGGAGAGGTCGCCGCGCGTCTCGGCATCTCGCTCGAAAACGCCCACCGCGCGAGCGACGACGCCGAAGCTGCGCTCAACGTGCTCTACGCCCTCGGCAAAGACGCACGTGTCCCCAAGACCTACGGCGCTTTCGTTCAGGAGCAGCGCCGCTTGGCCGAGACGCAGGCAGATGCGCGAAGACGCTGGAAGTCGTAGCCATCGGCCACCGTTCGCCCTAGATCCCGCTCGCGGGCTTTTGTTCACGCGCCGCGTTGATGTCGACCATCGCACGCGGCGTGCGAGACGCACTCTGGTAGCATCGAAACCTCGCATTACCTCTGACGAACCACGCAAGTGTGGAGGGTCCCGTGACTGAAAAGGCAGAAATCAAGCTCGGTAACCAGACCTTCGAAGCCCCCGTCATCATCGGGACCGAGGCTGAGAAGGGGATCGACATCGGCGCGCTCCGCGCGAAGACCGGGTACGTGACCCTCGATCCAGCGTTCATGAACACGGCGTCGACGAAGAGCGCCGTGACGTTCATCGACGGCGACAAAGGGATCCTACGGTACCGCGGCATCCCCATCGAGCAGCTCGCCGAGCAGTCGACGTTCGTCGAAGTCGCGTACCTGCTGATCTACGGGGAGCTTCCGAGCAAAGACCAACTCGAGAAGTGGTCGACGCAGCTCACGCGGCACTCCCTCATTCACGAGGACATGAAGCACTTCTTCGACGGCTTCCCGACGACCGCCCATCCGATGGCGATCCTCTCGGCCATGGTATTGTCGCTTTCCAGTTATTATCCGGACGCGCTCGACGTCGATAACAAGGAAATCATCGACATCACGATCGCGCGGCTGATCTCGAAGGTCCGCACGATCGCCGCGTTCGCCTACAAGAAGAGCATCGGGCAACCGTTCGTCTATCCGAAGAACTCGCTCCCCTACTGCGCGAACTTCTTGAACATGATGTTCAGCGTTCCCGCCGAGCCCTACGTCGTCGACGAAGAGCTCGTGAAGGTCATGAACCTTCTGCTCATCCTCCACGCCGACCACGAGCAGAACTGCTCGACGTCGACGGTGCGCCTCGTCGGCAGCTCGAAGGCGAACCTCTTCGCCACGACGTCGGCCGGCATCTGCGCGCTCTGGGGCCCGCTCCACGGCGGCGCCAACCAGGAAGTCATCGAGATGCTCGAGGCCATCAAGCGAGATGGCGGCGGGGTGTCGAAGTACGTCGCGATGGCGAAGGACAAGAACTCGAACTTCAAGCTGATGGGCTTCGGCCATCGCGTTTACAAGAACTTCGACCCCCGCGCGAAGATCATCAAAGAGGCGGCGAATAAGGTCCTCGCCAAGCTCGGTGTTCAGGATCCGCTCCTCGACATCGCCCTCGAGCTCGAGGAAGCCGCGCTGAAGGATCCGTACTTCGTCGAGCGCAAGCTCTACCCGAACGTCGAC
>JANXMC010000007.1 GCA_025354825.1 Myxococcales bacterium
CGGCTCTTATCGGCTCGGATTCCGTCGGTCCTGAGCGCTAGTCGGCGAGGCGGTCGTACGCGGGCAGCGTGAGGAACTCGACGTACTCCGGCTGGGTCGCGATCTGCTCGAAGATGGCCCGCGCTTCTTCGTAGCCTGGGCCGAGCTTCGCCGACTCCTCCTCTGTAATCCGGTGCACGTCGGCCTCGCTGATCCGCCCATGGTGGAGCCACTGCCAGATCTGCGAGCGACTGATCTCGGCGGTCGCGGCGTCTTCCATCAGGTTGAAGATCGCGACCGCGCCCGAGCCGCGCAGCCACGCGGCGAGATACTGGATGCCGACCGACACGTTGTTGCGCAGCCCATCCTCGGTGATCTCGCCCGGAGTCGCGGCGACGTTCAGGAGATCGGCGGCAGTCGTGCTCACGTCGTCGCGTTGCCGGTCGATCTGGTTCGGCCGCTCGCCGAGCACGGCGTCGAATGACTCCATCGCGACGGGAACGAGATCGGGATGCGCGACCCACGTGCCGTCGAAGCCCTGCGACGCCTCGCGCTCCTTGTCCTCTCGCACCTTCGCGAGTGCGATGGCATTCACCTCGGGATCGCGGCGCGACGGGATGAACGCTGCCATGCCGCCCATTGCGAACGCGCCGCGCCGGTGGCAGGTCTTCACGAGCAGCTCGCAGTACGCGCGCATGAACGGCACCGCCATCGTCACGGCGCTGCGATCGGGCAGCACGAACTCGGGCCGCGAGCCAAGCTTCTTGATCACCGAGAAGATGTAGTCCCAGCGGCCGGCGTTCAGCCCGGCGGAATGCTCGCGCAGCTCGTAGAGGATCTCGTCCATCTCGAACGCGGCGAGGATCGTCTCGATCAGCACTGTGCCGCGGAAGAAGCCGCGCTCTAGGCCGAAGCGCTCCTCGGCGAACGTCAGGACGTCGTTCCAGAGCCGCGCCTCGAGATGCGATTCGAGCTTCGGCAGATAGAGGTAGCGGCCGCCCGTCGTGTGGTTGCGGAACGCGTAGAGCCCGAAGTCGAAGAGGGAGGCCGAGACCGGTGCGCCGTCGACCTCGAAGTGGCGCTCGACCAGGTGCCAACCGCGCGGGCGGACGAAGAGTACGGCGGTCTCGTCGTTCAGCCGGTAGCTCTTGTCGCCCCCATCGACAGAGACGACGTCGAGCGAGATCGTTCCGGCGAGCGCGTCTGTGAGATTGCGCTGGCCCTCGATGCAGTTCTGCCAGGTCGGCGAGTTGGAGTCCTCGAAGTCGGCCATGAAGACCTTCGCGCCCGAGTTCAGCGCGTTGATGATCATCTTGCGATCGACGGGGCCCGTGATCTCGACGCGGCGATCGAGGATGTCCTTCGGGAGCGGGGCGACCTTCCAGTCGCCGTCACGCACGGCCTTCGTCTCCGCGAGGAAGGCGAAGCGCTCTCCTGCGTCGATGCGCTTCTGGCGATCTGCGCGGCGCGCGAGGAGCTCGGCGACGCGCGGCGTGAACGTGCGCGCGAGGTCGGCGACGAACGCCACCGCCTCGGGCGAAAGAATGGCCTCGTAGCGGTCGCGAGTGGGGCCCGAGAGCTTCACGTCCGTGGGGAGAGACTTGGAATCGGTCATTGCGGCTCCGTGAGGTGAGTTGACAATGCAGTGCGTCGATAGATCGGTCAAGATAGGGAATTGCAGCGGTTTGAAGGGGTTGTCGAAGGTTGTCAATGACAAGCTGTAAAGGTGTCAATAGTGTAAACGAGGCGCTGTAAAGCGCGCGTCACGACATCTTGCCGAAAGGATTGAGCAATGGTGAAGCCCGCAGCGCAGGAGTCCGCACGCCTCGGTGGGAAGGTCCGTGCGCTTCGTCGCCGCGAGACGCTCTCGCAGGTGCAGCTCGCCGAGCGACTCGGTATTTCGCCGAGCTACTTGAACCTGATCGAGTCGAACCGAAGGCCGTTGCCGTCGGCGCTTTTGATCAAGCTCGCGCAGACCTTCGGCG
Source organism: Myxococcales bacterium (assembly GCA_025354825.1). Classification (GTDB taxonomy): domain Bacteria; phylum Myxococcota_A; class Polyangia; order Polyangiales; family Polyangiaceae; genus JANXMC01. The sequence continues at coordinate 1,965 of JANXMC010000007.1, forward strand.
TCGAGCTCTCCTCGTTCGGCACGGACGAAGACGCGCGCCTCGTGTCCGACTTGATGGAGGTCTTCTCGGACCCGCTGTTCGAGAGCCACGGTCTGATCTCGACAGAGGTGCGTGAGCTCACGGCGACGAGCCCGTCCGCCGCCCGTGCCGTCCTCGCGCTTTACCGCGCTTACCAAGGCGCGCGCGAGTCGGCCGATACGCTCGCCTCGCAGCTCTCCGAAGGCGAAGACTTGAGCGGCATCGAGCGTTCGCGCCTCCCGTCGGAGGAGGTGCACGACCTGATGCAGCGGCAGATGAACTACTTCCCCGAGCTCGAGGCCGGCGCAGAATCTCTTTGGAAAGAAGCCAAGCTCCAAGGCGACGAGCTGTACGTGGGCCTCGTCCGGTACTTGGAAAAGCACCACGGGGTTCAAGTGAAGGTGACGCGGTGGGGCGCCGACAACAGCAACCTGCGCCGCTACGATCCGACGCTGAAGCTTCTCACGTTGAGCGAGCTTTTGCCTACGCGGAGCCGTAAATTCCAGCTCGCGCATCAGATTGGCCTCTTTCGAATGAAGAGCGCGCTGCAGAAGATCTCCGACGACCCGCGGCTCACGACGCCCGAGTCGAAGGCCCTCGCGCGCATCTCTCTCGCGAGCTACTTCGCCGGCGCGGTCTTGATGCCGTACGCCCCATTCCTGCAGGCGGCGCGCGACGAGCGGTACGATCTCGACGTGATGGGGCGGCGCTTTCGCGTCGGCTTCGAGCAGGTCTGTCACCGCCTTACGACGCTGCGGAGGCCCGGCGCCGAGGGAATTCCGTTTCACATGATCCGCATCGACGTGGCGGGGAACATCTCGAAGCGGTTCACGGCATCGGGCATTCACTTTGCGCGCTTCAGCGGCGCATGCCCGCGGTGGAACGTGTTCGCCGCGTTCATGACGCCGGGGATGATTCGTATTCAGCATTCGCGCATGCCCGACGGGATTGCCTACTTCTGCCTCGCGCGAACCATTCACAAGGACAGCGGCGGGTACCACGCGCAGCAGCCCGTCATGGCCATCGGCCTCGGCTGCCAGGCGCAGTATGCGCGCGAGATGGTCTACTCCGACGGCGTCGCCCTGGAGCCCGAGATGGCGACGCCCGTGGGCGTGACGTGCCGGCTATGCGAGCGTGAGAGCTGCGAGCAGCGGGCCCTGCCGTCGCTGCGGCGCCCGCTCCACATCGACGAGAACGTGCGCGGGCTGTCGCTCTATGCGATGGGGAACGGCGCTCGCAACGTGCCGTGAGGGCGCGCTCGCGTGCAGAGGGCCACGTTCAAGGCACCTTCGCCCACTCTTTGATCGCTTGCATCATACACGTAGCCATCACCCGCGTGACGGCCTCTTTCCCCTCTTGCCGTTTCACCTCGACGCAGACCTCGTGCTGGCCGGCTTTCGGCTTGTGCGAGAACGAGAGCCCCACACTCTGCGTCGGGTCGGTCTTTTTCGCGGCCGCGTAGCACTTGCGGAACTTGTCGCGGAGCGCTTCTACGTCTTTGTCGGGGGGCGCTTTCGCGGAGGGCTTCGCGGTCTTTCCAGGTTTGTCCGCCTTGTCGCCAAAGGGGTCGACCATCCACGGCACGACGACCTTCGGGCCGCCCGCGCCGGCATCGGCCGCGACGTGCGCATCCGGGAATTTGCCGAAGGTCGCGCAGTCTTCAATCGTGTTGATCGCCGTCGCGCTCTCGGGCGGCGCAGACGTGACGGCGCCCGCGTCGTCGGGCGCAACGTCGTCCGACGCCGACTTCGGCGCGACCGGCGTCTCGATGGGCGTGCCGCCATCGAGGGTGACCGAAGCGCTCGACGCCGGGGGCGTCGGCGCGTCGTCCGACGCTTTCGGAGGCGGCGCCGAGCTGCCTCCGCATGCCGCGAGCGCGCCCAACGCCGACACCACGATCACGAGTGACGAGCCCGCATATCCCTGTTTCGAAGGCTTCCGCGTCATGGCGACCACGAGACTATGGTCACCACGCGCGTGTCAATCGAATGGCCACGGTGCGGGATCGCCCCTGCCCTCCGCGCCCCTCCTCACGGCGTCACGGCGACGTGTCGAAACGCAGACGCGGCTTGAGGTTCGCGGGCGTCGGTGCGACGAGCGCGTTCGCGGTCGTCTTCGCGGCCGTGCACCCCTTGTGCGGCGCGAAGCCGACTTGGCCCTTCGCACGGTCGATGATGACGACGCTCGAGCGAAGAATGGGCGCGCCCATGATCGACGCGAGCGGGAAGGCGTTCTGGCTCTGCGCCTGGCCGACGAGCGCGTTGCACCATCCCGCGCCCGTGTACGGCATCAGGTACGACTCGGTGGCGACGGCCTCCACTTTGATGGCCGGGTTGCCGAACGACATGGTCATCTTCGGGAGCTTCGCGTCGAGCTCGGCCTTCGATTGCGAAAGGTTCGCGCACGCCGTGCCTTGGCTTGCCGTGAACCACGACGCGGCTTGCGCGCCGAAGACCGACTTGAACCCGGCGTCCGCGGAGATCGCGGCGGCGAGCGCGTTGTAGGCCGTCGTACCGACGAGGAACGCGCTCGTGCCTGTGTCGACGATCGAGTCTTGGTACGCGCCACTCGCGATGGCGACGTCGACGCCGCCGACGGTGACCGTATTAAGCGCGACCGAGTAGTAAACGGTGGAGAAGGCGTCCTTCGTGAAGGGGGTGTACTGCACCGGGCCCGACGTAGCGTTCGCATCGTAGCCGCCGAGCCAGAGCGTGCCGCCGTCGTCGCAGAGCTCGGTCGCGAAGACGTCGGGAATGGACGCCGTGGCGACGAGCTGATCGAAGAACCCTTCGGTCCCCGCGACGGCGGCATTGGCGCGCCCCATCCCCGCGAGCCCTTGGTACGGCTTGCCCGCGCACGTGGAACCCGTTTGGAAGAAGCCGGTCTGCGTGGTGATCGAGGCGAACTTCAGCGGCACCTTGGGGCTCGGCGCGAGACTCACGGCGTCTTGGTAGATCTCGCCCGTCCAGCTTCCGCTGCCGAACTGCGACGTCGCCTTCTTGCTCTGATCCACGCCCGTCGTAGGCGTGTAGAGAGGCGTGACCTTGCAGTTGGTGCACTTCGAGCCCGCTACGCCGAGCGACGTGGAGCCCGTGTCGACGATGAGCTGGAAGTCTTGTCCGCCGATCGCGACGTCGGCGGAGTAGACGAGTGGGACGCACGCGTTGAGCGGCACGGCGATGACGCCGTCGCTGCTCCCCCCGCCGCCGCCCGATCCCCCCGCATCGCTATGCGCGGTCGATGCGTCGCCGTCGCCGCCACCCCCCGTTCCCGCATCGGCGCCGGTCGTTGTCACGGGGTTGGTCGTATCGGCGGTGCTGCCGCAGGCAGCGGTCGCGAGAAGGGCCGCGGCGCCGCCGCCGGTGAGAATGAAGCGCACGAGGATTGAGCGAGCGAGGATGCGGTCCATGGCGTTCCTTTACGAGCGGTGCGGCGCGCGTGGCTTCATGCGATCGCGGAGCCGTCTCGAGCCGCGGGCACGCTAGGAGACCGTCGAAGGCGGCGCCATCCCGCGTTCGCTTTGGAGACTCTCTTCGTACCTTCGGGTGCTCCTTCGCGTAGCCCGCGAATTTTCTAGACGCCCTCGGTCGTGCCTCGCTCACGAGGGCACGTCATCAGCTGGTATGCTCGCGCCACGTTGCCTCTCATCGAGCCCCCGCCGACGCGGTACCTGTTTCCTGATCCGCGCAAAGGCGTTGGCCGCGAGGGGATCGTCTGCGTGGGTGGCGACTTCAGCCCGGGGACGCTGCTCGCCGCGTACCGCAAGGGGATGTTCCCCTGGCCCATGTCGGCCACGCTCGTGCCGTGGTGCTCGCCCGATCCGCGCGCGATCTATCCGCTCGGCCCGGTCCCCGAATGGTCGCGCAGCTTGCGGCGCACGCTTCGTCGCAAACCGTTCCGCGTGACGGTCGACACCGACTTCGCGGGCGTCCTCGAAGGGTGCGCCGATCGCGAAGGCGGCACGTGGATCACGAGCGAGCTCGCCGACGGTTACAAGACGCTCCACGCGATGGGGTGGGCCCACAGCATCGAGGTGTGGAACCGCGACACGGGCGCGCTCGCGGGCGGGATTTACGGCGTGTCGCTCGGCGCGCTCTTCGCGGGCGAGTCGATGTTCCACCGCGAGACCGACGCGTCGAAGGTCGCCTTCGCCGTGCTCGTCGCGCGCCTTCGGCCGGCGGGCTTTCGCATTTTCGACGTGCAGGTGATGAGCCCGCACTTGCACTCCCTCGGCTGCATCGAAGTGCCCAGGAAAGAGTTCTTGAAGAGCGCCGCCGAAGCGACGCGCGAGCCGTGCGAGTTTCCGACGGCCGAGGTTGTCACGTCAACCAGGGCCGCCGGGGGGGGCGAAGGGGATGGCGGAGAGGCGGACGCGCCCGACGAGTCGGGCGAGTCGGACGAGACCGCGTAGCTTCGTCAGATCTTCGTGGGGCGCTCTTCGCCCTTTTCGAAGGTCGGTGCGACCGCGATGTCGTCGGTGCTCGCGAGGTCGACGTCGAACAGCATGTCGGAGTCGTCGGCCGGCGCCTCCGAATCGTGGGCCGCGCGCGCCGCAGCAAGCTTCGGCATCGTTTCGTGCCCCGTCGCCGTCTTCGACGAATCCGGCGGCTCCGTGGCGGGATTTGCCGTTGCCGCGGGGAAGCCCGACGAGCTGCCGAAGGTACCGCGGAGCGGAGGCGGCCCTTTGCCCGTGGTCACGGCGCGCGGTGATTGGGAGCCGAAGGTGCCTCCCGACGGCGTCATCGATCCGAACGAGAGAGCCGCGGTCGCAGGCGGCGCACCGCTCGCGGTGAGCGGCGCAGGCCCAGGCGCGGCGCTCGCCGTCCCTGAAGCGGCTGGCGTCATGCTCGCCGTCGGTGCGGGGGCGATCGACGTCGCCGCGACGGCGCCGAGATCGGCCACGGAGTCACGCGGCAACGCGCCGGTCGCTCCACCGGAACCGCCCGTGGTTCCCGACGCGCTCGAAGGCTCGGCCTGCTCGAAGCCCATCGCCTTTTCGGCCGCGTCGAAAACTTTGACGAGCTCCTTCAGCGGGATGTTCGCCGCAATGATGTCGGGCAGCGCAATCGCGAGATCGTCCTTTGCGTGGAACGGATCCTTCGCCTTCGCCTTCTCGCGCTCGAAGCGCGCGTCGTCGATCGCGACGCGAACGTCGACCGGAATGCGCGTGTGCCAGACCTTTCCGGGGATGTTCGTACGGAGCTCCCACGCCGTTAAGATGGGCTTTCGCGAGTAGCCCATGGAGCTCTTGTCCGTGAGCAGCGCGCGGAGCAGCGTGGCGATGAGCTCTTGGTGCACGCTTGTGTCTTGGGCCCACGGCATGCGTTGACGAAACTGCCGCCAGTAGTCGCCCGCGGGGCCGTAGACCACCAGATCGCGCGGCTGGAACGCGTCTTCGAACGCCGTGGCCGTGACGTCACCGTCGTCGACCGCGGCGTCGAGGAGGCCCGCTTGAAACTCGGGGTCCTTCTTACGCGCGGCCTTCGGGACCAAGCCCGTGAGGCTCGTCGTGATGTGCTGACGGAGGTCGGCGCGATCCTTCAGCCACTTCATACGATCGGCTGCCGTGTGCCGCGTGCGAAGCCCCTCGGGCGTCCACCAGCTCACGGCGCGGGCGCGCAGATCGGTGA
>JANXMC010000041.1 GCA_025354825.1 Myxococcales bacterium
CGTGATCGACGCCCAGGCGAACCTCGTCGCAAGGTGGCTCGGCGTCGGCTTCATCCACGGCGTGATGAACACCGACAACACCTCGATCTCGGGCGAGACCATCGACTACGGGCCGTGCGCGTTCCTCGACGAGTACGACCCGTCGAAGCGGTTCAGCGCCATCGACGAGCGCGGGCGCTACGCCTTTGCCAACCAGCCGGCGATCGCCCACTGGAACATGACCGTCCTCGCGGAGGCGCTCTTGCCGGTGCTCGCGCCCGAAGAAGGCGAAGCCGTGGAGCTCGCGACGGGATTGCTCAATCGGTTCCCGTCGATCTTCGAGGCGGCCCGCGCGAAGGTCTACGGCGCGAAGCTCGGGCTTCAGCGGGTCGAAGAGGACGACTCGGCGCTGTCGGCGGAGCTTCTGAAGCATCTCGCCGCGGGTGCGGTGTATTACACAGTGTTCTTTCGGGCGCTCTCCGAGGCGGCCGCAGACGAGGCGGCGGACGCGCGGCTCGTGGCGCTCTTCGCGGAGGTGCCCGCGTTCGAAGCGTGGCTGAAGGCGTGGCGCCTGCGGCTCGCGCGCGAGGAGGTGGACGCGGGCGCGCGTGCGGCCGCGATGCGCGCCGTGAACCCGGCGTTCATCCCGCGCAACCACCGCGTGGAGGAGGCGATCGTCGCCGGCCGCGCGGGGGATTTTGCGCCGTTCGAGACGCTCGTGCGCGTGCTCGAGAGGCCGTATGAGGACCAGCCGGAGGTTGCGCATTTGGCGGAGCCGCCGCGAGCGGAGGAGAGGGTTAGGCAGACGATCTGCGGGTCGTGAGGAACCGCGCAGGTATCGCGCTTCGCAACGGCGCGGCGGTAACCGCACCGTCCGGGACGCCGGCTCGGACATAATGAGGACGTACCGCAGTCAGGGCCTGAGGTTCAGCATCACCGCCTTTCTCTCCTTCGCCGTAAGCGAACGTTGAGCTTCGGCGCCGAGGTCCACGTCCGTAGGGGTCTCGGCGTCATCTTCGAAACCCTTGGCCAACGCCTGGCGCTTTGAGCCGATGAGGATCTCGAACCAGGCATTGCGCTGCATCACAGTGTGAAAAACCCGCTCCTCGTAGGTTTCCTTCAGTAGAAAGAACTGGACCTCGACCGAATCGCCTGGGCGACGACGACCTTCTCGGTCAACTCTTCCCTCACGCTGCTCCATGCGAGCGGGATTCCACTCTACGTCGTAGTGCAATACGTACCGAGTGTGCGCCTGAAGATCGATCCCCTCTTCGCCCACGCGGCTGACCAAGAGCAGGATCGGGGAATACGGTCGATTGAAGTTGTCCCGCCGCTGTTCGCGGTCCGCCACCGATGTCTCGCCATCGAAGCGTCCGACGTAGTCCGGTGCAGATAGGACCTGTGCGAGCCGCGCAATCTCACGCGAAGCTCGGCTGCGGTTTTCTGCAGGGGTCGCCGCTTCGTCCGCGGGCGTGTCGTCGAGGTAGTTGTCGACGATTCGTCGGAGCGAGTCCGACAGTCGCTGTCCCACACGAATCGCGATGAAGTCATGCACGTGCTCGAGCGTCGCTGGCGACTGGGAGTGCGCGAAGTGGCGCGCCATCCGCAGAAGGAACAGAGGTTGCGAGCAATGATTGGTTGCCCGCTCGAACATCACATCGACGATGTTCCTGCTCTGGTGCTTACTCTCGAGACCCGCCTCGATGAGGAGCTTGCGGTCTACGTCGAGCCAGTCTTTGAAGGGTTCAAGTTGCGCTAGGACGGTTGCTCGTTCGAGGTCGAGCGCTGCCCTCACCATCACTCGCGCGCCGTCTCGACTCTCCCAGCCTGCGATCGCGAGCTGCTCATCGATAAACGGCTCCAGCTTCTTCGCCACGGTTTCGCGCAGGCACTCGCTCAGTGCCTTTGCCGTCTTCATGAGAGTATTGAAGACGATGATCTTACCGAATTGCGCGCTCGCGTCCGACTTCAGGCGCGCAAGCTCACGTTCCACGATCCCGTCGACTACGCCACAGAGAGCCGCCACCTTCGGGTGTCGATGGTTCGAGCGTCGCAAGCCTTCGAGTGTGCCTGAGAGCGCTTTTGCGGCTGGGAGTTTGCTGTTCGCCACAAGTGAGCTCGCGCTGAGTTGCTCGTAGCTCGAGAGACACTGACGAAGGTCGCCCGCGATAAAGGTCGGCTTCGAGTTCCCGTCCGCCGCCGCGGCCTCCGTGGTGTCCGCGATCAGATCGCGGAGGTGCAAGTACACCCACGCGTCGGAACCGTGCAACGGAACCAAGGGCGACGTTGCCATGAGCTGGCGGACATCGTCCAGCTTGCCGAAGCGACGTCCCGTATAGGTTCCAGTCCGGGCCTCCGTCATCGAATAGTTACGAATCGCGTCGTCCTTCACATTACGGATCATGTGGCGTCGGAGAAGGTCTTCCAACCCTGGGGCGTCGGTCGTACCCCCTTCCGTCGCGTCTTTGGTTCGGATGGCTTCGAGACGGTCCACCCAACGCTTCCGGCGCTCATCTTCGGGGTCGAAATCTCGGCGCGAGTAGAACGCGTTCAGTACGCCCTCAAACCTGGGAAGTGCGGCCTCCAGCATCTCGATGTCCGCCTCCGGTGCGAGCACGATTCGCAATAAATTGAGCATCTCGGAGGTGGTCAGCTGAAAGGGAGTTGCCGTTAGCGCGAGGATGAACCGCCCCGCGAGGCCGCGAGCTCGGCTCTCCTTCGTTCCGTCGGGGAAGAAGACCTCGCCGCGTTTGTTATGCAGCCGAGCGAGATTGTGCGCCTCATCTACGATGATGACGTCCCACTCGGTCGATTTTAGCGCTTTTATGAATTTGGTAGCGCCGTCGACGTCACCCGCGAGGAACACGGGCTTCGTAATGTAGATTCGGCCAGGCGGCAGCTGGTGTCGACCGGATTCTCGTACGCAGCTTGCGTCGCCCCCATCACCGGTTTGGTCCAAGCGACAGGCGTTCCGAAGCATCTCGCGTAGCCCGTGCCACGACGGGTCCGTCACGTACTGGGGAAATCCCTTCCGCGTACCCGTTCCAGCCTCAACGTTCTCGGGCGACGCCTCTATTTCGTTGAACCACTTGATCACCAGCGCCGGCTCGGCGACGATCAGGACGCGCCGAATGGGCTGGTCCGCACCTTCGAAGTGTTTCCATAGGAGCGCCATCGTCCCGAGCGCTTCGTATGTTTTGCCGCATCCCACCTCGTCGGCAAGGACGATACCGCGCTGCTTCCGGACGAGAAGCGCGCTCAGCGCCGCGCTAACGGCGCGAGTCTGGTGTTCTCGCCTTAGGGGAAGCGACTTAACAAGCTCATCGATCTCGGTCATGTCAGCTCCTGGATGCGGAGCACGGTTGCCCGGCGGAGCTCTTCAGCCCCCTCATCAAAGACCAAAGACGCCCGCTCGTCGACGATTCGTACGTTGGACAGGGCTTCTCCTAGCTTTGCCAGATCGATTGCTCTCCACGCGGTGGCTGGCTCTGAGTGCCATGTGGGAATCTGAGTGAGCACGTATTGAATATGCTCCGCTACCCTCGATGTTTGGAACGCGCGGCGCGCGGCCTCGTCATCGCTAGCCTCCTCGACTTCGAGCGCGCGTTGCAGTGAGCTTGCCCACGCGCGCAGCGCGAAGATCGGCCCCCTTCGCGCGCTCAGCTGCTGCCGCCGCAGGTTCAGACCGCGCCGCACGTTTCGGAAGAAGACGTCTAGCGACGCATGGTGTCGCGTGACTGCGGAGGCCCCCGCCTGGTGGGCTACTCGCCAGCCCTCGATCATCGCATCAAGCGCCGCCACTCGTTGAGCGGGCAGTACGAAATTCGGGATGAGCATCGCATCGGCGCTTAGAACTTCCGTCCCGAGTAACAGGTTGCCGCGGACTTCGAGTGCATCGGCGAACGCGACATTCAAGCGAAGGCCGAGTCGGTCGACTTCGCGCCCGCTTGACGCATAGCCAACGACGAGGACGGAGAGGGTTCGAAGGCGCTGTCGTCCGGTCTCCGGGTCGACCTCTTCCAAATCGCTCATCACCGCCCCACCGCTGATCCGCCCGGTGCCGTCGATGCTTAGCGTCACAAGCTCGACGTTCGCATCGGCAAAGCAACCGAACACGACGACCTTCGTAACTTCACTGTCGAAGCAGCGCCCCTCTACCTGAAGCAGTCTGGAGGATGGCGAGTATAGGACTTCGCATATTTCGAAGTGCTTCGTCCGCTCCGGCGCGTTCGGCGTTGGGTCAGGGAGCGCGCCCTGAAAGTCTTGAAACGTCGACGCGAGGTCGAGAGCATCGCTGACCCGCGCGCGATCGACCTCCGCGCCCGCGAGGGTGGCGATGAGCGCGCACTCCACGTTCGCGCGGCCACCCTGCGCTCCCGTTTCGACACGAACAGCCCGAAGCAGCGCGGCGCCGGTAAAGTTGGGTGACCCCCATGCGAACGTTGCCCTTTTTCGCCCCGAGATGAGGACAAGCTTTCCGTGAAGCCGACGAGGTTCTTCGGAGAGTCGTTGCTCGCGCAGACACACTGAGCCGCGAAGCGCGCGGAGTGACGTGACCGGGAGCCTCGACGTGAAGGAATTGCTCACGGGACCGACGTGAAGCGAGCAACGAGGTTCTTTCGCCTTCGCACGCCACGGAAGCCCCGCTCCCAGCGCA
>JANXMC010000047.1 GCA_025354825.1 Myxococcales bacterium
GGCTACGATCTCGGTGCGCCCGATCGCGTCGCCGCCGTCATGAACGACTGGTTCTCGCTCATGAACCAGGGGCAACACATCGTCGCGACGGGCAGCAGCGACGCCCACCGCATTCAGTACCACTGGGCCGGCTACCCGCGAACGTTCGTCACCGTCGGTGCCGACGCGGACGGGCCGCGCCATCCCCTCGACACCGCCGCCATCGTGACGGCGATCAAAGCGGGGCGCGTCACGGTTTCCAGCGGTCCGATCGTCGAGCTCACAGCGGGGGCAGCCACGGTTGGCGATACGCTCATCGCCGCGAGCGACGCGACCTCGGTACGCGCCCGCGTCCGCGTTCATGCGGCGCCGTGGGTCGACGTCACCTCGGTCGATCTCGTCGTCGCGGGGCACGTCGTCCGCACGCTCGGCGTCGCCTCGCGACCCACCTACGTAGGCCCCGAAGTGGGCACCCTCGCCGAGGCGCAGGCGCGCACGCTCCGCATCGACGAAGAGGTCGACGTGCCACTCCCGGCCGCGACCGCGCAAACCTGGATGTGCGCGGTTGCGCGCGGCACGCGCAGGATGGACGACGTCCTCGCCTTCATGCCCATAGCGCCCCTGGGATTCACCAATCCCATTTGGATTTCACGCCGAGCCCCCAACTGACCACGCGGAGACCGAACGGCTCCACCTGCACGTACTCGGAAGGCCACGAAGAGAGCGAAGCCAGAGGAGAGAGAGCAGCCCAAGACCATGACGCGCTTCCGCAGACGATTCGATAAAATGAGGCCCGTTTCCGCGGTGCATCGCTTATCTTTGGATGCGACTCAAGAGGGCGGCGCCTCGCGCCCGGCGAGCGATGGGGGGCACCACGACGACACGGATCACGAGCCTCGCGAAGCGTCGCGCGGTCAGAAGTCTCGCAGCGGCAGCGCCCATGCTATGCCTGCCTTGCCGCGCCCGTCGGACTTGCCGGCGCAGGCGGGGGATCTCAAGCCCGTGAACGCGGAATTCGGTCGATACCGGCTGCTCGAACGCCTTGGTCAAGGCGGGATGGCCGAGGTCTTCAAGGCAAAGAGCTTTGGCGTCGAGGGGTTCGAAAAGATCCTCGTCATCAAGCGCATTCTGCCCGAGCTCGCGCGTAGCCAAGAGTTCACCGAAATGTTCATTCACGAGGCGAAGCTCGCCGTGCGGCTGTCGCACGCGAACATCGTCCAAGTGTTCGATCTCGGCATTGCGTCGCTCCCCGAGCCGGGCGCGATGTCGCTGAGCGGCGTCCCCTCGCTCACGGGCGTCGAGGGCGGTCACGTCCCTGCGCCGGCCTCGTTTTACTACATGGCGATGGAGTTCGTGCACGGGTGCGATCTCGCAACCTTGCTCGCGCGCTGCCGCAAATCGCAGGTCGTTCTGCCCGTCGACATGTGCGTCGTCATCGCGGCTGAAGTTGCCAAAGGGCTCGATCACGCCCACCGCCGGCGCGACGAGCAGATGCGCCCGCTCAACATCGTGCACCGCGACGTCTCGCCACAGAACGTTCTCGTGTCCTTCGAGGGCGAGGTTAAAGTCACCGATTTCGGTATTGCGAAAGCGCGCGGCGCCTTCGAGCAAAATACCCACGAAGACACGCGCGCACGGAAGCTCCAGGGCAAGTACGGCTACATGAGCCCGGAGCAGGCGCGCGGCGAGAACGTCGACGCGAGGAGCGATCTTTTCTCGCTCGGAACGATTCTCTACGAGTGCCTCGCGGGGGTGAACCCGTTCAGCGCGCCGACACGTTCGAAACGCTGCGCCGCGTGCAGGCCTGCGAATTTCCGCCCGTCGAGCTTCTTCGCCCCGACGTTCCGAGCGATCTGATTGCCATTCTCAACATGGCCATGGCGAAAGATCCGCAAACGCGGTTCGCCGATGCCGGTCGCATGTACGAGGCGATGCTCGCCTTCTTGTACGCCCATGGCAGCCGCTCGGGCGCCAACGAGCTCGCCGAATTCCTCGCGCGGTTTCGCACCCACGACGAGCCGGGCGCCACGCGAAGCCACGAACGTATTTCGATATCCGACCGCTTCGAAGCCGACAGCGTCGCGCTCATGCCGCAGCTGACGCCCGTCGAAATTCCGGCCACCCGGAGCCTCAGTAGCATTCCGCGGATCGATCTCGGCTCGCACATCGTCGCGATGGAGCGCGCTGCCGAAATGGGCGAGCGGCGCGAGATCACGGCGCTCGCCATCGAGCTCCCCGTGCGCGAGCCGAGGGACGACGGCGGGGTTGCCCAGCGCGTGATGACCATCGTGAACCGCTACGGCGGGCGCGTCCTTCGGCAAGACCCCGAGCAGGTCGTCGCGCTCTTCGGCCTCGACGAGCCCGACGGCCGCGATACCGAAATAGCGACGCGCTGCGCCCTCGTCGCCGTGCGCGCCGTCGCGGGGCCGCGCCATGCGAGCGCCGGCCTCCACACGAGCCGCGTCCACGTATCGAGCACCGGCGAGCCTACGGACGACGACCGCCTCGCAGGGCTCGTGGCGACATCGCGCGATCTCGCCCGCGTGCGCGAAGGGCGCGTGGCCCTCTCGCCCGCAGCCGCGCGGCACGTTCGCGGCGTGTTCGACTTCGAGCTCCTCGGCGACCCCGAGACCACCAGCATCGGCTCGGGCTCCCTCGTCAAAGACGTCCGCGGGCCTGAAGGCGCGTTCGGCCGCTTCGTTGGCCGCAAAGAGGAGCTTCGAAAGATTGGCGAAATCCTCGCCGCGTCGACGAAGCGGTCGGCGCGCCTTCTCACGCTCCGCGGCGATCACGGCGTTGGCAAAACGCGTCTCCTCTACGAGGTCGAACGGCGCCTTCGAAAAGGCGGCTACAACGTCGGCCTTCACATCGCCGCCTGCCCCCCCCGTGGGCGCGAGCTGCCGCTCTCGGGCATTGTCGCGATGCTCCACGTGCTCTGCGGCGTGACCGAAGGCGACACGCCCGACCGCATCCTCGCTGTGCAGCCGCGCCTCCGCGCCCTCGGCCTTTCGAGCGAAGAGGTGACCACGGTTCTCGCGGCCCTCGGCGCGAGCGTGCCGGCGCCCGTCGGCAACGCGAAAACGGTTTTGCGAAGTGCCTTCACGCGCATGGTCGCGAGCCTCTGCGAAGACCGCCCCCACACGTTCGCGTGGGATCCGGGCGACTGCATGGACGACGAGAGCTTCGAGATTCTCCGTTCGGCCTTCACGCGGCTCTCCACCACGCGCGTCGTGTTCGCCTTCACAGCCCGCGCGGGGTTCACCCACCCGCTCGAGAAAGTCCCCGCCCACGCCGGGCTCGATCTCACCGATCTTTCCACCGAAGACGCCGTTCGGTTGATCGGCCTTCGCCTCGGCATCGATACCGTCCCCGACGAGCTCGCGCGTTTCGTTCGCGAGCGCGCGAGCGGCCACCCGCAGTTCATCGAAGAGGTCTTGAAGGGGCTCGTCGATGCACGGGCCGTCACGGTCGCCGACAAGCGTGTCGTCTCGATGAAGCTCTTGGGGCAAGACCTCGCGCTCCCCAAAACGCTGCGAGGCCTCGTCGCGTCGCGCGTCTCGCGCTTGGCTCCGGAAGACCGCACGACGCTTCAAGCCGCCGCGGTGCTCGGCGACACGGTCGACGCGAGCGTTCTCGCCCACATGTTGGGGCAGCCCATTGGCATTCTCGAGAAGGCCCTCGGCACGCTCAAGCGGCGCGATTTCCTCGTGCACACGGGCCCGTCCGAGCTGCGCTTCACGTCGCCCATCGTTCGCGAGGTTGTCGCCGACGCGCTGACGATCGAAGCGAGCCGCGAGATGCATGCGGCCGCCGGGCACGCGCTCGAAAGCGTTCTCGCCGATCACGCGTGGGAGCAGGCGGCGCGGATCGCTACGCACTTTTACGAGTCGGGCAACCGTGAGCGCGCGGCCGACTATTTCGCACGAAGCGGTGAGCGCCGCCTCGAGGCGCGTCAGCTCGAAGCGGCCGCGAAAGACTACGCGCGCGCTCTCGAGCTGTGCGACCTCGATACGCGACCGCCCGAGGAGCTCGCGGCCTGGCTTTCAGGTCTCGCCGCCGCCGTGCGCCTCGTTCGCACCGCGCCGGAAGCGCCGCAAATGTGCGACCGCGTGGTGGCCCGCGCCGACGCTGCCGGAAGCGCGGAGCTGCAGGTTCGCGTGCGTGTGTATGCGGGGCGAATCTTGGGCGCGCTCCACCTGTTCGATGCGGCCCGCGCGCGCTTCTCGGAGGCCGAGGCCGTCGCCGACGGCAACGAAGCGCTGGCGAAGCAGGTGCTTTCGGCCGACGCGGAGCTCTCCGCGCGGCAGGGCGACTTCAAGCGCGCCCACGCGCAGCTCGCGCGCATTCAGCAGATCCTCGGCGCGTCGTCGGCCGATCGCCAGGAAGAGCACAAGATCCTCTGCGGGCTCTCGCAGGCCCACGCGGCGCTGGGCGATCGCAGGGCCGCGATGCTCGCCCTCGAACGCGCCGAAGTGCTCTTACCGAACGACGCGGCGGCCGCCTGCGAGCGGCAAAAACTGTGGAGTCTCGTCGATTACTTTTCGCGCGACTTCCGTGCCGCCGCCGTGGCGGCCGAGCGCGCCGTCGACCTCTCGCGGCAGCTCGGCGTCGGCTACGAGATCATGGTCAATCTCCACAACCTCGGCGACATCCTCATACGCATGAACGACTACGCGCGCGCCTACGGCGCGCTTCAGCAGTCGCTCGCGCTGTGCGACGAGCAGGGGTTCGAGCGCCTCGGAAATTTGAACCGCTCGTTCCTCGCCTACCTCGATGCCGCGGCGGGCGACGCGAACGCAGAGAATCTGCTCCGGCAGGGGATTCGCTACGCCGAGGCGAACGATTTCACGATGGACGTCCTCGGTGCGCGGCTGCTTCTCGCGCAGCTCCTGATGCGCCGCGACGAGCGCCCGGCGGCACGCCTCGAATACTTGACCATTCGAGAGATCGCGCAGGAGGTCGGCAATCGCCTGATTACGGACGACTGCGACCGCGCCCTCGCTGGGATCCCGGCCTGACTCGCCTTTTGGGCCGCGGCGTCGTAAGGATGCGGGCGCGCGACGAAGCGCGCGGAGGCAACGGATGGGAAGAGGCGCAGCACGAGCGCTGACGCGCGTTCTGGCCGCGGTCATCGCTGCCACGGGTCTCGCCGGCGTATCGGCCGCGGCGACCGGCTGCGACCACGCGATGCTCGCGCGCGATGGGACGCTCGTCATCCCCGAGGCAGGCGGTAGCGGCGCCAGCATTCTCACATCGAACGGCATCGAGTACCGCGACCGCACGCTTCCGCCGCTGCGCATCGTCTCGCGCGACGCGAACGACCCGTGGCGCGCGCCCGTAGGCTTCATTTTGCCTGCGAACGGCCGCTTCACGTCGACGAGCCAGCCCACGGTCCTCGCCACCGCGGGGCTCGCCGTCATCCTCAGGCCGAGCGACACGCGCGTTCCGTCGTGGGGCGGCGAAGTGCTCATACGCGTCGACGTCGTCGCCCCCGCGGCGGCCGGCTCGGCGCGGGACGGCGAGAACGTCGTCCTCATTCTCGAAGGGAACGGCGGCGACACGCTCGCCCTCGTTGGCGCGGCGATGGAGCAGCTGGGCGCCCGCGACCGCCTCGCCGTCGTCGACGCCCGCGGTGCGCGCCTGGTCGTCCCGTCGATGCCCGCGCAAGACCGCTCCCTCGCCCTCGCGGCCATTGACAGGCGCCTCTCGACCGAGGTCAAAGTCCCCGGCGCGCCCGACCTCGCCGCCGCGCTCCGCCTCGCCGGCACGCTCATCGACGACCCCACGCCGACCCCCGGCGGTGCCCCTGTCGCAGCGGCCGCACCTGCGCCGGCTGCGTCTGCGTCTGCGATCGCGTCCGCCGACAGCGATGCTGGCATCTCCGACAACGACGCCGCCGCTCCGACGGCCGTTACGGCTGCCCCCACGCCCGCCGCACCGCCGAAGCGTTCACGGCGCATCGTCGTCCTCTCGGCCGTGGGCGCGCGCGGTCTCGCCGACGGCGTGAAGCCCGAGCTCGACGCGCTCAACGCCAAAGGCGTCGTCGTCAGCGCGTTCGCTACCGAGGTCGGCGTCGACATGGGGCGCATCGAAGCGATCGCGACGCCCAACATCGGCACCGCCAGCGCCGACAAAGCCCTCGCCACGCGCACCGCGTGGATCCGCGAGGCGCTCCCCGCAGCGGGCATTCTCGCGTTCAAAGACGTCGTTCTCACGTTCGCCGCGATCCCCGCGCCGTCCCACGTTCTCGAAGCGTCGGGGGGCGAAGTTCGCTGGCGCCTCGACGAAGGGCAGCTCGCCCTCGGCGACATTCACGCGGGCGAAGCGCGTACCGACGTCCTTCGCGTCACCGTCCCCGCGTGGACGGCCGGCGAGCCGTTCGCCTTCTCGGTCACGGCCCACGTCGACGACGTCGTCGCCAAGCAGCGCCGCGAGCTCCGCGCCACGGTGCCGTGCGTTTACGACGACGACATCGCCCGCATCGCAAAATCGCGAAACGGCGACGTCATCGCCTATGCATCCGCCCTCGCCACGCTCCGCAAGCTCCACGCGGCCTTCGTCGGCGAAGGGGTCGAATACGCCGGCGGTCTCCGCAAGCTCGCGGCGATGCACGCAACGTCGATGGCCGCTCTCGCGCGCGACATGCGCGATCCATCGATTGCCCAGCAGGCCGAAATGCTCAAAGCGCTGCTGTCGGCGACATCCGAATAGCGCACCCGGCGCGCCGCGAACCTCGAGGGCGCAGTCGGCTACCCCTCGAGGATCCCCTGGCTCTCGAGCATGCCGTCGCGCACGTCGTAAATGCGCACCCGCGCGGTCTCGCGTTTGTCGTCGACGGTGGCCGGCGCGCCGAAGATGCGCGCGCGACCTATACCGACGATCTTGTCGACGACGTGGTGCAGATGGCCGTGGAGCACTTGAACGTTCGGGAACCGGTTCAAGAGATCCATCATGCGCGCCCAGCCGCGCAGCCCGTCGAGCCACTGCCACGCCCGCGAGTCGTGGGAGAACGGCGGGTGGTGCTGCACGATGACGACGGCGCCGCGCCGCAGATACGGATCCCGCAGGCGACGCTCAAGGGCGTCGGCCGTCGCATCCGTGAGCTCACCGGCCGAGCGCGTGATCGGCTGGTAACGCGTGACGTCGATAGGCAAGAACGTCACGCCGTCGCGCTCGACGACCTTGCCGGGCGCGTCGGCCGCACCGCTGCGGAAGGGGCGGAGCGGCCCGTCGAGAGCGCGGAGCCATGCGTCGGCCGATGTGTAGACGTCGTGGTTACCCGGCACGAGAACGATGCGATCCGGGGCGATTTTCGAAGTGTGGAGAACCGACGCGAAGGTCTCGATTTCGGCCTTCGAGCCGAGCTCGGTCAGGTCGCCCGAAATCACGACATGTCCGGCACCGCTACGCGCCACGGCAGCAAGCCCGCGGGAGAGCTTCTGGACGCGATCGTGCCCATTGAGCTCGCGCCCGATGCTGACGAACCGCGTGCTTAGATCGTAGCTCTCACGGGATCGTCGCCGCGTCTCCGTGACGGTGCTGGTGGCGAGCATGTGCACGTCGGACAGGTGCGCGACGCGCGAGCTGTAGGCTGCCAATTCCATGAGGCCCCCTCGAGAGAGGTCGACAAGGCGGTCGACACGCGCGGTCCGGCGAGCATGCCGAGCCGCTCATGGGTCCTTACCGATACGGGGCGAGTCGCTCGCCATGCGCACGCCGAAGCAACGATTGCGCGAACGCGATCACGTTCACGTACTTGGCAGTCGCGTCACGTCACCTCGGGGGGGGCGGCGCGGCGGGATAGACGCTGACGGGGACGCGAGCGAGCTCGTCGAGAAGGGCCGAGTGTATGATGCCGTTGGTCGCCAACAGGTGGCCCACGACGACGTCCAAAGGGCCGCCATCGTACGCCGACAGCTCCCCACCTGCGGCGAGGACGATGGCCGCGCCGGCCGCGAGATCCCACGGCTTGAGCTTCCGCTCCCAGTAGCCGTCGTAGGTCCCTTCGGCGACATGGCAAAGGTCCAACGCCGCCGAGCCGCAGCGCCGTACGGCCTGGCAGCGGCGCATGATCGCCACGAAGGTATCGAGGTTGTTGTCGGCGCTCGTGTGGAGGTCGTAGGGGAAACCCGTAGCGAGGAGCGCGTCGATGAACTGGCCCACGTCGCTCACGACGCAGGGCAGGCCGTTGCGTGTTGCCGAGCGGCGGGCGTCTTTGTCGCACCGCGCGGTGCCGACGGTGACGGGCTCGCCCTCGATCACGCCCGTGAACTCGAGCTTCAGCTCCGGCGCGACGACGACGCCGACGACGGGCGACGCATCGACGACCAGGCCGACCGACACGCAGAAGTACGGATGGCCGTGGACGAAGTTGGTGGTGCCGTCGAGAGGGTCGACGAACCACGTCGCGCCGCCCACGCCTGTTGCGCGCTTGCCGCCCTCTTCTTCGCCCACCACGGCGATCCCGGTCACGCGCTCGAGGCGCTCTCGCAAGAAACGCTCGCTCGCGCGGTCGTACTCGGTCACGAGATCGACGCGCCCTTTGCGCTCGACGTTGGGGTGGCTGCGAAAGCCCTTCTTCAGAATCTCGGACGCCTCGCGCGAAGCGTCGAGCGCCGCGGCCATGAGCTCGAGGCGGCCTTCGTACGTCGTGGGCGTCATTGTGATTCTCCGATGCTTACGAGGTAGAACGGTTAGGGAGCGGCGCACGCACCGCCAAGGCCGCGAGGAGCTTTTCGTGAAGCCCACCGAAGGCGCCGTTGGAGAGCACGGCGACCGTATCGCCGGGCGCCGCCTCGGCCACGACGCGCGCGAGAATGTCGGCGCCATCGGCGGCGGCGACGGCCTTCGTGCCGAGGTCGCGGGCGAGGCGCGGCACATCGAGCTTCTCGCTGTCGGCGATGCCGCTTCGCCCCACCGGCGCCAGGAGAACGCGGTCGGCGGCGTCGAACGACTTCACGTACGCATCTTGATGGAGCGCTCGGCACGCGGTCGCGCTCCGCGGCTCGAAGATGGCAATCAGCTTTCCCGCCGGATGCTTTGCGCGGAGGGCGTGGAGCGTCTCGTCGACGGCGGTTGGATGGTGCGCGAAGTCGTCGTAGACGCGCACGCCGTTGGGCGCGCCCAAAAGCTCTTGCCGGCGCTTCACCCCTTCGAACTGCGCGAGCGCCCGCTTCGTCGTGCTCACCGGCACGCCGAACCCTTCGGCCGCCGCTGCCATCGCCGCGAGCGCGTTTCGTACGTTGTGCTTCCCCGGCGCGCGCATCGCGAAGCGCCCACACGACATGCCGCCCGTGTAGACGTCGAAAAACTGCTGCCCGCCTTCGTCGATGGTGCTCGGCGCTCCGACCCAGGTCGGCGTCACGTCGCCGGTGTCGTCGCCTTCGAGGGCGTAGAAGCTCACGCGGCACGTTGCGTGGGCGCTCGCGAGCGCACGCGCGCGCGCATCGTGGGCGTCGCACACGAGCAGGCCGCCCGCCGGGATCGCCTTGATGAACGTGACGAACGCCGCTTCGTAGGCGTCGGCCGAGGGGTAAATATCGATGTGATCGTGCTCGACGCTCGTGAGGATGGCGACGTCGCTCTCGCCGACGCCGATGTAGTCGAGAAACTTTGGCGCCTTGTGCCAATAGACCGCGTCGTACTCGTCGCCCTCGACGACGAAGGGCGCCGGCGCCGTGCCGTCGTGCCCTTCGAGGAGATCCGGCGTCGCCGTGAGCTTCCGCTTCGTCCGCCCGACCGCCGCGCTCGACGGCAGGCTGCGCGGCTGCCCGCCGATGAACCAACCCGGCTCGAGACCCGCCTTTTCGAGCACCAACGCTGCCATCGCCGACGTCGTCGTCTTCCCGTGGGTGCCGGCGACGACGAGGGGCGTGCGCTTCGCCAAGAAGTGCTCGCGAAGCGCCGCGCTCATGCTCGTACGTGGCAATGCGCGCGTCTCGACGGCGATCGCTTCGACGTTGGACTTGCCAATCGCATTGCCAACGACGACGAGGTTTGGCGTCTCGTCGCCGTCACCGAGATTGTCTGCCGAATAGCCAGTTTTGCAGGCAATCCCCGCGGCCCGTAGCATGGGTCCCGTGGGCGGATCGAACGCGACGTCCGAGCCCGTCACCGTGTGGCCAGCCTCGCGAAAGAGCGTCGCGAGGGAGCCCATGCCGGTGCCCGAAATGCCAACGAGGTGAATCTTCACGGGGCTATTTCCCCTTCGAAAAGACGAACTCTTCGCCTTTGATGTCGACCTCGACGACGCTCCCCGGCGGGTAGCCGCCGGCGAGGATCTCTTCGGCGAGCGGGTCTTGCACCTTCTTCAAAATAGCGCGTTTCAGCGGGCGCGCGCCGAAGGCCGGCTCGTAGCCGATGTCGACGAGGGCGTTCTTCGCCGCATCGGTGAGCTGCACTTTGATCTCGCGGTCGGCCACGAGCTTCTCGAGCCTGCGAAGTTGGATATCGACGATGCCGCGCAAGTCGGGTTTCGACAGCGGCCGGAAGATGACGATGTCGTCGATGCGGTTCATGAACTCGGGGCGCAAGAAGCTGCGTAGCTCTTCTTGGAGAACATCGCGGAGTGCGTCCCGTCCATCCGCGCTCTCGAAGAGCTTCGGGTCGGTCTCGAGAATGCGCCGTGATCCGATGTTGCTCGTCATGATGACGACGGTGTTCGAGAAGTCCGCCGTGCGGCCGCGGCCGTCGGTCAGACGTCCGTCGTCGAGCACCTGGAGGAGCAGGTTGAACACGTCGGCGTGGGCCTTTTCCACCTCGTCGAACAGCAGCACGCTGTAGGGCCGTTTGCGTACGGCTTCGGTTAAAAAGCCGCCTTCTTCGCTGTCGACGTAGCCCGGCGGTGCGCCCACGAGGCGCTGCGCCATGTGCTTCTCCATGAACTCGCTCATGTCGAGGCGCGTGAGCGACTGCTCGTCGTCGAACAAGAACTCGGCGAGGGCTTTCGCAAGCTCGGTCTTGCCGACGCCGCTCGGCCCCAAATACAAGAACGACCCAATGGGCTTCCCCGGATCGCGCAGCCCGACGCGACCGCGCCGCACGGCTCTCGAGACGGATCGCACGGCTTCGTCCTGCCCCACGACGCGCGCCGCGAGCCGGGCCTCCATCTTGAGCAGCTTCTCCGATTCGGCCTCGAGCATTTTGGCAATCGGGATACCGGTCCAATCGCCCAGCACCAGCGCCACGTCTTCCTCGCCCACGAGACTTGCGTTCGCGGCCGGCGCGCCCTCTTTCGACATCGCCGCCTCGGCCAAGTCGAGGCGCCGTTTCACGTCGGGCAAGGTCACGTGCTCGAGCTCGCCGAGCTTCGCGAAATCGTGGGTTTTGCGCGCCTCTTCGATTTGCGCCTTGAGCTTGTCGTGCTCGCCTTTAATCGACGTGAACGCCGCCACGGCGCCTTTGCGCGAATCGAGCTTTGCCCGCATTTCGACGACGGCCGGCTCGAGGGATTTGGCCTCGGTTTCCAAGCGCGCCCGCGTCTTCACGCTCATCGTGTCGGTGTCGTCGGCGAGCGATGCGATTTGCGCTTTGAGAGACGCGAGCCTGCGAATCGCATTGTCGACGGTGGCCGGAACGCCGCCCATCTCGACGCGCTTTCGCGCGGCCGCTTCGTCGAGGAGATCGATGGCCGTGTCGGGAAGCGCGCGGTCTTGCAAATACCGTTTAGCGAGGCGCACCGCAGCGACGATCGCCGGATCGCCAATCCGCACGCGGTGG
>JANXMC010000523.1 GCA_025354825.1 Myxococcales bacterium
CATCGACCACGAACCCGTGCCGTAGGGCGGAGCGTGAGGAACCGCCCTTTTTGCACGATGGGAGAGCTTGCGATGCGGATGTCTTCCGTGGGGCTCATCGCGATACGAGCGGGCCCGACGCCAACGCTGGCGACGCCGGACGACGCGGTTGATGTGTCAACCGGTGTGATGGCCGCGTGGTAGCGCCCCGGCGGAAGCCGCACCGAGTAGTGGCCGACGGCGTCGGTGAGGATGCGCCGAACGAGCTGCAATTTGAGGTTCTTATCGATCTCCGCGGTGGTCTCGAGCTCGTAGCTCGCAAGCTCGATCGACGCCGCGACCGGCGTGGAGCTGCCACCGTCGGACGCGTCGGTGCCGACCGTCCCCTCGACGACGACCGGATCGGGCAGCGCGGGGTAGCGCAGCGTAACCGGATTGCCGGCGACGAACGCGTAGGAGAGAACCGGCAGAACGT
Organism: Myxococcales bacterium; assembly: GCA_025354825.1. Taxonomy (GTDB): domain Bacteria; phylum Myxococcota_A; class Polyangia; order Polyangiales; family Polyangiaceae; genus JANXMC01. The sequence continues at coordinate 455 of JANXMC010000523.1, forward strand.
CGGCCTTCGCGAGGGGCGGCGCGAGGCGAAGGTCCAAAAGGCGCGTCTCGTCTCCCGTCGCCCGGTGCACGCGCAGCGTGGCGCTCGTGTCGCTCGCGCCCAACGTTTTGAGGGTCGATGCGCGACGGCCGGTCACGGCGTCGACGAGGGCCACGGTGAAGCCGTCGAGGTCGCCGCCCTCGCGCGAGAGCGGCGTCGGGTACTCGACGATGGCCGACCCGTCGGTGACGAGGAGCACCTGGTCGTAGCGCGGCGCGGGGACGAGGACCGCGCGAATGTCGGGGGGGAACGCGTCGTCGAAGGGCGCCGTCGGCATGACCGAACGCTCGTAGCGGCCTGCGGGAACGCTGACGTGGAACTCGACGCTCGACGCGCCGCCAGGCCCCTTCGGTGCGTCGGGATAGGTCGGCACGCGCGTCGCGCCGAAGACGGTGTCGAGCGGGATCCCGAGGTCGGCGGCGTCCGTGGGCGTATCCGACGGGAGCTGCGACCAGAGCGGCCGCATGGTCACCTGAATCGGCAGCGACGTGACGACGGCGGGGGTGCTTAACACCCGCCCCACAGTGGTCGCGCCGGCGGGGTTCACGAGGTAATTGCCGTCGAGGCTCGCGAGCGGCGGAAGCACCGTGCAGCCGCGCCCTTTGCAGTTCGCCGTCGTCCGCGTGAAGAGGTCGGCGGAGCGAATCGCGAAGACCTGGCCCGGCGCGAAGAGCGATGTTTGCGGGACGTTGACGACGAGGACGTAGTCGATCTGCGCGCTTGTCTCGCAGGCGCCGCTCTGGCACGTCGGCGTGGGCGTCTGCCCAACGTACGCGGCGCAAACGGCCGCCGGGCACGCGTTGACGGGAGCGGGAGCTCTCGGGATGTCGCGGGTGAGCGTGCAGGCGACGACGCCGACGACCGCCATGACGGCGAACCCGCGCCGCACCGTGCGCCGGGGGGGCATCACTCGCGCGCTCCATCGGCCGCGTCGGGCGGCGGGACGCCTGCGTCCGCGAACGCCCCCGCGTCGTACTGCGGGCACCCCGCGAGATCGCCGGCGGGGTTGTAGAACCACGCGATCGTGTCGCCGCCCGTGGACCCCGGCGTGTGGCTCGACGTCCCCTCGAAGCTGTACGCGACGAGAAACTCGATCACGTGGCACGCCTGCAACGACGGGTCGGCCGTCGCGATCGGGTTGCCGAAGGGGACGGTGCGTATCCGCTCGAGGGGGCGCAGCGGATCTTTCTCGTTGGTGCCGGCGAAGACCGCGTTCGACGGCGCGAGCGGATCGTAGTCGACGAAGACTCGCCACTCGAAGGTCACGGCGGGGTCGAGCAGCTCGACGGGCACCTGAAACTGCTCCGGCAGGCGCCCGAGAATGCGCGCCGCGGACGGCACGACGGCGCCGTGGACGATGGTCGGCCGCATCGTCGGGAGCGCAGGGAGCCCGGCCGGCGGATCGGCGAGAATGCACGCCGACAGCGCGACGAACGCGGCGGTCACGGCGCCAGCGACGCATGCCCGCGCTGCGCGGGTGACGAACCGAGGACGGGGAGAGCGCCGCACCACCAACGTTCCTTACTACCTCGTCGAGCGAGCGGGCCCCGGCGAGTAGCTTTTCGTGGGGGCGAAGGCGGGCGGCTGAAAGCGCGCGTCGGCGTACTCACGTGTCGACGCGAGGCGCAAAAGGTCGGAGACCGCAGGGACTTCGGCGCAGAGGCGCGCGAGGGCACGGGGGCCGGAAGCGTCGGCGAGATCGGCGCTGCCGCGGACATCCCGAAGGACGTTGATGACCGCGGCCTCGAAGTCGCCGCAGACGAAGAGGCCCACGCGCCTCGCAACCTGCTTCGCGCCGGCCCGAAGCGTTTCGGCGTCGGGAGCCGGCCCGGTGCTGAGAAGCTCCTGAAGGCGACGCTGCGTGCGCGGCGGGACGATGTGCCAAAACTGCTCGGCCACCCGCGCGCTCGGCGTGTCCATGCGACGGCCGAACTCGGGCGGCCCGAACGCGCCGAGGACCGCGCGCCACATGCCTCGGAGCTCCGCGTCGGGGAGCGCGAGGAGCAGCGCGTTCCCAGGAAGGGCCGCGGCCATTGCGCAGCCGACGAGGTAACGGAGCTCGGGCGAATCTTCGTCGGGCTCGCCCGAAACGATGATCGACGGCTGCGTGAGGAGCGCGACCTCGTACGAAAGCGTCGTCGGCGTCCGCTTGACGAAGAACGGCACCTTCGGCACGCCCAGGAGGCGGCGCGCCATCTCGTACAGCTTGCCGAGTGGCGTCGATGCACCAGGCGCGACGCGCTCGAGCCCTGTCACGCCGTAGGTCGCCGGGTCGCGCACGAAGAGCGAGCCTGCGCCTTCCAAGATGAGACCTAGCGCTTCGAATGCGCGGCTGTCCGGCGTGCGCGTGAGAAACGCGAGGAGCCCCGGCTGCTCCCGCTGCGCCGCGAGAGGCGGCGGCGGCAGCGGCCCTGCCCCCGGATCGAACGCGCGAACGATGTGATCGACCGTGCGCGCGAGGACCGTGTTCTCGTCGGCCACGGCCGCGGCTTTCAGGTCGTTGAGGCCGTCCAGCTCGCCGGGCGACAGATCCGCCATGAGCTTGCGAACGCGGACGACGTCGCTCGTGCGATCCACCTGCTGCTCGAGCAGCGCGATCAGCTCGTCGCCGGCCTCGACGGACCCTTCACTGAGCGCGTCGAAGAGGACGGCTTCGGCCATCGAGTCTTCGCCCGCATCGCGGTGGGTGCGCGACAGCGTGAGGCGCGCCTCGGTTCGCTCGCCGAGCGTGAGCCCGGTACGCGCGGTCTCCTGAAGCGTCTGCACAATCGCTTCGCGCGACGGTGGCGGCGACGGCTCGGTCTTCGCGGCCGTCGACATCGGCCCGTCCAGCTGCGCGAGCTTGCGCACCGCTGCCGGGCGCGTATCGGCGTCTTGCGAGGCCTCGTCGAGAAAGCGGCGCGCGGCGACGCGTTGATCGCTACGAATCGCCGCTTCGGCCGCCGCAATCGCCACGGCACCGCGCCGCCGGAGGCCGAAGAGATTTCCCGCGAGTGCCTTCTCGAACATGGGAACCGCAGCGGCGTAGCTCCCCATCGAATTGAGGCGCTCCGCGATGCCGAGCGCGATGAGAACGTGGAGACCCAAGTCGTCGCGACGCGCGACGAGCTCACGCATGCCGGCGCCGCCGCCGTGGACGGCATCGAGAGCCTCGGCGAGGAGAAATGCGCAGAGCGCTTCGTCGTCGGGGTCGAGCCCGCCGCGAATCTTGCCAAGCTCCTCGAGGGTCAACCGCGCATCGGCGGGCGCGCCGACGCCGCGCAGTCGGTATTCGAGCCCCCGTGCGAGGAGCTGCGTTGCCGCGCTGTCGGGCGAAACGGCGGCGGCGCGTTGCGCGCGACCGAGGGCCAAAAGCATGTCGCCCGCGCGGGCCGACGCCTGCGCCGCTTCCACGAGGATCGCGCTCCGGGTCGACGTGTCATCTTGCGAATGCACCGCGGAAAGCTCGAGGGCGTCGCCGAGCTCGCGGTCGTTGCCGATGCTGCGCGCGAGGGCGATTCGCAGCTGCATCGCGTCGCGGTTCGTCGGGGCGCGTTCGAGAACCGCACGCACGTGCATGAGCGCCATGTCGACGTCGCCCGACGCGTTCGAAGCGCGCGCCGCGCGGAGCTCGAGCTCGGCGCGGACCTCGGGGTTCTCCTCGAGAGACGCGACGCGACGCCATAGCGGCGCCGCGCGCCCGTGCTGCCCCATGCGCTCATGAAGGTCGGCGAGATACCGAAGCGCGCTCGCGTTGTCGGGCCACTCGGAGAGCAGCAGGGCCAGCTCGTCGCAGGCGTCGTCGATGCGACCGAGGCGCTGCTCGAGAATCGCCGTGCGCCGCAGCCGGAGCGCGCGCAGCCGTTCGCGTTGACCGCTAAAAGCCGAGAGGCGCTCGGCACGGCGCGCCAAGTGCTCGACGAGATCGGCATAGCGCGCTTCGCCGACGATGAAGCTCTCGATCGCCTGATCGGCCTCTTCGTCGTCGGGGTCCATGAGCAGCACCGCGCGCCACGCTTCGGCGGCGAGCCCCGCATCGCCTCGCGCTTCGAGCGCGTGGGCGAGGCGCTTCTGCACGGCGACCTTGCCGTCCGACGTGCGCTCGGCAATCGCCTTGAGCGCCTCGAGCTGCGCCTCGACGTTGCCCGACGCTTCGGCCACGCGCTCGAGCACGACCCATCGATCCACCGTGTCGGGCTCGCACTTCGCGGCCGCATAGAGCGCGGCGACGGCACCACGCATGTCGCGCCGCGCTTCGCGTCGTCGCGCGAGATCGGCCCAGTGCTGGGCGCGCACCGAAGCCGTGTTCTGCAGATTCATCGCCTCGCGCATCGCCCGCGTCTCGAGCTCGGTGCCGCGGCCTGCGCCTTCGTAGAGAGCGCGAAGCTCGGCCTCGATCTCGAGCTTCGCGTCGCCCGTCGCGATGGGGCTCGCGTACTCGAGGGCGTCGATCGCATCGGCGTGATCGCCACGCGCGTTCGCTTGCGTCGCCACGTTGCGCAGCGCCGTCACGCGCCGTTCGAGGGGAACGCGCGCGGCGAACGCGTCGTCCAAAAGCGGCTCTGCGAGAGCCGTGACGACCCGGTCGGCCTCGAGGACGATGGCGTCGTCGTCGGGGCTCTTCACCGCCGCCGCGATCAGCGCGCGGGCTTGGGCGATCTCATCGCCGCGATGACGCGCGATCTCGACCAGAACGCGAAGCGCCGCGGCCCCCACGTTGGAGTACGGCTTCTCGACGTCGTCGAGGGCGCGGTCGAGGAACATTCGCGCTTCGTCGGTCGATGCGAGCGCCTTCGCGTAGGGGACGAGGCGCGTGTAGTCGTCGAGATCACCGTCGCACGCGAGGGCGCCCTCGACGACGGCGAGGGCGGTCTCGCCGCCGTCGCCGACCGACAGCAGAAGCTCGGCCAGCGCGATCGACGTCCGCGCGCCGTCCGGCCCTTCGACGCGGCTTGCAACGTCGGTCGCGGCGCGCCTGAGACGAAGCTCGAGGGAATCCTTGTCCTCGGGCACCGCGTGAACCAAGGCGACGGCGGCCTCCCGAAGGAGGGCGATGGTCGCGAGATCGGGCGATGCAACGACGGCGCGCATCAGTAGCTCGACGCGCACGCGACCGGCTTCGTCCCCCTGCTCCGCGAGCGTCGCCGCACGCAGCAACCAACCCGCGCGCGCGCGGTGCGAAGACGCCTGCTCCGAGACCTCTTCAAGCGCACGAACGGCGAGCGCGACGTCGCCCGCAAGTGTCGCCACGCGCGTCAGAAGCACGAAGATCGGGCCGTCGGAAGGGACCGCCGCGAACGACTTGGCCGCATGCTTCAAGGCGAGCGTGTTCGCGCCCCGTGCCTCGTAAAAACGCGCCGCACGGTAGTGCACGGCACGGCGGCCGTAGCGCCCCAACGCGCGCGCGCCGACGTAGTCGTAGAGCGCGGTGACGTCGTCTTCGCGGCCGAGGGCAACGGCCGCCCGCTCGAGGAGAGCGAGGGCATCGCCGGCCGACGGCGCCCGCTCGAGCGCGGTGCGCGCCAGGTCCCACGCGCGGGTCGGGTCGTTGAGCGCGAGAGCCGCACGCGCGGCTTCCGTCGCGAGCGCGCCCGAGTGGGCAACGTTGTCCGTCGCGTCCATTCGCGCGACGAGCGTGTCGAGCGCGTACCCGGGGTCGCCGAAACGCGCGAGGTCAGTGCCTAAGGTGGCGAACCCCAGGGTTGGCGCGACGAGCGCCGCCGAGATCCACGCGTCCATCGCCCCTTCGCGATCGACTGCGAGCTCCCAACGGCCCGCGCCTAGGGCACGCAGCGCGCGGGCGGACGCCGAGCCATCGGCGCGCTCGGTGGCCAAAAGTGCGAGCACTTCGAGGCGGGCGAGCTCGCCGTCGCCGCCGAGAGGCGCCCCTTCGATCGAATCGAAGTGCGGCGCCACGGCGAACGCGGGAACGCCCTCGTGGCAGGCGCGAAGCAGGACGCGCGCGACGGCATCGGCATCGCCCATCTCGACGCGCAGCGTGAGGAGATCGAGGAGAACGGCGCGCCTCTCGTCCGCCGGAGGCGCCGTCGACAAGAGGCGCTCCAGAACCGCCGCGGCGAACGCGCTGTCCGATGCCTGCTTCGCGACGTCGAGCATCGCGCGGCGAATCGTTCCGTTCGTGGGGCCGAGCACGTCGAGCGTACGCCGTGCGACGACGACGCCGCGCTCCCGGTCGCGCGTCGCCAGCGTCACGAGCGCCGCGGCGAACGGCTCCGCCACGGCGTCCACCGGCAGCGGCTGCGTGAGCACCCACGCTACGGCGTCGCCGAGGCGCGCCGCATCGTTCGTCGCCATCGCGCGGGCGAGGTACGTCTCGATCGACGTGCGATCCCCGGGCAAAAGGCTCACGAGGCGCTGCGTCCAGCTGACCGCGATGTCGGCCTCGCCCCAGCTTTCGTGGGCACTCGCGATGGCGCGGCACCATTGGCTTCGAGGGAACGTAGCCGCGTAGGCCGCCTCCATGCGCGACTCGGACGCCTTGTCGAACGCCCCCTCGCCGCAGAGGATCTGCGCAAGCTCCGACTGCGCGCGGACGTTCGAGGGGTCGGCGTCGCAGGCCGCCTCGGCCAACCGCCGCGCTTCGCCAGGAAGCGCCTCGTCAGGTGTGCTCGCCTGCAGTTGCGCCCGCGCCGTCGCATCGGCGGCAACCGCGAGGAGCAGCGCGCGAAGCGACGGCGGATAGCCGAGGGCCGTCTGCGCGATGGCGCGCGCGCGCGTCGCGTCGTCGCCCGATAGCGCCGCGGCGACCCACGCGAGGCTCGACGCGCCGCGAGCTTCGGGTGCGTCGACGAGCAGCTCGCGCACTTCGTTCGTCGCAAGCTCGATGTCGCCCTGCGCGCGTGCGGCGGCCGCGAGGGTGCGCCGCGCTTCGACCTTTTCGAACGGCGATTTCGCGCTTCCGAACCGCGCCATCGCGAGCCGCGCGGCCTCGGCGCTGTCGCCGCGGCGCCACGCGACCAGGGACGCAAGGCGGTGCCACGCGCCTTCGTCGGGGTCGACGGCGATGAGCTCGGCGAGCACCCGCGAGTATTCGACGACCTCCGACGGCGCACCACGAAGCGCATCGGCGAGGGCGCCGAGGGCATCGATGCGCTCTTTCCCGGTCGCCGCAGCCGCCACGCGCCGCGCCCGATCAAGCTCGACGTTCGCCTTCGCGACGCGAACGCTGTTGCGCGCCCGCCACGCGAGCGCAGCCGAATCGCTCGGGTCGAAGGCGAGCACACGTTCGTAGGCGAAGGCCTGCAGCTTCACGTCGTGGAGCGCGCTCTCGGCGACGTTGGCAAGCTCGTGGGCGCACGTGAGCCGCGCCTGCTTCCACGACGACGACGTCGATGGCGACGCCGACATCAGCGAGCGAATCAGCCCTTCCACGAGGAGCGTCGCGTCGCCCGTTGTGCTCGCGTGGCTACGGAGCTGAACGAGCGCATCGACGCAGCTCGGATCGGCCGCGAGGGCCGCCACGTGAGCTTCCGCCGCGCGCTCGGCATCGGCGAGGGGGCCCGCGAGCACGCGCCCGAGCTGCTCGTAAATGCGCGCGCGCTGCTCGCCGCTCGCCCGCTCGGCGCGAACCTCGAGACGCGCCGCGAACATGTCGAAGAGGCCGAGCCGCGCGAGAATGTCGTCGAGCGCCGACGCGCCCTCGCCGTCGAGATCCGAGTCGAGCCGCGCATCGATGCACGCGCCGAGCGCCGCCGCGACGTCGCCCGCGGCGAGGGCCCGCACGCGCCGACCCTCGTGCACGATCGCCGTGCGCGCCGCGTCGACGCTGGCGAGCGCGTGCGCGTGGGCGCGCCAGACCTCGTCGCCCACGACGTGACGGCCGCGCGACTCGTAGACGCGCGCAAGGCCGCGGGCCGCAGCCTCGCTCGTAGGCGCGACGTTGAAGGCGCGCACGAGGTTGTCGAGCTGCCCATCTTTTTCCCCGTGGGCGGCGCGCCGTGCGGCCGCTTCGAGGTATGCGACGACGACGCGCTCGCGAAGCTCGGCGGTGGCGCCCCACGCAGCCACGGCGCCGCGAAGCTCGGCGGCTCGCGCATCGTCGGGGGCGATGCGCATCGCCTCGGAAAAAGCCTTTTCGGCTTCGTCGGCGCGCCCCGCGCGGGCCCACAGCGAACCCACGCGCACGAGCACCTGGGCGGCGTCGTGCGGATCGACGCCGGGCTCGTCGGCGAGAGGGCGCATGATCGCCGCCGCGCTCGTGAGCGCGCCGAGGCTCTCCCACCACGACGCGAGCTCACGGCGAAGCTCGCTCGTATCGAACGGGCGCGCTGTCGGCGTCGAGGCTGCGGTCGCGGTCGCGATCGCGACAGGGAGCGCGAGGGCCTCCTCGGCGAGCGCCGTGGCTTCGTCGAGGCAGCGATCACGCGACGCGAGCCACCTTGCGAAGGCGACGAGCTCGCGTTGAAGCAGCGCGACGTCGTCCCCCTCGCGTGCCGCGGAGACGCGGTGGCGGAACGCAGCCTCCTCAGCACGCACGACGGGCGTCACGGCGCTACGCCGCGCCGAGCCGTTGGGGATCGGCGTTGCTTTCGGCGTGAGCACCGGCGCGGGCGCGGACCACTCGGGGGGCGGAAGAGTCATGCAGTCGGCCAAATCCTAAGGCCAATCGCTTTGAATTACTCAGAAACGCGCGTTGGGGCGCCCCCATGGCACCTACACGAAGACGCCGTCAGCGCACGACCAGCGAGAACGGGACCGCCACGAGGGTCGTCTCGCCCGTGAGGAGCGGCCCCATGCTCGACGCGAAGGGGACGACCTCGGGTGCAAACGACTCGAGAAGGTTCGAAAGGCCCGGCCCGCTGGCGGCGGCGCGCACAGCCACTGACGCGGCCGCGCGGGCGCCCGCGGCGCGGCTCTCCTCGCCGTCGTTGTCGCCGCCAGCCCCGCCGCCGAGCGCGTCGAAGAGACCGGGCTTGCGACCGACCACGGCCACATCGGCATCGTCGGCGAGGGACGCGAGCTTGCGCGCGCGCGCGATGGCCGCCGCGAGGCCGCCGAGCTCGTCGACCAAGCCGCGCACTTTCCCTTCGCGACCGCTGAAAATGCGCCCTTCGGCCGACTCGGCGACCTTCTCGACCGGGATCTTTCGCCCTTCGGAAACGCGCGCCAAGAACAGCGTGTAGACTGCAGTCATCGATTCGAGCACGCGCTCGCGCGTAGCGTCGTCCCACCCCGTGAGGAGGGAGGCGTAGGCCGCGCGGTTTTTCGCCTTCGGATCTTTGTTGGCGCTGAACGTCTCGGCGTGAACGCCGAACCGCTCGAGGGCCGCGCCCACGCCGACCTTGCCGCCCACCACGCCGATGGATCCGACGATGCTCGTCGGCTCGGCGAAGATCACGTTGCCGGTCGACGCGAGGTAGTACCCGCCGCTCGCTGCCATTTCGCCAACGCTGACGACGACAGGCTTTTTGGCTCGGATGCGCATCAGTTGGTGCCACAGCATGTCGCTCGCGAGGGCGCTACCGCCGGGCGAATCGATCCGGAGCACGAGGGCTTTGATCGAGTCGTCCTTTTCGATTTTGAGCAGCACGCGACCGAGCTCGTGCTCGCTGATACCGCCGCCGCCGCCGAAGGGGCTCGCGCCGCCGCTGCTCCCCATCGTGATGCTGCCGATGGCGCGCACGAGAGCGACGGGCGCGTTCGCCGAGCTTTCGCCCGCGAGCATGCGGACGAGGCCGCCGAGATCGTCGTCGCCATCCGAAGCGCCCGGGCCGAAGCGCACGACGTCGCGATCGGCCCCCACGGTCTTGCGAGCCGCTTCGCGCGCGTCGTCGGCATACGTGATTTCGTCGACGAGGCCGCGGTCTTTGGCCTGCTGCGGGCCATGAGGGCCGTCTTCCGCGGCGACGGCGATGTCGTCGCGCGCGCGCCCTTTTTTGAGCCCCTCGAGCCAGCTCGCGCGCAGATCGGCGAGGGTCCCCTCGAGCGATGCGCGAGCCTCGTCGCTGGGTCCGTCGCGGGTAAGCGGCTCGGCGGCGCCTTTGGATTTGCCCACCTGCAGAATGTCGACGGTGACGTGAAGCTCGTCGACGAGGAGCTTGCGCATGTAGACGACCTGCGCGGCGATTCCGACGGCTTCGACGCCGCCCGCAGGCGAGAGGCCGATCTTCGTGCAGCCGAGGGCCGCGGCGTAGAGCGTGGCGTTCGAGAACCCCTCGCCGTGGCAGAACACAGGCTTGCCCGAAGCGCGCACGCGTCCGAGAGTTTCGCCGAGCTCAGTCGCGCGCCCGAGGCCGATGGCGACGCTTCCGAAGCGAACGAAGAGCCCCTTCGTCTCCTTGTCTTTCGCAGCTTCGTCGATGCCCTCGATGACGTCGTCGAAGGTGCCCCTGTGGGCGCTCACGCCGAAGAGGCCCGTAGGCTCTTGCTCGGGGACGCCGCTCGTCAAATCGAAGACCGCAAGGGCTGGCCCTCGGCGCGGCATCGACGCCGTGTCGGTCTTCGTGACGACGGCTTTACGCCCGTTGCAGCCTGCGCTCGAGAGCGCGAGCAGACCCGCGAGCGTCAGGCCGCCCAGCGCGGCGGCGGGTGAGAGCATGCGTGTGCGACGCTTCATTGGGCGGTGCCGTTGTAGTCTTCGACGACCGACCCCGTAGGCGCGGGCGCGAGCGTCGACGCGGGCGCGGGCGCCGACGTGGGCGGGCCGTCGGCGCGAACCTTCACGCGCGCCGGATAGGCCGACTCGGGGAAGCGCTCGCCGATGTCTTTGTACGTCTTTTGCGCGGTCGCTTTTTCGCCCAGATCCCACTGCACGTCGCCAAGGCCGATGAGCGCCGGGAGGTAGGTCGGATTCGCGGAGAGCGCTTGCCGGTAGTAGTTCTGCGCCCCTTGCGAATCGCGCTGCGCGCGCGATACGTCGCCGAGGCCGGCGAGCGCTTCGGAATCGCTCGAGTTCTTCGCGAGGACAGATTGGAAAAGGGAGCGGGCGCGCTCGTAGTCGCCTTTGCGTAGGGCGACGTCGCCCTGGGCCAGCGCGGTTCGCGGATCGCTCGGCGAGCCACCACCACCACCACCACCGCCCCCCCCACCACCGCCACCAAACGCGCGGGGGCCCGGCGGAAGCGAGCTCACGTCGACGACGGGCCCGCCGGCGGCCGCGGCTGGAATGAACGCCGCAGCCTGCGCGCCGCCATCGACACGCTTCGACGTTGCGACCGCCGTTGGCGCCTTTTCGACGAACGCGCGCAGCAGCGCCGCGAGCGGATGGGGCCGAGGGAGCGAGCTGAGCTTTTCGAGCTCGCCCTTCGCCCCGGCGCCGTCGCCCGAGCGCGCGAGCGCGTACACGAGGGCTGCGCGCGCGCGCCCCGCATTCCCTTCCGAGCCCGCGGCGAGGCGGAGCCGATCGAGGATCGGCGCCCACACGGGCTCGGTCTCCATCGTGTCGAGCATCGCGAGCACGTACGCCGTCTCGGGCTGCGTCGAGCTCGCGAGGATCCGCGGAACGAGCGCACGGGCCGCGTCTTTCTCGTCGGCCAACCGGAGTGCGTCGACCTTCAGCCGCAGCGCCGTGCCGTCTTCGGGCGCGGTCACGACCGCGTCTTCCGCCAACCGCTTCGCACGGGCGACCTGCTCTTCGAGGTCCTTCTTCGTGAGCTTCACGTCGTCGCTCGTATCGGCCGCGACGAGGCGCAAATGGAGCCAAGGAATGTCGGCGCGCGCCGTCGCGAAGCGTGCAGCTGCGGCCGTCACGTGCGGGTCTTTCTCGGCAAGCGCCGAGGCCTTGTCGAAGTTCTCTTTTGCGCCGTCGAGGTTCCCCTCGGAAAGCGCTCGGTCGCCATCGCGCAGAAACTGTTGTGCGCGCGGATCGAGCGTCGACGAGACGACCGCGGGCGGCGCCGGCGTGAGGTACGGCCGCGCGATGAGCACGCCGATGGCGCCGACACCTGCGAGGAGCACCATCGCGAGGACCCATCCGCCCTTGCGACGGCGCGGCGGCGCAACGCTGTAGAGGCCGATGCCGTCGGCAGGCGGGATGCTGTACGAGGGGCTACGCGAATCGTAGGAGTCGCCGGCGGGCGGGAGCGATGGCGTCTCGACACGAATGGTCGGCGGCGGGAGCGGCGGCTGCGACGCTCGCTGTGCGGCCTGCGTTGCGGGAAGCGGACGCGTCGTCGTGGGCGGCGCACGGTGCACCGGGACCACTGGCGTACCCGCGTCGCCGTAGTCGCGCGTGTTGCGCGACGCGAACGGCGGCGGATCGGTCGGCCGCCGAATCGTGAGGGCAGCTTCGGACGGCGGCGGCTCGTGAAGGAATGCCGACGACGAGATCGCCTCTGCGTCGTCCGCAGGCGGTGGAACGGCGGCCGACCGGTTCGACGGCGGCCGCAGGGTGCCCGAGGCCGACTTCGTCGGAACGCCGCCAGGCATCGGCGAGGGAGGCGCGCTCGGCGCCGCGCGACGCATCGCCGCAAGCTCGACGACGACGCTCCCCGCCGTGTTCGTCGTCATGTTCGGAAGGCCCACGCCCATCTGCGTGCCGCGCGGAATGCCTTCGTTCGGCGGGGGAATCGACCCCATGCGGCTGCGCATCGGAGGCGGCGGTGGCGGCAGCCGCGCGCCCGACCCTTCCGACGGCCCCGTCCCCTGGTACGGCGGCGGCGGACGGCTCGTGCGCTTCCCTTCGAAGAACGGCTCGAGCTCGGCGATGGATCCGAGCTGACGCCGCGGCGCTTCGCCGCGCGTGAGAAGATCGCCCCTCTGCACCTGGCGCGACATGATCGCCCGCTGCAAATCGCGAAGCGACGTGAAGACGAGCTCTTGCCCATCCGACGTGCGGACGTTCCAGCGATCCGGCGGCGGCGGGGCGGCTACCGACTCAAGCCTCTTCAGCTTGAACTGGTGCGCGCAGGTCGTGCATCGCACCGTCGTGCCGCGCTCGCTCACGAGCGCGTCGTCGAATTCGTACTCGGTCTTGCAGGCGGGGCACTGTACGTCCATGCGGGCGGGCCGAACCGAACGCTACCACGCGCATTCCGACAGTGTCGAACACGTGCGCCTGGAGTGACCGCGCGCTCGCCGCAGCCGCCGCCTCGACCGTGCCCTGATTAGGCCGCTGAGAAGGCGCGCGGCATCTAAAGTGTGACGGAGCAACCCCTGCGGGTGTGAACGCACGACTACGTCCCCTCGCGGACGCCGAGATTTCCCGCTAGGATTTCAACGCTCGCACGGGCACATGCATTGCTAATCCCGTTGTCGAGCACGCCCTCGCTGGTCGAGGTCGCGCTTCGTGGCCCGCGAGCGAAGCCACCCGCACCGCGCGGGTGCATCGCTCTCGGCGTCAACGTCGGGTAAAAGAAGCCGCAGAAGAAGCTCAGGTATGCATGGATAGCGATGGAGGCGGTAGCGCCATGAAGCGTGCATTCAACATGGCCTGGTTTGGTGCGTTCGGTCTCGCCGCCGTAGCGCTTGGGGGGTGTCCGATTTACTCGGACGACCACAACTCGCGCGTCTGCGACAGCAACGGTTGCTACGACTGTCCGTCGTCGGATTACGGCGACAACTGCTCCTCGTGGCAGTGCGCGTCGTCCACCGACTGCCCGAGCGGCTACGAGTGCAACTCGTACGCGCGCTGCCAGCCGAGCGGCACCACGCAGCCCACTCCGGGCCAGTCGTGCACGTCCCCCGCGGGGTGCCCCAAGGGCGAAACCTGCGGCTCCGACGACACGTGCCACACGGAAGACTGCTCCACGGTCTCGTGCCCCTCGAGCTACCAGTGCGTGCTCTCCGGCGGGAAGGCCTCGTGCGTTCCGCGCGGCACGCAAACGGCGCCCGATGCATCGACCGACGCGCCCGTCACGACCGAGTGCAACAGCG
>JANXMC010000080.1 GCA_025354825.1 Myxococcales bacterium
CATGGGGCTCGTCGCACGAAAGCGCGCCGTCGAGTTGTTCGATGCGCGCGTGAACTCCCAGCGCGTTCTCGACTTGATGATCAGCGTCGCGAGGGGCGATTGATGAAGATCTGCATCGGCATTCCGACGATTCGGCCCGACACCCTCCCCACGGCGATTGCGTCGATCCTTCGCCAAACCGACCCAAGCTGGGAGCTGCTCGTCGTCGGTCAGGGGAAGGACCGCCGCATGGAAGAGGCGACGCGCGCCGCTGCGAAGGGGGATCCCCGCGTTCGGTATCTGCACTTGGCCGAGCGCGGATTGAGCCGCGCGCGCAATGCCGCCATCGCCGCGACGGACGCCGACGTCGTCGCCTTCATCGACGACGACTGCGAGGCGCGCGAAGACTGGCTCGCGCAGATCGCCCGCGTCTTCGCCGACGCGGACGTAGGAGCCCTCGTCGGCTCGCTCATCGCGCCGAAAGCCACGCAGCGCGGGATTGGCGTCGTCCCCTCCGTCAATGCCATCGATTACGTGTTCGACCCTGCGAAAGAGGCCCATTTCCCTGCAGGTTGGGACTGGGCGGGGGCAAACTTCGCTCTCCGGCGTTCAGCCGCGCTCAAGGTCGGACCGTTCGACGAATACCTTGGAGCGGGCGCCACGTTCCCCGCGGCAGAAGATGTCGATTACCGACTTCGTCTCGAGGCGTCCGGAATCAAGAGCGTATCGAGCTCGCAGCTCGTGGTGTTTCACACCCACGGCTGGCGCTACGGCGTGAAGGCCGTGTTCGGCCATCGAAAGGCCTACGCGCTAGGTTACGGAGCTCTCGCCGCGAAACGTAAGCTCGCGAAGCACGACGTGAGCGAAATGGTCAAAAGCGCGACCTACGCCCCCGTTCTCGAAGCGGCGCGAGCGCTAAAGCCAGTTCGTCTGGCGCAAACGGCAATGCGAGCATGGTATTTCCGCGAGGCGTACGTGCAGTGCCTTGCGGAGTACGAGTACGACGAAGCGAGCTCCTCCCTTCGAAAGCGCGTTTCCTAAATACGAATACGGTCGCCAACGCGAGAAGGGCGAAAGAATCGCGCCTTTCGCCTCACGCAACGCCTCGGCTGCCCGCCTCGACAGGGCGGCCAAGGGTGGTACCCTCGACCTGGTCCGTTTCGACCATGCTCGCGCTGCGCGCGCGCATCTTACCGAGGAGAGCACCATGCGATCTCACACTTCGCGCGTCGCACTACTTTCCGCGTTCGCGCTTCTTCCCTTTGCTCTCTATGGCGCCGCCTGCGGCGGTGGGGGGCAGGAAAAAGGTACCGATGCCGCAGTGCCTCCGGGCGGCACGGCGACCGGCACAGGGACGTTGCCCGACGGCGGCGTCTTTACGAATACGCCTGGCGACGTCGCGCCTCCGACCGCCGTGGACGCCCCCGCGGCCAATCCGCCTGCGGGCGTGACCTTCCCTCCGGCCCCCGCTTTTGGCGACAAGCTGAAATACGAGGCGAACCGCAGCAGCGTGATGCTTTATCTGCCCGCCGTCGACGGCGCACGCGACTACCGCGTATTTGCCATTGTCGACGGCGTTAAAGTCGATGTCACGGCATCGGGCGGCGAAGACGTCGCAGGGGCCACGATCACCTGCGCCGGCCTTCGCCAGCACAATCAGTGCGACGACAGCGAGTCGATGACGCAATACGGAAAAGGCGCGTTCTATATCGGCACTTGCTACGAGGATGCGCGGTCGGCCGTCGTGCAAAAAACCGTGCTGCGGCAGATCGAGATCAACAAGCTTTCGGGGGCGACGACGCTCGTCGTCGAGGCCATCGACCACCAGTGCCCGTTTCCGGGCGCCTACGGCAACGCGTCGGTCGTCGTTCCGGTGCCCGATGCGCCCACGGGGGCGACCACCTTTCCCGCGACCATCAACGGCCAAGTCGTTCAAATGCGCAGGTGGCCCAAGACGTTCCCGATCCGCACCGAGGCCGAGATTCGCGCGCAGTACAAGAGCATGATCCTCAACGGCCACGGCCCCGCCGCGCCGCCAGGCAACATCGGCTCGTCGGTCGACGCGTCGCCCTTCATCAACATCGGGCAGCCCGCCGCGCCTATTGCACCCAAAGTTCTCGCGCGAACCTTCGTTCAAGTCACCCCCTCGGGGACGGCGAGCCTCCCCTCGGGCTTCACAGCGAACGACGTCTTCGACGACTTCAGCGATGAGAGCGATCAGCCCAAGCTCGTCAAAGCCCAGAAGAACGGCGAAGGGCTCATCACGCCGCCGGGGTGGCTCGTCGTGGGCGCGAAGCTTTATCAAAATTCGAAGTGGAACTTTTATACGTATAGCGCGAACCCTTCGCAGTTCTTCCTCGCGCAAGGGCAAGTGCACATGCTTCTCGCCGACGAGGGGCAGCAGGACTTCTCATCGAACGTGATGTACCCGCGCCGCGCGATGCACCTGCCGGACGACGACGCGGCGTTCTTGCACACGACCTACGAAGTGCAGACCGACGCGACGCAGCGGCGCTATTGGGCATTCCACGCCTGCGGCGCGGCGGTGGCGGGGCAAACGTTCAAAGACGGCGAGCTCGCTCCGCAATCGGGCATTGCGATGAGCCCCGCGTTCATGAACCCCACCGAGGCCTACCCGATTTCGACACAAGGGTGGAACTGCTTCGAGCTCGTCCCCCGCGGCGGCAGCTACGAGGTGATGGAGGGGGGGACGCTCATCAATCCGAAGTTGAAGATGGGGCGCCCCGAGACCGATATTCGGACGATCGTCACGCGTCCGACACCCGCCGGTGTGAACCCCGCGAAGGATCTCGACAGCGTCCTCCTGATGGGGCCGGCCCAAGGGGTCTACAAGGGCGACCAGAAGCTCGAAGGCGCCTGGTACCGCACGATGGATGCGAGCCAGAAGCTCACGGGCGTGCTGCTCGACGATCAGATGTTCATCACGCAGCGAACGCGCTTCGACGTCTTCTTGAACCGCGGCCGTGTGGTCGTGTTCATCAATGGGGTGCAGAAGATCTGCAACGACTTCCCCGCAGCCAATCGCCTCACGATGGCCGAGGCGGCCGTCGGTATCGGCCAAGTGCTCTACCACTCGAACGTGGAGCGGGAAGATTTCGTCGCCCCCGATTGGAACCGAACTGCCCAATATTATTACCGGTACAACACGCCGTTCATCGATACCCGAAGCCTCGACAATGTAGGCATGAGGGAAAACGCGGCTCTGCCGACGGCCTTCGACGCCACGCGCTGCTACAAACCCTGAACGCCCGAAGGGCCGTTTTCGGAAATGGGAAGTACGCGGATGACACCGACACGAGCTCTCACCTCAGCGCTGATGCTCTCTGCGTTCGCCGCAAGCGCCGCGTTTCCCGCGGCCTGTGGCGGCGCGTCGAGCACGCCTGCGAATCCGGCTCCCAACGACGGGCTCTCGGTCGCCGCGCGCAACTGCCGCGACGACCTCGCGCTCACCGCGGCCGAGTGCACGGCGGTGCTCGGCCTCGCGCTCCCCGACACGCTTCCGCCGGCTCGAGGCAACAAGTACGGCGACGACCCGAACGCCGTCGAGCTCGGCTTTCGGATGTTCTTCGACGCCCGTTTTTCGAACGTTCCCGATCTCCGCTGCGCCACCTGCCACCTGCCCGAAAAGGCGTTCGACGACGCCCTCGCCGTCTCGCACGGCAAAGTCGTTCTCACGCGCAACAGCCCGACGATTCTCACGGCGGCGTGGATGCAGTCGTACTTTTGGGATGGGCGCGCCGACTCGCTCTGGTCCCAGCCGCTCTTCGCCTTCGAAAACGCGAATGAGATGGATTTCACCCGCCTCGAGCTCGCCCACACGCTCTACGTTTCGCCGTACCGGACGAAGTACGAAACGCTCTTCGGCCCCATGCCCAATCTCACGGACACGGCGCGCTTTCCGGCTCGCGGCATCCCCGGCGACGCGGTGTTCGATGCCATGGCCGACGCCGACAAAGACGCGGTCGAGCGCATTGCCGCGAACGTGGGCAAATCGCTCGAAGCGTACATGCGCAAAGTCGCCGTGGGTCAGGCGCCGCTCGATCGGTACCTCTTGGGAGACCGCGCGGCGATATCCGAATACGAGAAAAAGGGGCTGAGCACCTTCGTAAAGGCCAAATGCATTAATTGCCATTCGGGCCCCGCCTTCAGCGACGGCAAATATTACGATATGAAAGTCCCCGTGCTGCCCGGCGCGGCGGCAGATCCCGGGCGCGCGGGCGGCGTTGGAGTGCTTTCGTTGAACGTCTTCAACGCCCAGGGCCCTTATTACGATCACGACGGCAGCCCGCCCCCCGCGTCCGTGCCTGCGAGCGTCGCCACGGACCCGACGCAAATGGGGGCCTTCCGCACGCCGACGTTGCGCCACGTCGCCAGCACGGCGCCCTATGGGCACAACGGGTTTTACCCCACCCTCGACGCCGTTCTTGCGCAGCACGGCGACGTGGCGCTCGACGCCGAGCAGAAGAACTCGATCATGGTCTTTCTGCTCTCGCTGGTCGGCACCTACCCGTCGCGCCCGTGGAGCGACTGGCCGGCGCGCTAGTCGCTACGCCGAGCGCGCCGCGGCGATTGCGCCGACGCGATTGCGGAACACGCCCACGAGCGACCTCACCTCGTTGACCGTGATGATGCGGAGCGCCCCCGCGGCGGCGGCATACGTTGCGGCGTCGAGGAGCAGACGTACCGGGCCGAGGGGCGCCGCGAGCACGTGCACGACGACCGTCGCCGCGGTTGCGGCGAGGGATTTCCCGAGGGCCTTGAAGAGGCGCGCGTCGACCGCGGGGCGTCCAACGAAGGCAATGAGCGTCACCGTGACGACCGCCTCGACGGAGACCAGCGTGATCGCAGCACCGGTGCCAGCGCCGCCGGGGCCGAAGATGCGCGAGCAGTACGGAATGAGGAAGTAGTTCATCGCGGGATTGACGAGGAGCGCCGTCGTCGAGATGGCGGTCACGGTCCACCCGCGGTTCCGGAGATTGAGCGCCGTCGCGACCGTAATCGCGATGTACGTGAGCACGAACATCGGCGCGAGAACGCGAAGTGGCGCGGTCGCCACGGCGAAGGACGGGCCGAGGATTACGCGGACGAGAAGGTCGGCGCCGAGGGTGATGAAGAGGGCTATCGGAATGGAGAGAATGAAGACCCCTTCGGTCGTTCGCCGAACGAGAAACCAGAGCTCCTCGGGGTCGTGCTGGGCGGCGCGGGCCATCATCGGCCCCAAGACCGACTGCGTGATCGGCGCGAGGAGAAGCGCGAGGCTCGCAATGTTGGCCGCCGAGCTGTACCAACCGATCTCCGTATCGGTCGTGAGCGCCATCATCGTATTGACGTCGATTTTCCCATAAACGATGACGGCGACGGTATTCAGATAAAAAGGGAGGCTCGCGAGGAGCGCCTTTTTCCCCTCGGCGGGGTTCCACCGAAATTCGAAGTCGGCCTCGCGCCGCGCGAGGTAGGCGAGGGCCGTGGTGCGGGCAACCTCGGAAATCATGAAGGCGATGGCGAGCCCCTGCACCGAGCTCCCCGTGGAGATGACGATGGCGATTCCGAGCCCCCACCCGAGCTTCGAGACGACGTTCACCGCCGACATCGTCCCGACGGTGCCGTAGGCCATTAAGATGGCACTAAAGCTCCCCGAGAGCGCGTTGAAGAGATAGCCGACGCCCAGAAACACGCCCATCTGCTGGACGGCGGGCGGGCGATGGTTCCAATGAAGAACCGCGGCAACGCCAGCGAAGAGCAAGAGGCTCATCGCGATACGCAAAATCGTAATCGTGCCGAGGTAGGCGTTCGCCGCGCGCTTATCGACCGATACCGTAATTTGGATATGCGTATCGATGCCCAACGATAAGAACGTGAACCCCGACAGCGTGATGGCGTCGGCGAGGTTGAACGTTCCGAAAAGCTCGGGGCCGAAGTGGCGCGGCACGAAGAACCGAACGACGAGGGCGATGCACCACGATAAAATCAGCGACCCACCGAGGCGCAGGGCGTTGCGAAACGCCTTTGCGAGCTCCTCCGTTCGGCGCGCTTTCGCCTGGCTTTCGGGCGGGGCGCCCGGGGAGGGGTCGTTCGGCTCGGGCGCGTCCGTCATCCGTGGGCTCCGGACTTTCTCGTGGAGCTGGGGGCCAGCGCCTTTTTCACGTAGCGAGCGAGGCCGCGTGCCGACTCGCGGAGCGAGCCCGCTTCGCTGCGGACGCCTAGAAAATACTCGAGCCCGTAGACCAACGTTGTGCCACGAATGGCGGGCCCTTCGAGGCCGCGTGCATCGAGCGCTTCGGACGTTTTCATCGCGGCCTTCGAGACGTAGCCGCCGAGGGTTGGCGCGACCACCGCGAGAACGAGGAGCGGGCGCGAGAGCGGGTTCACGTCGAAGAGAAAACGCCACGGGTCGACGTAGGCGAGGGCGGCGTGCTTCTTGGCAATGCGGGAGTCGTAAATGCCATAAAGCCGCGCGCGACGGAGCCACAGGTCGAGGCTGTCGTGGTCGGAGTGGTGGGTCGTGTACGCCTCTTCGGCGAAGGTGATGCGCTCGCCGCGCGCCTCGAAACGAATGCCCAAATCGCGATCTTCAGACCGGGCGAGGGCGCGATCGAAGCCGCCCACCGCGAGGTACGCGTCGCGCCGGAACGACACGTTCCCCGTGCAGAGCCACGCGCCGCGAATGGGCTCGCCGCGGCGCGCCGTGTCGATCATCCCGTCGGTGAACTTTGCGTGAAACCGCTCGAAAAGCGGGCGAGTGCGCAGCTCGGGCGAGGCGCGAATGTGGCCGAGCACCACTTCGAAGCCCGCTTCGTGTTGCGTAAGGTGCGCGGACAAAAAGTGCGTGGGAAGCTCCATGTCGTCGTCGATGACGACGACGACGCGACCTTCGGCCGCCCTCACGGCGCGGTCGCGCGCGGCGGCTTGCCCGGAGTTCGGCTGCTCGAAAATCCGCAGCGCGAAGGGCCACGTGTTCGCCTCGACGACGGCGCGCGCGGGAGTCTTCGAGCCGTCGTCGACGAGGACGACCTCGAACTCGGCCGCGGGGAGATCTTGGCGTGAAAGATCGCCGAGCATCTTCAGAAGAAGCTCGTGCCGGTTATAGGTGGCGACCACCACGGAGACCTTCGGCATCGAGCGGCAATATACGGCACGGACGGTGGCGCTCTCATGGTATTCGTGGGCTATCGTGAGAGAGAGCGAGAGCGCGTTCGCGCGCGAGACGGAGAACCCCGCGGGCCTCTCATCGGCCCTACGCAGCTTCGTCACGCGCGTTCGTGGCGACTTCGAGGCGATGCAAATCGGCCGCGCGAAATACCTCGGCGACGAGATTTCGTATTCGCAATTCCCCGGCGAGGTCGTGAAGAAGATCGGCCTCCAGATGATGGTCGCCGTCCGCGCGATGCAGCTCCTTCGCGACGCGCGCATGCCGCTGGGCGCGCAGGTCGCCTCGCGGATGATTCGATATGTCTACGGCGCCGAGATTCACTGGGACGCGCGCATCGCGCCGGGGACGAACATCGTCCACGGCAACGGGCTCGTCATCGGCGGCGCCGTCACGGTGGGCGAGGGGTGTGTGCTCCTTCACAACGTGACCTTGGGCGCCGCGTTCGATCCGGTGACGGGCGTCAACGTCGGCCCCACCCTCGGCAAGAACGTGCACGTCGGCCCCGGCGCCACGATCATCGGTAAAATCACCGTTGGCGACGGCAGCAAAATCATGGCCGGTGCCGTCCTCGATAGGTCGGTGCCGCCGGGCTCTCTCGTCTCGCCCGCGCCGGCTGTCGTCACGCTTCGCGCGCCGTCGGCCAAGCGCGCCGGCGGCCCTGCCGCATCGGGAGAGTGAGCGTGGGCGAACGCATTCAGGTTGGACACGTGCCGATCGACGTCGTCACGTTCGAGCAGGCGCTCGCGCGCATCGACGCCCTCGTCCGCGCGAAAAAAGGGGGCACGGTCTTCACGCCCAACATCGATCACGTCGTGCTCTGCGAGGGGGACGCGCGCCTTCGCGCCGCGTACGCAGACGTGAGCCTCTCCGTCGTCGACGGGACGCCGCTCCTCTGGGCATCGCGGCTTTACGGAACCACGTTGCCTGAGAAAATCTCCGGCTCCGATCTCGTGTTTCCGCTGCTCAAGCTCGCAGCCGACAAGGGGTTCCGCGTCTACTTCCTCGGCGGGGCCGACGGCGTCGCCGCCAAGGCCGCGGAGATCCTTCGGCGCGACATGCCGGCGATTCAGATCGTCGGGTGGTCGTCGCCGCGCATCGCGCTCAACGGTGACGCCGAGAGCTACCGCGAGGTCATCGACGAAATTCGCGAGCACTCGCCCGACATCGTGCTCGTCGCCCTCGGCTGCCCTAAGCAAGAGCACTTCATGCTCGCCGCGGGGCCAAAGCTCGGCCCCGTCGTCTGCGTCGGCGTCGGAGCGAGCCTCGACTTCGTCGCCGGCACCGTCAAGCGCTCGCCGCGGTGGATGTCGCGCGTCGGCCTCGAATGGGCCTACCGCCTTGGCCAAGAGCCGAAGCGCCTATGGCGCCGCTACCTCGTGCAAGACCCTAAGTTTCTCGCGATCCTCGCGCGCGACATGAAGGCACGCGCGACGGACCGTCACCCGTAACGGCGCGACTCAGGTTGCGATCGTTCCGTCGGCGCCGACGACGATGGAGCCGATGAAGCGCGCGCGGCCGATCTCTTCGATCGTCTTCTGTGCGGCGCTCATGTCGGTCTGCCCGAGGGCGACGCAAAGAACGACCCCGTCCGATGCTTCGGCGACGGGGATCGATGCGGGGTTCTCGGTGACGGCGTCGAGGGCGAGGATCACGCGGTCGCCGTACGCGACGCAGCGCTGCACCTGCTCCATGAAGCTTATGAGGTCGTGAAGGGCGAGGCCGGTGCCGTCCGTCACGCGCACGGGGGCGCCGCGGTGGATCATCCCGGTGCGCGCCAAGATGTGCGCGACTCCTTTCACGTACTCGGCGGGGCCGTGCTTGCTGCCGGGGACGAGGGCGAGGGTGCGCCAGTCTTTGCGCTGCGTAGCGAGCCAGAGCTTCTGCCACGCGATGTGCTTCCACGGCGGGAGGATCTTGTCGGTCGTCGTAAGGTTCGAGCTTGGGCCCGAGCTCCCCCCGGGACTACCGCCGCCACCGACGTGACCGCCGTTCGGCAGGTGCTTCATCGTCACGAGCGCACCGCGCCTTTACCCGGAGCCGCGTGCATCATCGGGTCTCCTCGTCGCGCATCGTCCGAACCCATTCCCCCTTTTTGTGTGCCGGCTTTCGAAGCAAAAGACCAATCTTCCAAATCATATAAAAAGGGGCCCATAAAAGTGCCAAAGCGCCGCGGAACCCTACGCCCGCGAGGACGATGCCGCGCACGAGATACGCGCCGAGGAACGCGCAGGTGAGGAGCCACAGCCACATCGCGGTGGTGGCGTGGCCCACGTGAATGCTGAGCGCGACGGCCGCAATTGTGCCGACGAGCGAGAGCGCGACGATGTACGTGAGGGGCGGAACGAGGAGATCGAATGCGAGATCGAGCTGCACGCGATCGCCGCCGAGCCCGCCGCGCAGAAGCGGCCAAGCGTGCTGCTTGAGGAGGGCGATGCGCCCGCCCTCCCAGCGACGCCGTTGCGAGACCGACGCCTTTTCGGAGGCGGCCATCTCGCCGAGCACGTGGGACTCGCCAACGAAATGAACGCGGTGGCCGCCCTTGCCGAGGCGAATGCCGTATTCGACGTCTTCCACGACCGAGTACGCGTCGTGAGGGAACTTCGCGAGGAGCGTGTGCGAGAAGCCCATGCCGTTGCCGCGCAGGCCGGCGGAGAGCGAGAGGCGCTCGCGCGCGTTCGAGCGGAGCGTGTGGAAGAGCGCGAAGGCGATCTTCATCAGCCGTGTGCGCCACGACGCTTCGGGGTTCGCGACGCCGTATTCGGCCTGAACGGCATGAGCTTCGTCTTCTTCGAAACGCGTTGCGAAGGCGCGGAGCAAGTTGGGCGACGCGACGGTGTCGGCGTCGATGACGACGACGGCGTCGGCGACCTTTTCGCGGGCGCTGATTTCGAACGCGAAGTTGAGCGCGTACCCTTTGCCTTTGTGCTCGGCGCTCGTTCGCTCGAGAACCGTGGCGCCCGCGGCGCGCGCGCTGTGCGCGGTGGCGTCGGTGCAGTTGTCGGCGACGACGAGAATGCGCGTGAGCTCGCGCGGGTAGTCGAAGGCGCGAAGGCTCGCCACGGTCTTGGCGATGCCCGCCTCTTCGTTGTGGGCCGGCACGATGATGTCGAATCGCGTGCGCGGCGGGCGGAACGAGCGCGACGACGGCGACGCCGCGAAGAGCGTCAGAACGAACAGATAGCCCGTGAAACCCAACGCAGGCGCGCTGGCGACGAGCAGAGTGATCTCGAGGGGGCTCATTTCGACGGCAGCTTGACCTCACCCAAGACCGGTAGCTTCAGCTGGGTTCGCACCTGCCAAGGCTCTTGAACACGGCCGGTGAGGAGGCGGAGGACAGCCGGCAGGAGGAGACTGAGAAGCAGCCCGAAGCCGATGCCGCCGCCGAGGATCATGGCCGGCTTGGGTTTGACGGCTTGGCGCGGGCGCTCGGCGGGGCGGGCGATTGAATAGCGGTACTTGAAGGCCGCCTTTGCGTTGTCGAGCTCGGCGCGCGCGGCGTCGAGGTTCGTCATCAGCTCTTCGTATTTGCGAACTTCGGTATCGAAGTGGCCGCGCGTGAAGGCTACCTGGGGGTCTTCGTCGAGGCGGCTCAAACCGTTGGCCGCGTCTGCGGCGGCCGCCGACGTGGCTGGCGGGGGCGTGATGCCGCCACCGTTCGAGACGGTGCGCGGCCCCTGCACCGGCGTCGACGCGGCTTTCGCATCGGTGCTCGCTTGGCGCAGCAGCGCGCGCTCTTCGTTTCGAAGCGCGACCAGATCCGCCGGCTCGTCGCTCAGCGCTTCGAGGCGCTTTTCGGTCGCGATGAGCGTGGGGTGAGCCGCGCCGAGCGTGGCCCGCTGCTCTTCGAGCTGCGCGCGAACGTCGGCAATGCGGCGCTGACGCGTCTGCTCTAGCTCGGTGATGGCGCGACGCTTTTCGGCCAGCTTCTCGATGAGCTCCTTGTCGGGCTCGGCCGGCTTTGCAGGGGCGGCGGCCGGTCGCGGCGCGTAGACCACCGGCGCGGGCGTAGGCGTTGGCGCGGGCGGCGGCGCGCCACCTTGCGGCGCCGCGGCCCCCGCAGGCTTCTTCCCTTTGGCCGCATCGTACGAATCGGCCATCTCCTTCAGCGCGGCATCAACCGCGGGCCGCTGCTCTTTCGCGCGGGCGTCGATGAGCGCGATGGCGTCGGAGATCACGGCGACCTCGACGGCGCGACGCGACTCGATGAACGTCTTCTGCGCGACGACGACGATCTCGTAGGCCATGTTGGAGCTCGCCCAGTCGACGCCGATGTTCACGGCCTGGTCCTCACCCACGACCGTGAGTCGCTTCTCGAGAAGACCGATGAGCGCCGCCTCTTTGTCGGCGCTCGTGGCCGGTGGCGAGAGCGCCGCCATGATCGAGTCTTTCAAACGAAGAAGCGGCGGGCGCTCTTCTTCCCATCGCTCGACGAGGCGCGCGTCGCGGACGATCTTGATCAGGCTGTCGCGACGGAGAAGCGTTTCCGCGGCGCCTTTCGTGGGTGAATCGACGTCGGGAAGCGCGCGCCCCGGGTTGGTGAAGGCGCGAATCACGGCGGCTTGCCCCTGAGCGGCAATACGCACTTCGGTATGGTACGTGCGCGGCAAGAAGGCATTCGCGGCGACGGCGACGGCGCCGATGGTCACGAACGTAGCGGCGACGAGCGGAAGGCGCGCGCGTGCGGCGCGGAGGATGAACTCGATGAGCTCGCGCGGCGAGACGGCCGGCGGCCCACCGCCTTCTTCCTCGATCGATTCGCCGTCGACGGCCTGATTCTGCGGGGGCATGACTTGAACTCCGCGTTCTGCGCTACCGGTTACCTTCGGCCTCTCCGAGCAGCTCGCCTATCTCGACGGCGAGGCGTTCGAGCTCGGAGGGCTTGAGGAGATACCGACTCGCCCCGGCCTCGGCCGCGTGGGCGCGCTCGACCGGAGAGTTGCGGCTGCTGATCGCAATGATGGGGACGTGGCTGTGTTTCTCGGATTTCCGCAGGACTTCGCAGAGATCGTACCCTGACTCACGGGGAAGCACGAGATCAACGCACACGACGTCGGGCGCCGTAGTGGCGAGGATTGCCACCGCCGCTTGAACGTGGGGGGCGACCAGTACGGCGAAGCCGTTCTCGGTCAGATGCTGGCGAATCCAACGCTGCATCGACGGCTCGTCTTCCACGACCAGCACGACCTTCGCCACGCGGGCGGTATAGCACACGGTGTGCGCGCCGCTTTCGCGTGTGACCGTCGCGGTCGCCGTCGTCGTCAGGGCACGAGGCGAAGGGTGTCGCTGAGCGTGAGCGCGACGAAGAGCGTGCGTTGCGAGGGGGAGACCGTCGCGTTCGGTGCGCCCGCGATGGCATCGGCGCGCTGGTAGGTTGCGCGCGCACCGGCGTCGAGCCGCAGCCAGCGCCATGGCGAGTGGCCCACGGAGAGCTCGCCGACGATGATCGTGATGGGCGGCAACGTGCCGTCGCTGTTGCCGAACGACCGCCCGCCGCCCGCGAGTGCGAGCACGGACGTGCGCGGCGCGAGGGGCCACGTGCCGTTGAGCGTGCCGTCGATGCGGTAGGCGACGCGGCCGGTGAGGCGATCGACGGCGGGGCTCATCGTCACCGTGGCCGTGTAGCGCCCGGACGTCCGGCCGCTCGTGGGGCGATGG
Organism: Myxococcales bacterium; assembly: GCA_025354825.1. Classification (GTDB taxonomy): domain Bacteria; phylum Myxococcota_A; class Polyangia; order Polyangiales; family Polyangiaceae; genus JANXMC01. The sequence goes on from JANXMC010000080.1 coordinate 12,806, forward strand.
GTGACGCTCGCGCTGCCAATGGGAGCTGCGCCGAGGTTGTTGGCGCTCATTGTCGTGGGGCGCGTTCGCGTGACGGCAGCGCCGGCCAAGAGCGCCATGGTGGTGTGGGTGCCGAAGGCGTGGGCCCAGCCTGCAGAGAGCGTTGCGATGGTGCTGCGCGCGCCCGTCGACGAGCCCGTGAGCGAATACGTCGCGGTGGTCACCACGCCGTCGCGTCGCGTGATGGCGTAGCGCGTGTCGACGCCTGCGCGCGGGCCGTACTCGCGTGGCAGGGCGGCGAGCGACTCGGTCGTCGTGCCGCCGCCGGTGGCGTACGAGGCGAAGGAGTTGAGGCTCCACCGAGCCGACGGCGAATAGCCGGCGATGAGCGACGTTTGCAGCGAGTAGGTATCGAGGTTCGTCGCGGACGGCAGGCGGCTCACCACCGGCTGCGTCGTAAGCTGCGAGGTGGCGAGCGCGCCGCCGGCGAAGTTCTGCGAACCGAACGATCCGTCCTGACGAAGGGTGAGTGTCACCCGCGGGAACGCCTTGGTGAGGCCGAATGCGCCCGTATGAAGCAGTAGCGTCGAGGGCGTGATGCCGATGTCGCGGACGGTGAGCCGGGGCGCGTAGGTGAGCCACGTTCGGAGCGATCGCGTGCGCGCCTGGAACGACGCGATGGGGTCGGTCTCGGTGTCGACCACGACTGCGCTCGACTGATCGACCGTGGTGCGCGCGCGGACCTCTTGCCGCGCGGAGAGCACGGCTTCGATCACCGCTGGCGGGGCCGCGACGAAGGAGAACATGGGGAGGGCCGAGCGCTCGCGAGCCTAGGAGGGAGCGGGCTTATTCGACCACCACGACGTCGCCGGGCTGCATCGTGAACGCAGCCGCGCGCCCGACGCCGCGGGTGACCTGCTCGTACGTGAACCGAATACGCGTGACCTGCGGCGTTTTGCGAATGATGAACATGCGGTCGCGGTCGGCGAAGTCGTTCGGCCCGCCGGCGTTGGCCAGCACCTGCGCGAGCCCCGCGCCCGGCTCCAACGTGACGACGCCGGGGCGACCAACCTCGCCGAGCACCGTGACGGCGAGGGGGCGCGTTTCTTTAATGGTGAGAATCACAGACGGGCTTACGAGGAACGGCTTGAGACCGGCCTCGAGCTCGCGGCGAAGATCGCCCGGGCGCTTGCCTGTCGCCTCGACGTCGCCCAGGAACGGCACCGTCATCTTGCCGTCGGTTCGAACGCGACCTTCGGTGGTGAGGCTCTCTTGGCCGAAGACCTTCATCGTGATCACGTCGCCCGAACCGATGACGTAGTCGGCCGCCAGCTGCGCGGGGGTGATGTCGTCGACCCAAACGAAGGTGCCTGCAGACGCGCAGGCGGCCGAGGAACTCAGGCAGATCGCGAACGCAGCGACGCGGAGGCCGGTGCCCTTGCGGCTACGGCCACTCTTCGAACCCTCACAACGCGGCTGCCGCATCCCATGCCTCCTCGGCTCATCGCGAGCTCGCTTTACCGTGTGGGCATATCACATCGATGACGCTCGAGGACGAGTTCTGGACGGGCTCTCAGCTCGCCCCGCGGCCGGTGAGAACGACGGGCACCGTTCGAAAGATGAGCGACAGGTCTTCGCGGAGGCTCCAGTTGTCGATGTACTGCATATCGAGGTACATCCACTCTTCGAACGATATCTGATTTCGCCCGCTTACTTGCCATACGCACGTGAGCCCTGGGCGCACCGAAAGCCTGCGCCGCTGCCACGGTTCGTATTTGGCAACTTCGCTTGGGACCGGCGGGCGCGGCCCCACGAGCGCCATGTCGCCGCGCAGAACGTTCACGAGCTGCGGAAGCTCGTCGATGCTGTACTTGCGAAGAAAGCGGCCGATGTCCGTCACGCGCGGATCGCGCGCCATTTTGAAGACCGGCCCGGTCTGCTCGTTCTTCGCCATGAGAGCCTTTTTCAGCCGCTCCGCGTCGGTCACCATCGACCGGAATTTGAGCATGTGAAAGAGGCGACCGTGCATCCCCACGCGCTGCTGCTTGAAGAAGACAGGCCCCTTCGACGTCGCCTTGATTCCCAGCGCGACGACGACGAGAAGGGGCGCCAAGACGACCAATGCCACGGTGGACGCGGCGATGTCGAGAAGGCGCTTCATCGCCATCTGCACCGGCTTCGGCTGAAAGCTTTGGTAGTGAATGAAGCCGTCCGAGAAGGCGCGGCCTTCCGCGGGCTGCGAGCGCCCGAGCCTGAAGTTGCAGGCGGGGAGGGCAAACGGAATCCCGAACTTCTCGCAGCAGCGAATGGCCTGTTGAATCGCGTCGCCGTCGCGCATCGCGCTGCCGCTGATCCAAACCTCGGTAACGTACGTGTGCATCAGCACGTGCTCGAGATCGTCTGCGAAGCCGAGCACGACACCGGGAAGCGAGCGGCGGGCGGGCGCTTCGGACGGCAGGCGAATGAAGCCGAGAAGCTCGCGCGACGGGAGGCTCTGCAGGTACTCGCCCGTCGCCAAGCCGAGGGAGCCCGTGCCGAGAACGAGCACCGGATCGCGCTTTGGATGAACGATGGCCGTCGCCGCGAGGCCGAGCATGCGAACGACGAGGGCAACGGGCCAGACGATGAGGACGAACTGCGTGAGGTGCAGCTCGCCGTCGTGAAGCGGCAGCACGCGTCGCACGAGAAAAAGCGCCGACGCCGTTCCCGCCACGAGCACCGTCGTAAGCGCGAGCTCGCCGAGAACGCCCTGGGCTTTCCACGGGTCGTAGTGGCGCAGGCCGTAGGCGCCCACGCCCCAGACGATGAGCCCGAACACCATCGCGAAGAGCGCCGACGCCCAGTGAACGCGCCCCCAGCCGGGCGAGAACGTCGCGTCCGGAGGCACCGAGCACAGGAGCGAGGCCACGACGATCGCGGCCGCGTCGGCGAGGACGTTGAGCCGTGCGCGGGACGTTGGAGCTACGCGTGAGAGAAGTTCCACGGTCGGTCGCCTAACGCTGTGCGTTGCTGGGGTGCAGTGCGAGTGTGCTAGCACCGCGATTTGCACCAGTCGACCCACAGTGGCGTCTCCTGTAGGTGCAGTTCTCCGAGGTCAGCGGGCGACGGCGATCGGCAGCGCCCGCGCGGGGTTCCCCATCGCAAGGCAGCAGGGGGGAATGTCGTGGGTGACCACGCTCCCGGCGGACACGACGGAGCCGTCGCCGATGGTGACGCCCGGTTCGATGACGGCGCCGTGGGCGACCCAGACGTCGTCGCCGATGACGATGGGAGCGGTGCCATCTTTGTTGGAATCGGAGATGCGGACCATCGAGCCGAACATGCTCCGCGCGCCGATGCGGATGCTCTTTCGGGCTTCGAGCGAGACGCCGTAGTTGAAGTCGGCCCCTTCGCCGATCGAGAGCGTCGCGCCTTCGTGGCAGATGAGCTCCGTGGGGATCATTCCGCCGGTGAAGAGCGCATTGTTGCCGACGACGATGCGCCCCGAGGCGATGACCCGCACGTGGCCTGTCGCGACGATTTTTGCGCCGTGGTCGGTCTTGCGAAAAAGCACATAACCGCGCGAGAGGTCGACGACGTGGGCGATCCCACCCGCGGCGCCGCGCTTGCGGAGGCGGTCGAGCACGCGAAGCGCGCCGATTGCGCGGGACCCAAGCGCCATGGGGTCGAGTCTAGGGCGAGCGCGCCTGCAATGGGAACCGATAGCTACGCTTTCGGTCTCGCACGCCGCGGCATCGCGGACGGGTCAGGGCGACGTACCGCTGCCTACGCTCGCGCCGGCGTCGTCCGGCCGTGCGACGGCGACGGCGACCACATGCAGCCCGGTGCCGTCGAAGGCGGCGTTCACTCCGCCGTCGGGAGAACGGAGCTGCTTGGCCGGATCGGTTGGGTCTCCGATGAGCGCGAAGAGATAGTTGCCATTCGCGAAGTAGGTGCTTGGTAGAGCCGTGGGGGACGAGATGCGCTGGATCGCCTCGAGATCGACCGCGATACGCGACGGCATCGCGCCGCCGTCGGTGGCGTCGTTGGCCACGTCGTCGCGCGTGACGACGATGCCGTGGGTCACGAACGGCGTGAGGTCGCTCGCGTCGGGCTCGGCGAGAAGCGGGATGTTCGTGACGACGCTTGGCGGCTCTTGAAAGCGCTGGCGGTTGGCGAGCGGTTGCGGCGAAGTGTCGCCGCCGTCTATGTCCGCCACTGCAGCGAGGGGACCGAGGGTCGCGCTGAGGGTCACAGCGCTCCCGAACGCCGTGGCGAGCTGCACGAACTGCGCGCTCATGCCCGTCGTACGGAGGCTGCTCGGCGTCGCATCGCTCACGGTGAACGTCGTGCCTTGGATGTTGCCCAACGCGGCGTCGTAGGTTGCCCCGCACCGCGTCGCATTCGGCGCGTAGACGCCCGTGTCGAGAGCGGTGGGGCGGCAGCCCGAGACGACGAGCACGGTCGTGCGCCCGGGCGTGAGCGTGCTCGCCGGGAAAGAGGGGAGGGCGATGTAGTGGACGTTCTCTCTAAAGTCCTGCGTGTTGGCGAAAAGCGCTTCGCAGGTCGCGGTTTTCCATGAGTTGACGAAGTAGAGCGCACGCGCGTCGACGACGTAGGGGGTGATCCTCGTCCCCGCCTTGAGGTCGGAAATGCCTTCGATCGTCGCGCCGTTGAGCGATGCGACGCCCGGGTAGTTCGTGCGGGGCATCGGGCGCGATTCGTCCGAGGGCTCTGGCAACACGGGCAGAAACGCGGGGGCCGCGGCGTCGCCGGAGACGGCGAAGCAGACGCGAAATTCGTAGAGATCGGGCGAGGCGTTGATGGCGACCATGCGCGCCGGGCCAGCCGGGGGCGACGCCGCGTCGCCGCCTTGCGCGCTCGCGTCGGGGGGACTCGTCACAGTGCCGCCGTCGGGCGAGCCGCCCGGGGCCCCGGAGCTGGCGTCGCCGTCGCTCGCGCAACCTACCGCGGCGCCGGTCGTGCCGAGCAGCAGCGCCGCTGCGACCGCCACCCTCGGCGCGCGAACGCGTCGCGATACGCGCCGACGCGCCGAGGCGCCGGGGAGGGAGTCGATCGTCGGGTCGGTCATGAGCTTGCCGGGAGTTCCTTGCACGAGGCTTGCCAGTCTGCGGTTCCCGCCGCATCCTCGCCGGGTGGTGGAGCTTTCCCCCGGACTAATGGTCACGCCGAGCATACGTCTCGTGCGCGCGCTCGGCGAAGGCGGGATGGGGCGAGTATGGCTTGCCGATCATACGGCGCTCCACACCCATGTCGTCGTGAAGTTCATGGCGGCCGATCTCGAGAAGAGCGGCGACGCGGCGGCGCGCTTCTCGCGCGAGGCGAAGGCGGCCTCCCAGGTGAAGAGCCCCCACGTCGTGCAGATGCTCGACTACGGCGTGATGGATCAGGGCGTTCCGTACATCGTGATGGAGCTCTTGGAGGGGCGCGATCTCGGCGAGCAAATCGCCAAGAGCGGCGCGCTTTCGGCGGCGGACGCTGCGGGGATCGTGGCACAGCTCGCGCGCGCTCTGTCGAAGGCCCACGAGCGCGGGATCGTTCATCGCGACATCAAGCCGAGCAACATTTTCCTCTGCGACGTCGGCGGCGGCGAGACGTTCGTGAAGCTCTTGGACTTTGGAATCGCCAAGTCGAGCGACATGCGCATCGAGGGGAGCACGACGCGCACGGGCTCGGTGATGGGGTCGCCGTTTTACATGAGCCCCGAGCAGGTCATCGGCTCGAAGGAGATCGACTTCCGCTCCGACCTATGGTCGGTCGGCGTCGTCGTTTACGAGATGATCACGGGCGAAAAGCCCTTCATGGCCGACACCGTGGGGGCCCTCGCGCTGAAGATTCACCGCGACCCCATCCCGCGCGCGCGGGCGACCGTTCCTGCGCTCCCCGAGGCCGTCGACGCGTACTTCGACAAGGCCCTCGCGCGCGAGCCCGCGGCTCGGTTCGCCAGCGTGCGCGAGCTCGCCGAGACGTTCGCGCTCGTCGCGACGGGGGCTGCGCTTCCGCCCGGTCTCGCCGTCGATTCGAAGCCGACCCGCTCGGCGCCGCCGCCGGTCTCTGCCACCGCGTCGACCCTCCAGGTCGAAGGGCCGCCTACGATGATGCTGGACGGTGTGAGCGGCGTCGACACACGGACGAGCACGGCGATGACGATGAAGACGCCGATGGCGCGCTCGCCCCGGGGCGCGCTCGTCGCGGCCGCCGCAGGGCTGCTCCTCGTCGTCGGAGGGGTCGCGTTGGCGGGGCGCCTTCGCCAGGACGGCCACACGACGCTCCCCGTGCCGTCGACCACGGAGGCCGCGCCGTCGAATGCGCGGGTGATGCCGCCGCCTCCGCCCACGGACGCAACGCGCACGGCGCTGTCGGCCGAAGCGCCGGCGCCGACGACGAACGCCGCGGCGTCCGCGGCCCCGGCGGCCCGCCCCGGCACGCGAGGGCCTGCATCGGCCGGCCGCGGGCAGGCGAAAGCGGCGGGCGGGCCACCTGTCGCTTCGGCGACGCCGTCGGCGGCGACCTCCGCGGCGCCCCTTCCGCCGCCGATTCCGGCCCACGGCTCGGAGGACGACATCAAGTAGCGCGCGGTGCGGGGTCCTACGAATCGTGCTCGTCGAAGAACGGTGGCCTAGGCGAACCGTGCACGCCTAGACTGACAGGCGATGATTCGTCTTGCCCACGGGCGCCTAGCCTTGCGGCTCTTGCTTTCGCTCGCGCTGCCGATCATGTCGCTCTCGCTCGCCCGGCGCGTACAGGCGCAGCCGTCCTCCGGCACCTTCTCGGCACCGAGCGCGTCCGATCTCGAATCGGCCCGCGCGCTTTTCAAACAGGGGAAAGACAAGCGCGCGGCGGGCGATCTCAAGGGCGCCCTCGCGACGTTCAAGGCTGCGAACGCGCTTGGCCAGACGCCCATCACGGCCCTCGAGCTCGCGCGCACCCACGAGCTTCTCCGCGAGCTCGTCGAGGCGCGCGAGGTTGCGTTGAGCGTGGCCCGCATGGCGACGCAGGGCGACGAAACCGAGCGATCGGTGGCCGCGCGGTCCGACGCCGCGAAGCTTGCGGAGGCGTTGAAGCCACGCATAGCCACCGTGGTGCTTCACCTCGTCAACGTGCCGGCCGACGAGGTGGTCACGGTCTCTGTCGACGGCGCGCCCACGCCTCCCGAGGCCGCGGCGCTCCCTCGCAAAGTGAACCCCGGGCACCACACGATGACGATCGCGGCGACGGGTCGCGCCGACGTCGTCATTCCGCTCGACCTCGCCGAGGCCGAGACGCGTCAGGTGAGCCTCGATCTCCCGCCGCGGACGAGCCCGTCGACGGCGGCCCGTCCCTCGATGGAGGCGCCCACGAAGAGCGGGCGATCGCCGCTGCGCGATCTCGTTCCCATCGGCATCGTCGCCGCGGGTGCGGGCGCGATCGCCGGGACCATTACAGGGATTTCCACGCTGAACCGCACGGCGGAATTGCGTGCAACCTGCAGTAATTACCAGTGCACGTCGGGCGCCGACAAAGACAAGCTCGCGGGGGCGCGCTCGACGGGCGCGGTCTCGTCGGTGAGCTTCGGCGTCGCGGCGATCGGCGTGGGCATGATCGTCATCGGCCTTCTCTCACCGCGCGGTGACGCCGCCGTGAAGCCGGCGACTGCACGCGCCGCGACGCTTCGAATGACGCCGTTCGTCGGCGCGGGAGAGGCGGGCGTTCATGGGATTTTTTGAGCGAGACAACGCGGCGAAGCGTAGTCCCCGAACGCGGCAGGCGCTCGTCCGCGCGGCACCGCTCTTCGTCGCGGCGGCGCTTCTCGCGGCGTGCAACATCGTCGCGGGGCTCGACAAGTTCGAAGCGGCCGACCCGCCGTGCGGAAGCGGCGTCTGCGGCCGGGACGCTGGCGACACGCACGACAGCAGCGACGCCGCGCCCGATGCGGTGCGCGAGACGGGCGTTCCCGACAGCGCGCCGCCGCTGGTCGTCGACGTGCGGCGCCTGTGGGCGCGCTGGAGCGTCTCGGACGTCGACGCCGGCGCGGATGCGAGCGTGTACAGCGTCGAGTCGGCGGGCCTCGTGCGCGACGCCGTCACGGGCATGGCGTGGGAGCAGGTCGCGACGAAGGCGAGCACCCTCGACGAGGCGACAGCCCACTGCGCCTCGCGGATTCCGCAAATGGTCGTGCCGTCGCGTATCGAGCTCACGACGCTGCTCGCCTTCGGCCGCGCGTCCTCCGCGACGGGCACGGCTCTCGTCGATCCGATTTTCACGCCGGATGCAGGGGCGGACGCGGAGGCGCTCGGCACCACGTACTGGGCGCTCAACGGCTACGAGGTCGACTTTGCGACCGGCGTCGCGAAGCGTGGAGCGGGGTCCGTCGTGCGCTGCGTTCGCCTCGAGCCGAAGTTCGGTGTGCAATGATGCTGCGCGAGTCCTCTCGTAAACCGGCCGCGCGCCTCGCCGCGCTCCTCGCATCGGCGGTCGTTCTCTGCTCGCTCACGGTGGCGCGCGCCACGTCGCCGGCGTCGCAATACCAACTCTTCGGCGAGGGGGACGAGGCCATCGTCGACGTGAGCACGAAGCTCACGTGGCAGCGCGGGCACGCGCCGACGACGCTCTCCTACGCGCAGGCCGAGTTCTACTGCGCCGCCCTCACCACCAAGCCCGCGAAGTCGGGCTACCGCGTGCCGACGTACCGCGAGCTCCTCTCGCTGTTCGACGAAAACCCGCGGTTCGTCTCCGAGAACGGCGCCGTGACGAAGAGCAGCATCGACTACAACGCCTTCCCCGATACGCAGCTCGACGTGGCCTATTGGTCGTCGACGTTGGCGGTGGGGAGCGTCAACCGCATCGGGCTCGAGTTTCAAGAAGGCACCGTCACGGCACCAGGCTCCGGCTCCGGTCTCGCCGTTCGCTGCGTGGCGCGCTAATGGCCATTCCAAAAATCGATATCCCCGACGGCTCTGTATTTGCCAATCGGTACCGCGTTCTCCGCCCCCTAGGCACCGGCTCGATGGGCGCCGTGTTCGAAGTAGAAACGCCGGACGGCGCGCGCTTCGCGCTCAAGGCGCTCGTCACGACGCCCCTCCCGAAAGACGCCGCCGAGCTCCGACGGCGGTTCGAGCGCGAGGCGACGATTACGCAATCGTTGGCTCACGAGAACGTCTGCCCGGTGCTCGATCACGGCATCGACGAAGCGCTCGACGTTCCGTACCTCGTGATGCCGTTGCTCGTCGGCGAAGATCTCGCGAGCGTCATCGCGCGCGCCGGCGCTGTGGATCCGGCCGCGGTCGTTCCGCTCTTCGTGCAGGCGAGCCGTGGCCTCGCCGCGGCCCACGGCGCCGGCGTGATTCACCGCGACGTAAAGCCGTCGAACCTCTTTCTGTCGTGCGCCAATGCCGACGATCCAGCGGCCGTCGTCACGCTCAAAGTGCTCGATTTCGGCCTCGCCAAGGTCGACGATGCGGTTCCCCTCGGCACGCTCACCGCGTCGAACCGCTTCATGGGGAGCCCGCATTACGTCTCGCCCGAGCAGGCGACGAGCGCCAAGCGGGCCGACGCGCGGAGCGATCTGTGGAGCCTCGCGATGTCGATGTACCACGCGCTCGCCGGCGTCCCTGCCTTCGACCGCGCGGGGACGTTCCTCGCGCTCATCGTCGAGGTCACGGGATCGAAGGGGGTGCGCTCGGTGCAGGTCCCCGCGCCGTGGGTGCAGCCCGCCGTAGCGCGCGTCATTCACAGCGGCCTCGTACGCGATCCCGCGCTCCGTTGCCCGAGCGCCGGCGAGCTCGCCCTCGCCCTCGAGATGGCCGTCGGCTTCGACGCGGCGAACGCGAAGGTCACGGCGTCGATGCTCAAGGCGGTGCCCGACGCGACGCGCGCGCAGCGAGCACCCGTCGCGCATATGCCGACGAGCTGGGCCGACCTTCTTCGAATGTGAGGGCAGGCTACAGAAGCTTCCGCGCCGGCATGAACACGTTCGCGACGAGAACGCCCATCACGAGCGCCCCGGCGATGAGGAGCATCTCGAACCCCTTTTCGGTGCCGCCCGCGAAGTCGTTCGAGAGGAACTTTTCGAAGCTCAAAAAGCCGAAGCTGCCTGGGACGAGCAGCATCATCCCGGGGAGCTGAAAAAGCTGCGCTGGCCGCTTCGTGAGGCGGGCGAACAGGTTCGCGCAGACGCAGACCGAGAGCGCTGCGAGGAACGCTGCGACGTGGCCTGGGAGGTAACGCGTTGCGAAGAACGTCGTCACGTAGCCGACGGCGCCCGAGGTGATCGCAGCCCACAGGTACGAGCGCGGAACCGAGAAAATCACGGCGAACGCGAGGGATGCGCACACGAGCGCGGCGGCTTGAAACGGCAGGCCTAGCGCATGGCGCACGGCGGACGGTGGGGCAGGGCCGCCGAGGGATTTCTCGAGGCCGAGGGCGAAGGCGATGCCCGACACGATGGAGAGAAACGTGATGAACGCCTCCATGAGCCGCGCCGCGCCGGAAACCAAGTTCTTCTGCGCGAGCTCGGCGAGGCCGGTTGTCAGCGTCATGCCGGGCACGAGCGCGATGACGCCTGCGAGGACGATCACCTCGCGCGCGAGGTGCGGGCTCACGCGCGTTGCGGCCCACGCGAGCATCGCCGCGAGGAGGCTGCCGACGAAGTCGACGAGGAAGCGCCCCGACGGGTTTTTTCGCATGGCGCGGCCGAACGCGTAGATCGCGAGCCCCGTCGACGCGGACACGACGACCTCGACGAAGCCGCCGCGGAAGAAGACGGCGGCGGCGCCGGACGATGTCGCGACGGCGAGCCAGACGAGGGGGCGGCCGTACGTTGGCGGCTGCAGCGCGAGGGCTTTCAAGCGCGCGCGAGCCTCGGTGACGGTGCACCGCTTTTCGGCGACGTCGTTGAAGACGACGTCGACGTGGACGAGACGTTCGAGGTTCACCCCCCACTCTTTCACGCGCGCCATGCGGTGAACGGGGGGCTTGTCGGCCCACCGTTTGAGGCTGATGAAGACGCCCGTCGGCAGGGCGAACGTCTCGGCCTCGTGGCCGTCGTCGGCGGCGAGGGCGCGCACGACCTCCTCGAGCCTGTAGCTCGGGCAGCCGTAGGCCATGAGCATGCTGGCGATTTCGAGGAGGTAGTCGGC